>NZ_JBHWCC010000004.1:0-328265 GCF_042735715.1 Streptomyces sp. NPDC059582
GGGGTGCGCCACGCACCCCGGCCCCCGGCGCGTCTCTTCCCGCGAACGGCGTCAGCGGCTAGGCGACCGCGACCGCGACCGCGACCGCGACCGCGACGCCAACGACGTCAGCGCTTGGCGATCTTCCAGGCGGCGGGCAGCGCGCCCATCGCCAGGGCCGCCTTCAGGGCGTCGCCGATCAGGAACGGGGTGAGGCCGGCCGCGATCGCGGCGGTGGCGGACATGCCGGTGGCGAGGGCCAGGTAGGGGACGCCGACGGCGTAGATGATCGCCTCGCCGAGCAGCATCGTGCCCGCCGTGCGCAGGACGGAGCGGTCGGCGCCGCGACGGGCCAGGGCGCCCACGACGGTGGACGCGAGCAGCATGCCGATGACGTAGCCGAAGGACGGCGCGGCGGAGCCGGAGGTGCCCTCCGCGAACCACGGCACGCCCGCGACGCCCGCCAGGGCGTACAGGGCGAGGGCGAGGAAGCCGCGGCCGGCGCCGAGGGAGGTGCCGACCAGCAGAGCCGCGAAGGTCTGGCCGGTGACCGGCACCGGGGAGCCCGGGACGGGGACCGAGAGCTGGGCCGCGAGGCCGGTGAGCGCGGCGCCGCCGAGCACGAGAGCGATGTCCCGGACGCGGGACGCGGGGAGCAGGTCGGCGAGGACCTGCCCGGGCCGGGCGGTGGCAGTGGCGGCGGCGGTGCTCATGGGGACTCCGCGGGGTGAGGGCAGCGAGGGACATCGTGACGCTATCCCAGTGGTCGCGGGGTGATCACCGTCAGCGTTCGACAAAGGGGGGATCAAGGCCTTGGTGGGCTTCGCACAAAGGAAGCCGGTTACGCGTGGTACGACGTGATGCCGGTCACTGAGGTCGGGTGGCATGGGCAACGGGGGTGGTACGACGGGCGCCTGTAGGGTTTCGCCAACCCGGACGTGGGCAAGGCGGGGCGCCGCCCGACCCCGGCCCTCTCCGGCCTTCCGGTCAGCCGGTCAGCCGGTCAGCCGGTCAGCCGGTCAGCCGGTCAGCCGAAGAGCGTCAGCCCCCCGTCCACCCCCCATGCCGTAACCGGTGATTCACCCTGCGTACAGCAGCTGTCCGGATACTGGGCGGCTTCTTCGTGTCGGCGGACGGCCTGCCCAGACTGTGGGCGTTTTTGCCCGCCTATCGCACTGGACGAGCCGCGCCCATGCCCAGTACCACCACGGAGGCAGCTCCGCAGCAGGAGAGCGCCTCCCTCTCCCACGGCCTCAAGCAGCGTCACCTGTCGATGATCGCCCTCGGCGGCGTGATCGGCGCGGGCCTGTTCGTCGGCTCCGGCGCGGGTATAGCCGCGGCCGGGCCGTCGATCGTGATCGCCTACGCCCTGTCCGGTCTCCTCGTGATGCTGGTGATGCGGATGCTCGGCGAGATGTCCGCCGCGTACCCGTCCTCGGGCTCCTTCTCCGCGCACGCCGAGCGGGCGATCGGCCCCTGGGCCGGGTTCACCGCCGGCTGGTCCTTCTGGGTCCTGCTGTGCACGGCCGTCGGCCTGGAGGGCATCGGCGCCGCGAAGATCGTCACCGGCTGGCTGCCGGGCACGCCGGAGTGGGCCTGGGTGGCCCTCTTCATGGTCGTCTTCTGCGGGGCGAACCTGGCCGCCGTGAAGAACTTCGGTGAGTTCGAGTTCTGGTTCGCGGCCCTGAAGGTCGGCGCGATCAGCCTGTTCCTGGTGCTGGGCGTACTGGCCGTGGCCGGTGTCCTGCCGGGCACCGACTCCCCGGGCGCCTCGAACCTCACCGACTTCCTCCCGCACGGCGGCGAGGGCCTGGTCATCGGCCTGCTCGCGTCGGTCTTCGCCTACGGCGGCCTGGAGACGGTCACCATCGCCGCCGCCGAGTCGGAGGACCCGGTCAGGGGCGTGGCGAGCGCGGTCCGAACGGCGATGTGGCGCATCGCGCTGTTCTACGTCGGATCGATGGCACTGATCGTCACTCTCGTCCCCTGGGACGCGAAGGAGGTCGTGGACAAGGGCCCGTACGTCGCCGCCCTCGACCACCTCGGCATCCCGGGCGCCGGCCAACTGATGAACGTGGTCGTGCTGGTGGCGCTGCTGAGCGCGATGAACGCCAACGTCTACGGCTCCTCGCGCATCGCGTACTCGCTGGTGGCGCGCGGGCAGGGCCCGAAGTCGCTGGCGAAGGTGTCCGGCGGGGTGCCACGGGTCGCCGTCCTCACCTCCTGCGTCTTCGGTTTCGTCTGCGTGGTGCTCAGCTACTGGCGGCCCGACGACGTCTTCCCCTGGCTGCTGAACATGATCGGCGCGGTCATCCTGGTCGTCTGGATCTTCATCGCCGTCTCGCAGCTGCGGCTGCGCGGCAGGCTGGAGCGGGAGGCACCGCAGAAGCTGGTCGTGCGGATGTGGGCGTTTCCCGTGCTGACGTGGATCGCGCTGGCCGGCATGGTGGCGATCTTCGTACTGATGGCCCGCGAGCCCGGCACCCGGGTGCAGCTGTACTCGACGGGCGGGATGACGCTGGCCCTCGCGGCCGTCGGCTACGCCTGGCAGCGGGCGCGCGCCCGGAGCTGACCGCGCTCCACCATCCGAAAGGCCCTCACGCCGCACCCGTGAGGGCCTTTTTGTTGCTAACGTGTAGTTGCAATCAATGTGCAATAAGGGTTGCCGTGTGTCGTCCTGCCTCGTGATCGTCTTCTCACCTTTCACGCAGGCGGGCGGAAAGAAGGAGACCCCCGCGAGGACGTGACTCGCGGGGGTCTTCGCGTGCCGTGGCGCGCGCCCCCGTCCCGGTGATACGAGAGGTCCGGTGACAGGGGAAGGGCGACGGGACGGAGGCACGTGTGTCCACCAAGTACCTGGACTGCCGCAACTGTGGCGACATGCAGGACTTCAGGCCGCTGACGGACGAGGAGAAGGACGCCGTCAGATCCATCGTCGAGGTGCCGTACGTGCACGACTACTGGCGCTGCACCGCCGTCGGCTGCCTCCGCTTCCAGCGCTGGTACGCCAAGCGGGACGGGGCGAGCCTGCCGGAGAAGTTCCGTGTGCCCGCCCCGCCCGAGGCGGAGTGACCGTCACATGGCGGCCGCCGCCGCTCAGAGGTTGCTGAAGTCGGGGCCCTTGGTGCGGGTGCGCTTGATCTCGTAGAAGCCCGGGACCGAGGCGACCGCGAGGGTGCCGTCCCAGAGGCGGGCGGCCTCCTCGCCCTGGGGGGCGGGGGTGACGACCGGGCCGAAGAAGGCGATCTGCTCGCCGTCGGGGCCGGGGACGGCGATGACCGGGGTGCCGACGTCCTGGCCGACCTTCTCGATGCCCTCCTTGTGGGAGGCGCGCAGCTCGGCGTCGAACTCGAAGTCCTCCTGGTCGGCGTACTCGATCAGGTCGGCGGGCAGGCCGACGTCCGCGAGCGCGCCGGCGACGGCCTCCAGGGTGGGGCCCTCCTCGTTGTTGTGGATGCGGGTGCCGAGGGCGGTGTAGAGCGGGCCGAGGACGTCGGCGCCGTGCTTCTGCCAGGCCGCGGTCACCACACGTACCGGCTTCCACGCCTTGGTGGCGAGCATCTCGCGGTATTCCTCCGGCAGTTCGTCCAGCCGGTTCTCGTTCAGTACCGCCAGGCTCATGATGTGCCAGCGGACCTCGATGTCGCGGACCTTCTCCACCTCCAGCACCCACCGGGACGTCATCCAGGCCCAGGGGCACAGCGGATCGAACCAGAAGTCGACGGGGGTCTTGGCGGAAGCGGTCGCGGTGTCGGACATGGCTCTCCTAGGGATGCGGTCTTTGGCAGTCGCAACACCGACCTCCACCACCCCATTCCCGGATGCCCGGCGTCAGGGGCGCATGGCAGGATCGGTCCTGTTCCGCCGCATCCAAGACGTATCCAATCCGTCGCATCCGTGACGTATACAGACGTGTCCGACATGTCCAGAGGGAGTGCCGCCCGTGCCCGGTGAGAATCTGACCCGCGACGAGGCCCGGGAGCGGGCCGCCCTGCTGTCCGTCGACGGGTATGACGTGTCCCTCGACCTGCGGTCCGCCCTCGGCGACGGGGACGAGGAGCCGCGCACCTTCCGCTCGGTGACCACGATCCGCTTCCGCTGCGACGAGCCGGGTGCGTCGAGCTTCGCGGACCTGGTCGCGCCGGAGGTGACGGCCGTCTCACTGAACGGCAGGGACCTCGACCCGGGGACGGTCTTCGACGGGTCGCGGATCCTGCTGGAGGAACTCGCCGCGGACAACGAGCTCGTCGTCGACGCGCAGTGCGCCTACTCCCGCACCGGCGAGGGCATGCACCGCTTCGTAGACCCCGAGGACGGCGAGGTGTACCTGTACACCCAGTACGAGCCGGCCGACTCCCGTCGGGTCTTCGCCAACTTCGAGCAGCCCGACCTCAAGGCCCCGTTCCGCTTCGAGGTGCGGGCGCCGGAGGGGTGGGTCGTGTGGAGCAACGGGGCCGGGGAACTCTCCGACGGGGTCTGGCGGTTCGCCGAGACCAAGCCGATCTCGACGTACATCACGTGCGTGACGGCGGGCCCGTACCACTACGTGACGGACTCGTACTCCCGCACGTTCGCCGACGGCTCGACGCTGGAGATCCCCCTCGGCGCCCTGTGCCGCAAGGGCCTGGCGCCCTACTTCGACGCGGACGACATCTTCCTCGTCACCAAGCAGGGCCTGGACTTCTTCCACGACCACTTCGACTACCCGTACCCGTTCGGGAAGTACGACCAGGCGTTCGTGCCCGAGTACAACCTGGGCGCGATGGAGAACCCGGGGCTGGTGACCTTCCGGGAGGAGTTCATCTTCCGCGGGAAGGTGACGCAGGCCTCGTACGAGAGCCGCGCCAACGTGATCCTGCACGAGATGGCGCACATGTGGTTCGGCGACCTGGTCACCATGGTGTGGTGGGACGACCTGTGGCTGAAGGAGTCGTTCGCCGACTTCATGGGCACGTTCGCCAACGTCGGCGCGACCCGCTTCACCGACGCCTGGATCACCTTCGCCAACCGCCGCAAGGCCTGGGCCTACCGCGCGGACCAGTTGCCCTCCACGCATCCGATCACCGCGGACATCCGCGACCTCCAGGACGCCAAGCTCAACTTCGACGGCATCACCTACGCCAAGGGCGCGAGCGTCCTGAAGCAGCTGGTGGCGTACGTCGGCCAGGACGCGTTCCTGGAGGGCGCCCGGCGCTACTTCAAGCGCAACGCCTACGGCAACACCCGGCTGGGCGACCTGCTGTCGGTGCTGGAGGAGACCAGCGGCCGGGACATGGCCGCCTGGGCCCGGTCCTGGCTCCAGACGGCCGGGGTCAACTCCCTGACCCCGCAGGTGCTGCTGGACGCCGAGGGCCGGATCACGGAGCTGGCCGTGCTGCAGGAGGCCGCCGAGTCCCACCCCGAGCTGCGCCCGCACCGGGTGGCGATCGGCCTGTACCGGCGCACGGCGGACGGCGCCCTGGAGCGGTACGCGCGCGCGGAGGCGGACGTCGACGGCCCGCGTACGGTAGTCGCGGAGCTGGCCGGCGCGCAGGCTCCGGAGCTGGTCCTCGTCAACGACGACGACCTGACCTACTGCAAGATCCGCTTCGACGACACCTCGCTGGCGGCGCTGCGCGAGCACCTCGGCGACATCACCGACCCGCTGGCCCGCGCCCTGTGCTGGTCGGCACTGTGGAACCTGACCCGGGACGCGCTGCTGCCGGCGCGGGACTTCGTCGACCTGGTGCTGCGGTTCGCGGGGCGCGAGTCGGACATCGGCGTGCTCCAGATGCTGCACGCGTGGGCCGGCTCGGCGCTGGTCCACTATGTGGCGCCGCAGTGGCGGGAGACCGGCGAGCGGCTGCTCGCGGAGGGCGCGCTGACGGAACTGCGGCTGGCCGAGCCGGGCAGTGAGCACCAGCTGGCGTGGGCGCGGTTCTTCGCGACGGTGGCGTCCGGTCCGGCCGATCTCCAGCTGCTCCAGGGGCTGCTGGAGGGGACGGCGAAGATCGACGGGCTGACGGTCGACCAGGAGCTGCGCTGGGCGTTCCTGGAGCCGCTGGCGGCGCACGGTGCGGCGGACGAGGCGGTCCTCGCGGCCGAACTGGCCCGCGACGACACGGCGTCCGGCAAGCGCCACCAGGTCCGCTGTCTCGCCGCGCGCCCCTCGGCGGCGGTCAAGGCGCAGGCCTGGGCGCAGGTGGTCGAGTCGGACGCGCTGTCCAACGCGCTGGTCGAGGCCACGATCGCGGGCTTCGACCAGCCCTCGCGGCGGGACCTGCTCGCGCCGTACACGGAGAAGTACTTCGCCGTCATCGACCGGGTGTGGTCGCAGCGCTCGATCCAGATCGGCATGGACGTGGTGCGCGGTCTGTTCCCGTCCCTCCAGGACTCCCAGGCGACGCTGGACGCCGCCGACGCGTGGCTGTCGGCGCACGAGAAGGCGGCTCCGGCGCTGCGCCGGCTGGTGCTGGAGTCGCGGGACGACCTGGCACGGGCGTTGCGTGGACAGGCGTGCGACGCGGCGGCGGCCGGCTGATCCCACCCCAGGGATTGTGCGCTCCGTAGCCGTTACGGAATTCAGGCAATAGCAGCCGTAACCCCTGGTCCGACCCGAACGGACCAGGGGTTTTCCGTGCCTACTCGGCATCCGAACACTCGTCCTTTAGCGCCATCTTGTCCGGATTTGTCGACGAGCGTGTAACAGCGGTTAAAGGGCGGATCGGACGCGGGAATCTCCCGGTCATGAACCACAACACCCCGCTCCCCCCGGTCCCCCCGCTCTCCCCCCGCCCCGTGCATCACCCCTCCGGTGTGCACCGCCGGGTCCTGACGGGCGGCCAGCTCCGCGCACACGGCGTCTCGCCCTCGGAGACCAACGAGCAGTGCCGCGACGGCGGCCCCTGGCAGCAGCTCCTGCCGAACGTGTACCTGCTCCACCCCGGTCCGCCGACCAGCGAGGAGCGGCTGCACGGCGTACTGATGTACGCGGCCCGCGAGGTGTCGCGGCCCGCGGTGCCGGTCCAGCCGAACGCCGGCGGCCCGCACCGCCCGGTGTACGCCGAGGCGATGATCACGGGCCTGGCGGCTCTGGCCCTGCACGGCCTCACCTCCGCTCCCCCGCTGACGTCCCTGGAGCGGATCGACGTCCTGGTCCCGCGACTGCGCCGGCTGCGTTCGACCGGCTGCGTGCGGATCGTGCGCACCCCCGCCCTCCCCACCCCGCAGCAGGTCACGGGCCTGCCGGTGGCGCCCGTCCCGCGCGCCCTGGCCGACGCGGTGGCGGAGCTCTCGGACGCGGAGACCGTCCGTCGGCTGCTGACCGAGGCGGTACGCGGCGGACACTGCGAACCGGCTGCCGTCGTCAGCGAGTTGACCCAGGCGAAGCTGCTGGGCCGCCCGCACGTCGTGGACGCCGTGGACTCGCTGCTGGCCGAGGGCCGCGCGTTCGCGGAGGACCGCCTGTACCGGATGGTCCGGGAGTACGGCCTGCCCGACCCCGTGTGGAACGTGGACCTGCGGCTGCCGGGAGGCCCGCATCTGGGCGGCCTGGACGCCTACTGGCCCGAGCAGGCGGTGGCGATGGAGCTGGACACCCGGGCCCCGCGCCAGGACGAGGACGCGCTGTGGTCCGAGTACGCCCGCAAGCGCGAGCACCTGGAGCGGCTGGGCATCACGGTGGTCTACGTCACCCCGAAGAAGCTCCGGGAGGCGATGGAACAGCAGGCGGCGGTGGTCCGTACGGCCCTGATGGCGTCCGGGGACCGCGAGCCCGCCGCGCATGTCGTGGTGCTGCCCCGGTAGTGACGGACAGGGGTCGCACGGCAGGAGGGGAGAGGAGGGGCCGCCGGAACCGGACCGGCGGCCCCTCCTCGTGCGACAGGACCCGTGAACACGACCGCGGCTGCGGCTGCGACTATGACTGCGGCCGTGACTGCGGCTGTGACTATGACTGCGACCGCACTCGTCGGCCGCCGCCGACTACGATCGCGTCGCCCGCCCGCTCGCCCCGCGCAACGAGGCACCGCCGCCCGTACCCGCGGACCGGCGGACCGGCGGACCGGCGGACCGGCGGACCGGCGGACCGGCGGACCGGCGGACCGGCGGACCGGCGGACCGGCGGACCGGAACGATCGTCGGGCCGGAACGATCGTCGGACTGACGACGGACCGAACGAGGAGGCCCCGTGCGGCTGCGCAACGTCACCCCGGACGATGTCGACGCCTACGTCCGGATGCGGTGTGATCCGGTGATGATGGCCGAGCTCGGCGGTCCGCTGCCGCGCGAGGGCATCGAGGACAAGGTCCGCCGGGACGCCCGGGAGGCGGCCGCCGACCTCTCCTGGATCAGGATGATCGTCCCCGATCCCGGCACCCCCGAGGTGGTGGCCGGCAGTGTGGCCCTCTGGTCCCACGACCCCGGCGAGGGCCCGCTGTCCGAGATCGGCTGGATGGTCCTGCCCGAGTTCCAGGGCCGGGGCGTGGGCAAGCGCGCCGTCCGCATCCTGCTCGAACAGGCCCGCGACGAGAACCGCTGGGGAGTCGTGCACGCCTTCCCGGCGACCGGAAACGGACCCTCGAACGGCATCTGCCGCTCGCTCGGCTTCCGGCCGCTCGGGCAGGGCGAGGTGACGTTCGCCGGCCGGGTGCTGCACACCCGTCACTGGGCGATCGACCCGCGCGCGGACCTGTCGCCCTGACCGTCCGCGCCGGCCCTACAGCGTCTCCGGCAGGGACGACCGGGCCGCCGCCGCGTGCACGTGGTCGATCAGTTCGGCGTACGACGCGATCATGCGCGTACGGCTGAACCGCTCACGACTGGCGGTGAGGGCCGCCGCGAGGGCGGGGCGGCCGGTGACCGCGTCGTGCCAGGACCCGGCGACGGCCTCCGGGTCCGGCGGGGTGACGAACCCGAGCCCGGCCACGATCGCCGCGCTGTCGCCGACGTCGGTGGTCACCGGCACGGCGCCGCACATCATGCCCTCGATCAGGCACAGCGGCGCCGCCTCGCCCCAGCCGGAGGTCAGCGCGACCACGTCGGCACCGGCGTACACGACCTCCATGTCGCGCCGCACGCCCAGCAGGTGCATCCGCCCGGCCGGGGGGCACTCGTCCCCGAAGGCGTCCGCGAGGTCCGCCGCGAGCTCCGGATTGACCGCGGTCATGCCCGCACCGCACATCAGCACGTGCCCGTCGGGCCGGTCGCGCAGCCAGGCGCGGGCGGCCCGCAGGAACAGCGGGACGTTCTTCATCGCCGCGTACCGGGCGGCGAAGACGATCACCGGCGCCGCGTCCGGGATGCCGAGCTCCGCGCGCAGCGCGACCCGCCGGGCCGCGTCGGGCCGGAAGCGGAGCAGATCCACCCCGTTCGGGATCACGTGCAGCAGTTCCCCGGGCACCCCGGCGGCCTCGTACGCGTTCCGGGTCGACTCGGCGCAGCAGACACAGGCGGCGACCGTGCCGTCGGCGATGGCTGCCTTCAGCTCGTCCAGGGCGGGGCCCTGGTTCTCGGGGTCCGAGCGGTGCAGGGAGACCACGACCGGGCGGCGCGGCAGGCCCGCCTGGTTGAGCAGGGCGAGGGGCTGCTCCTTGAGCGACAGGATCACATCGGCGTCCGCCATGGCCCGGGCGGTTTCGGCCAGCTGCGGGCCGCTGAAAACGGCCGAATCGTCCCTGGGGTCGACGGGGTGGCCGAGGGAACCCACGGCCACCCCGGCCGCCGTCAACGCCCGGTAGCAGGCGTCGTCCTCCATCCGCTGCCGGGTGGCCTCACGGTGCACCTCCCCGTGGATGCTCAGCACCCGGTGGTACTGACCGCCCTCGCGCAGCCCCAGCACCACGTCGGTGTGCAGAATCCGGGCACCGCCGGAGAAGAAACCCTCGTAGACCGACAGGACCCGTAGTCCGCGTCCGGTACGCATATGACCACCCGCCTTGCACACATATCAAGCCATCCCCGTGAAGTGCGGGTTAGCCGATATGAGGCGATACGGACATTGCATCCGCGTGAACATGGCGCTTCGTGTCTGTGTCTGCTCACTTACACACCTTCGCGGCCCGTTCTTACCCGTCAATCACGGCAGAACTCCGCCTCGATCACCGCGTCACCGTCCCCGGACCAGTCCCCGTTGAAGTTGAACGCCAGGGAACGGCGGCCGTCCGCGGTCGTCACCGCCGAAGAGGTGGAGCCATGGATTCCGCCGTCGTGACCCCAGACGTGGACACCGCACTCCAGCTCACGGTCGATGAGGCCGAGGCCGTAGCCGGCGTCGGGGATGCCCTGCGCCTTCACGGTGGTCCGCATCTCCTTCAGCTGCTTCGGCGGGAGCAGCCGGCCGCCGAGCAGGGCCCGGTAGAAGCGGTTCAGATCGGCCGAGTCGGAGATCATCTCACCCGCCGAGGAGGCCAGGGAGGGGTTCAGCCTCGTGACGTCGTAGGTCGGGCCCGTGGTCGCCCGGGCCAGCTTCGAGTAGGCGCGGCTGCTGGGCCGCGGGACGGTGACCCGGGTGCCGGGGACGGAGGTGGCGGTCAGGCCGAGGGGGGCGATGACGCGGTCGCGGATCTCGGTCGCGTACGAGCGGCCGGTCACGCTCTCGATCACCATGCCCGCCAGGACGTAGTTGGTGTTGGAGTAGTTCCAGGAGGCACCGGGGGCGAAGTCGGGACGGTGGGACATCGCGATCGCGACCAGGTCGGCCGGCCTCTTCGTGTCGTAGCGGTGCCGGTCGAAGCCGTCCTTCAGGAAGTAGGTGCGGGCGAAGTCCTCGTCCGCCGTGTAGTCGAAGATGCCGCTGGTGTGGTTGAGGAGCCGGCGGACGGTGATCCGGCGGCCGTCGTGGCCGTGCCCGTGGACCACGCCGGGCAGCCACTTCTCCACCGTGTCGTCCAGCGACAGCCGGCCCTCGGCCTCCAGCTGGAGCAGCACGGTGGCCACGAAGGTCTTGGTGATGCTGCCGACGCGGTAACGGTCGGCCGCCGAGCGCGGCCCGCCCGTACGGAGGTCGCCCACGCCGGCCGTCGTCGACCAGACCTTCCGCCCGTCCTGCGCGGTCGCCGTGACACCGGGCACGCCGTCGGCGACGGCGGCCTCGACGGCCCGGCGGGTCGCGTCGTGATGACCGCCCGCGGCGGGAGCGGCCGCCACCGCGGGTACCGTCAGCGCCGCCGTCGAGAACGCCACGGCCGTCACCCCGACCAGGACCTTGCGTACCGAACGCACTGAACTCACCGCACGTACCGAACGTCGCGAACGTACCGACATGTTCTTCCCCCTCCGCCCTGCGCTCCTCGGCCGGCCCTGGTCGGGCTCGGTCGAGGGGAGGGACCCGGGGCGGGGGGCGGGGGTTGCCCGGCTTACGGCGGTCGAGCGGCTTTCAGCCCTTCTTCAGCAGCAGTTCGGTGTTGCGGTCGCGGGCCTCGCCGGCCTTGTCGGCGCGGGCACCGGGGGTGTTGAAGGCCAGTTCGCGGTAGAGGGCCGCGAGGCCGGTCTGGGAGAGGTCGGTGAAGTCCGTGCGGTGCGGGGCGGCGGACTCGATCAGGGTGGTGAAGAGGGAGAGGGTTCCGTCCTTGTTGTCGGCCAGCTCGACGACCCGGGCGAGCTGGGGGTGGTCGACGTGGGAGGCGGTGGAGATCTCCCAGAAGGAGTGCCCGGCGGAGGACGTGTGCGAGGTGATGACGTTCTTGTGGATGTGGCCGTTCACCCAGGCCAGGACGCTCCGGTGGCGGCCGAGCAGGGAGACGACCTCGGCACCGCCGTGCCGGGCCTCGTGCGGGCGGGCCGGGTCGGGGCGGGTGTTCGACATCGTGCCGCTGGTGTGGTGGCTGAAGACGATCGCGTAGGAGCCCTCGTTGTCGCGCAGGGTCCGCTCCAGCCACTTCAACTGGGCGGTGCCGATCGAGCCGTTGTAGTGGCCCCCGGGGTCGGTGGTGTCGAGGCTGATGCCGAGCACGTCGTCGGCGATGCGGAAGCTGTAGTACTGGGTGCCGGCCAACAGGTTCGCGGAGGAGTAGCCGTGCCCGACCGGCCCTGGTCCGGTGTGGGCCGCGTCGAGGTGGGCCTTGAGGTAGTCGGCGGGGGTGTAGGGGGCGCGGCGCTCGTCCGGGGTGACCGAGCGCATGTCGCGGGTGTGCGCCTTGAGGAGGTCACGGAAGGCCACACCCTTGGGGTCCTTGGCCTGCGAGATGGTCCGCTCCAGCTTCTCCACCTCGGCCGGGGCCAGGGTCATGAGCTTCTTGCCGCCGACCGCGTACTCGGCGAGGTAGGGGTCGCCGTGCGCGTAGCAGCCGAGCGGCAGGGCGTCGTGGTTGCCGACGGTCGAGTACCAGGGCAGGTTGAGGCCGGGGCTGTGCAGCTCGCGGGTCGCGGCGGCGAGGAACCCCTCAAGGTGCGGGAAGCCGCGCTGCTTGTCGGCGTCGCGCACGGCGTGGTCGGGCTGCCAGTACAGCTTGAGGCCACTGTTCTGGACGCCCTCGTAGTGCCGCGGATCACCGGAGTCGGGGGTGATGCGGCCACCGCTCATGACGGTCAGGAACCACTCCAGCTCGGTGCGGGCGTTGTTGTCGGTGTTGTCGCCGGTGGTCATCGCGAAGTGCAGCGGCGAACCGGTGACGGGGGCGCCGCGCAGCGCGTTGACGCGCTCGACGAGGGAGACGGCGCCGTGCACGGTCAGCGCCTCGTGCGGCCGCCAGCGGGCGACGTCCGCCGAACGGAAGAACTCCAGCCGCAGGGGGTGCTGGCTGTCGATCAGGTGCAGGTCGGTGAGCTGCACGAAGGCCGCGAGCGCGGTACGGCGTTCGGCGCGGCCCGCCTTGGGCGCGGCCAGGTCGTCCCGGACGACACGCTGCCAGCCGGGTCCGTCGCCGAGGCGGCGGTAGTTGGAGCTCGTGCGCGCGGCGGCGACGGTCGCGAGGGTGGTGCCCCTGGTGTACGGGGCGAGGGGAGCGGAGGTCACGGCACGGGACGAGGCGGCCGGGGCGTGCGTGGCGGGCGCGGCCTGGCTGTCGGTGGGCCGCAGGGCGTAGCCGACGCCCGCCGAGACGGAGGCGGCCGCGGTGACGGCGAGGACGGTGCGCCGGTTGACCCCCGGCGTGGACGTGGTGACAGAGCGTGTGCGCGACATGGCGCGTCTCCCCGAGTGCGAACGCGTCGGCAGTGGTCGCGGGCTGCCGCTGGGCGCGAACTGCCCGCTCGTACCGGATGCTTGGCACTGGGGGTGGCCTGTGCGTGAACCAGGCCGCAACGCGCGGCACCGATCGCCGTACGTGGATCTTGGGCCACCCGGGGCGCCCGGAGCCGCTCGCCGGATGGCCGGGAGACGGTCACTGCGTGTTCATTTTCTGGGGTAGTGCACCTATTTCCGCGCCCCTGCTGGGCGCCTCCGCGCTCGCGCCCACACCCGCCGTGCGGCGTCCGCGCGCCCGCCTCCGCGAGGCGTCCCCACGCCTGCGCCCGTCGCGAGCCGTCCCCACTCCGGCGCGCCCGCGAGGCGTCCCCACTGACGCGCGTCGGTGAAGCGGCCCTACTCCCGCACGTCGGTGAAGCGGCCCGCGACCGGGCGCTCTCGCCACAGCCCCAGGGCCACGTCGACCAGCGGGACGCGGTTCAGGCCGGGCACGGCGTCTAGGTGCTGCCAGGCGGCGAGGTCCGTGGAGCCGCCGACCTCGTTGCGCAGGTCGCCGCCGACCACCCGGCCCTCGTAGACGATCCGTACGCCGTGATGGTCGGTGGCGCGGCGCAGGCCCTCCCGGCCCAGGGTGTGGCGCACGGAGTGCATGCCCAGCAGGCCGGTGACCTCGATGCGGTAGCCGGTCTCCTCCGTCACCTCGCGCAGCACGGTGTCGTAGGGGTCCTCGCCGTGCTCCATGCCACCGCCGGGCAGAACCCACTCCGGGGGCCCGTCGGGGGCGGGTGAGCGGGCCAGCAGGATCTGTCCGTCCCGGACGCAGACGGCGTAGGCCGCCACCCTCAACTTCTTTCGCACACCGGGACGTTAGCCGGAGACGTGATCACTCGCCCACCAATAAGGACACTACGCGCGTAGTTCATCCGACCTACGGTCACAGGAATGTCACAGGGTGCCCGCTACGCACCTAAAGTCCATCGCGGGTTTTCCCCATACATCCATATCGTTTCGGTCAACCCTCCCCAAACTCCTGCCTCCTGGGTAAAGCTGAGCGATCGTCCGGGGCCGCAATCCGGACGATCGCGACCAGGGCCGAACGGGTCCGGTCGCTCCACGCTCGTTCCTTTACCTACAAGGGATGCCGATGACCCTCACCCCCCAGCGTGAACCGATACCCGGCGCGAGACGCGTGGTCCGCATAGCCGTGGCCGCCGGTCTGGTGGCCGCGCTCTCCGCGGCCGGACCGATCCCCATGGCCTTCTCCGCCGGCCAGGCACCGGCCACGGCCGACCCGGGCGTCAAGTCCGCCGACAAGAAGCTCGGCTCCGACGACGCCGACGCCCTCGCCGCGGCCAAGGCGGACGGCGACAAGACCGTCACGCTGATGGTCGCGACCGCGCCCGGCCAGACCGAGCAGGTCGCCGACAAGCTGGACGCGGTCAAGGGCGGCTCCGTGGGCCGCACCTACGACAAGCTCGGCTACGTCCGGGCCACCGTCCCGACGGGCGCGGCGGACTCGGCCATCGCCGCCGCCGCGAAGCTGTCCTCCGTGCAGGCCATCGACCTGCGGCAGGAGATCCAGCTCGACGACCCGACGCCGAGCGCGGACACCGCCCAGGGTGCGAAGTCCGCCGCGGGCAAGGCCACTTACCCGGCTCCGGGCAAGAACACCCCCGCAGAGAACCCTTACAACCCGTCCTTCGAGACGGGCGCCGTCGACTTCGTGCAGGACCACCCGAAGGCGGACGGCCGCGGGGTCACCATCGGCATCCTCGACTCGGGCGTGGACCTGGGTCACCCGGCGCTCCAGAAGACCACCACCGGCGAGCGCAAGATCGTCGACTGGGTGACGTCGACCGACCCGATCGTCGACAGCGACAACACCTGGCGCCCGATGGTCACCCCGGTCTCCGGGACCTCCTTCACCTACGGTGGCCGCACCTGGACGGCGCCCGCGGGCTCCTTCCAGGTCAGCTCGTTCAAGGAGTCGTACACCACCGGCGGCGACGCGGCCGGTGACGCCAACCGCGACGGTGACACCACCGACTCCTGGGGCATCCTGTACGACGCGACGGCCGGTACGGTCCGCGTCGACCTGAACAACAACTTCGACTTCACCGACGACACGCCGCTGAAGCCGTACAAGGACGGTTACCAGGTCGGCTACTTCGGTACCGACAACCCGGCGACCGACGTCGTCGAGCGCCAGCCGTTCGTCGTGCAGATCCGCAAGGACGTGCCGATGGACCCCTACGGCGGCGACTGGGTCGGCAAGAAGGTCGACTTCGTCAACATCGGCGTCATCGAGTCCGAGCACGGCACGCACGTCGCCGGCATCACCGCCGCCAACGGTCTGTTCGGCGGCCGGATGAACGGCGCGGCCCCGGGCGCGAAGATCGTCTCGTCCCGTGCCTGCACCTGGACCGGCGGCTGCACCAACGTGGCGCTCACCGAGGGCATGATCGACCTGGTCGTCAACCGCGGTGTCGACATCGTCAACATGTCGATCGGCGGCCTCCCGGCGCTGAACGACGGCAACAACGCGCGCGCCGCGCTCTACACGCGCCTCATCGACACCTACGGCGTCCAGCTGGTGATCTCCGCGGGCAACTCCGGCCCCGGCGCGAACACCATCGGCGACCCCGGCCTGGCCGACAAGGTCATCTCGGTCGGCGCGGGCATCTCCAAGGAGACCTGGGCCGCCAACTACGGCTCGGCCGTGACGACGAAGTACGCGCTGCTGCCCTTCTCCTCGCGCGGTCCGCGTGAGGACGGCGGCTTCACGCCGACCCTCGTCGCCCCCGGCGCCGCGATCAACACCACCCAGACCTGGCTGCCGGGCTCCCCGGTCGCCGAGGCGGGCTACTCGCTGCCGGCCGGCTACTCCATGCTCCAGGGCACGTCGATGGCGTCCCCGCAGGCCGCCGGCGCCTCCGCGCTGCTGCTGTCCGCCGCGAAGCAGAAGGGCATCGCCCTCACCCCGGCCACCCTGCGCACGGCCCTGACCTCGACCGCCGACCACATCAAGAATGTGCAGGCGTACGAGGAGGGCGCGGGCAGCATCAACATCGTGGACGCCTGGGACGCCATCAAGGACGGCGCCACCGCCCACGACTACACCGTGAAGGCCCCGGTCGACACGGCGATCGACTTCGCGCTGAAGACGCCGGGCTTCGGCACCGGCCTCTACGACCGCGAGGGCGGCCTCAAGGCGGGCGAGAAGAAGACGTACGACATCACCCTCACCCGTACGTCCGGTGCGGACAAGGCGATCCGGCACGAGCTGCACTTCGAGAACAACGCCGGTGGCACCTTCCGGATCGTCGGCTCCGACGAGGTGAAGCTGCCGCTGAACCAGCCGGTGACCGTCAAGGTCCAGGCCGCGCCGAAGTCCGCGGGCATCAAGAGCGCCGTCCTGGAGCTCGACGACCCGAAGACCGAGGGCCTCGACAAGCAGATCCTCACCACGGTCGTGGTCTCGGCGCCGGTGAAGTACACCTACTCCGCGTCGAACACCGTCCAGCGCAACAGCTCGCAGTCGTACTTCGTGACCGTGCCCGCGGGCGCCAAGTCGCTGGAGGTCGCGATCGGCGGGCTGAAGGACAAGAGCCAGACCCGGTTCCTGGCCATCCACCCGTACGGCACGCCGGTCGACAACACCGGTACCCCGTACTGCTACAACAACTACCTCGACGGCAACGGCTGCAAGCCCGACGTGCGCGCGTACGCCGACCCGCAGCCGGGTGTGTGGGAGATCGACGTCGAGTCGCGCCGTACGTCGCCGCTGCTCGACAACCCCTACAAGCTCGACGTCGCCGTGCTCGGCGCGGCCTTCGACCCGGCGACCGTGACCGTGCCCGAGGCCAAGGTGGGCGTCCCGTCCGCCGCCTCCTGGAAGGTCACGAACAACTTCGCGGCCCTCGACGGCACGCTGGTGGGCGGGCCCCTCGGCTCGTCCAAGTCGGCCCGCCCCGCCATCAAGGAGGGTGAGAAGCAGATCACCACGGTGGAGGTGCCCGCGGGCGCCAAGTCGCTGGACGTCGCCATCGGCAAGGTCTCCGACACGTCCGCCGACCTCGACCTGACGGTCTACGACGCGGCCGGCACCCAGGTCGGCCAGTCCGCCGACGGCGACTCGGAGGAGGCGGTCTCCCTCGCCTCGCCGGCCGCCGGCACGTACACCATCGAGGTCGTGGGCTACTCCGTCCCGGCCGGCTCGACCGACTACGACTACCAGGACATCTTCTTCTCCGCCGCCCTGGGCTCCGTCAGCGTCGACGCGTCCGCGCCGGTGAAGCTCGGCACGGGTGCGTCGGCGACGCTCTCCGGTTCGGTCACCGCGCTGGCCCCGGCCCCCGAAGGACGCGAGTTCTTCGGCCAGGCCCAGCTGGTGAACGCGCGCGGCACCGTCGCGGGCGTCGCGAGCGTGAAGATCGAGAAGGTCACGCCGTAACCTCCGGCACGACAGCGGGGGCGGGCGTCCGTACGGGCGCCCGCCCCTTTCTCATGCGCTCACACGCCGCGGGCGGCGCATGTGCCGGGTGCGGCGCATGTGCCGGGTGCGGCACGTACGCCGGGTGCGGCACGTACGCCGGGTGCGGCACGTACGCCGGGTGCGGCACGTACGCCGGGTGCGGCACGTACGCCGGGTGCGGCGCGTACGCCGGGTGCGGCGCATACGCCGGGTGCGGCGCTCGTGGTCACTCGCAGCCGAGGGTGCGTGAGCCGGGCAGGGCGCGGACGACGCCGTCCCGTTCCCGGGCCACGGCGTCGTCTCCGGTGATCCAGGCGTCGGCGTAGGCGGAGTGCTGCGGCACGACGACGAGGGCGTGTTCACCCGCGCGGAGATCCTGGCCGACCTCCGGCTGAAGCAGGAACCTGATCTCGGCCTGGGCCTTGTCCGGTTTGTAGGAACGGGTCACCCGCAGCGTGACGCGCCGCTGAGTGGTGCCCGGGACCGGCTCCACGTCCTCGACGTCACCCTCGACGACGAGCCGGGCGCACGCGAGGTAGTCCGGGTTCTCCAGACGCGCTCCGGCGCTCGCCTCGGCCGCCTTGTCGTCCGACCCTGCGGCGCTGTCCGAGGCGGCGGAGCCCTCGCCCGCAGTGCTCCCGACCCGCACGACCAGCCAGCCCAGGCCGACCACCATCACCCCGGCGGCCGCGACGGCGACGGCACGGAAGGCGACGGTGAGCCTGCGGGGCCGGGGCCTGTGCCTGGGCCGGGTCCCGGACGGCCGGGGCGACGCGGGTGCGGACACCGGGGCGGGGTCGAGCGCGGGCGCGGGATCGGAGTCGGGCGCGGGATCGGAGTCGGGCGCGGTCAAGGCGTCCGCGATGAGGCTCAGCTGTTCCCGCAGCAGCGCCACGTCGGCCGTCGCGGCGCGGTGAGCCGCCAGGAAGGCGGGGTCCGTGCGGGCGCGCTCGGAGAGCGGGTCGCCGGTGATCGCGGCCAGCAGGGCTTCCCGGCCCGCTTCACGGGCGTCGTGGCCGTCGTGTTCGGCGGTCATGTCACACCACCTCGTCCTCGTGCAGGCGGGCGCGCAGGGCCCGTACCGCCGTGTGCAGCCTGCTCTTGACCGTGCCCTCGGGTATGCCGAGTTCGTCGGCGATCGAACGGACCGGCAGATCGGCGTAGAAACGCAGGACCAGGACCTGCCGCTGCGCGTCGGGCAGCTCGTCCAGGCCCCGGGCGACGGCGAGGGAGAGCAGGCTGGTGTCCTCGCCGGAATGGGGTTCGGGCTGCCGCAGGGAGGCCAGGCGCTCTCCGATGCGTTCCTGGCGGCGTTTGGCGCGGTGCCAGTCCATGGCGAGGTTGGAGGCGACGACCGCCGCCCACGCCGACACGTCGCGCGGCGCCTCCCGCCCGCTCGCGGCCCGCTCCAGCAGTCGCAGGCGGACCTGCTGCACGCCGTCCGGCAGGTCCGCCTGCGGTACCCCGCCCAGCGCGAGCACCGCCCGCACCCGGCGTTCCTGGGCCGCGTCCAGCGGGTCGTCGCCGGTCGCGGCGTCCGCCCCCCGGACGCGCCGGGCCTTTCTGCGCAGCACAAGCCACCCCCTCAGCACGTTTCCCCTAGGACGCCGGCGGGGGCCGAAACGTTCGGCCCGGTGTCCGCGGGCGGGCAGAGGCGTACGTCACATCATCGTGTGGGTGTGGCGGCCGGGGGCAGGGGCCGGAGCAGCACAGCTTGCGGCGCGGGGCCCTCGCCGGGGGAATTTCTCCAGCTCAGCGGAGGTTCGGTAGGCAGGATCGCCATCGGCCGCGGGGCCGTCGCGTCCACTTCGGCGGGCGCGCCGGGGAAAGAACTGGACACACGGGCCGGGGGCGGCCCCATGATGGAAATGCCCCGGTCAGTCACACACGAGCAAACGCACGCAGAGGGAGTCGCCGTGAGGGTCGGAATCGTCGGAGCCACCGGTCAGGTCGGCACGGTCATGCGCAGGATCCTCAAGGAGCGGGACTTCCCGGTCAGCGAGCTGCGTCTGTTCGCGTCGGCCCGTTCGGCGGGGACGGTCCTGGACGGCGTGACGGTGGAGGACGCGGCGGTCGCCGACTACTCCGGCCTGGACATCGTGCTCTTCTCCGCGGGCGGCGCGACCTCGAAGGCGCTGGCCGAGAAGGTCGCCTCGCAGGGCGCCGTGGTGATCGACAACTCCTCCGCCTGGCGCCGGGACCCGGACGTACCGCTGGTGGTGTCCGAGGTGAACCCGCACGCGATCGCCGACCGCCCCAAGGGCATCATCGCCAACCCGAACTGCACGACGATGGCCGCGATGCCGGTCCTCAGGCCGCTGCACGAGGAGGCCGGTCTGGAGGCGCTGGTCGTCGCCACCTACCAGGCGGTGTCCGGCTCGGGCGTCGCGGGCGTGGCGGAGCTGCACGGGCAGGCGCAGAAGGTGGTCGCCGACGCCGACAGGCTCACCCATGACGGCGCGGCGGTGGACTTCCCCGAGCCGCAGGTCTACAAGCGCCCCATCGCCTTCAACGTGATCCCGCTCGCCGGGTCCGTCGTCGACGACGGTCTGAACGAGACGGACGAGGAGCAGAAGCTCCGTCACGAGTCCCGCAAGATCCTGGAGATCCCGGAGCTGAAGGTCTCCGGCACGTGCGTGCGCGTCCCGGTCTTCTCCGGGCACTCCCTCCAGGTCCACGCCCGCTTCGCCCGCCCGATCGGCGTGGAGCGCGCGACGGAGCTGCTGGCCGGCGCCCCGGGCGTGGCCCTCTCCGAGATCCCGACCCCGCTCCAGGCGGCCGGCCAGGACGCCTCGTACGTCGGCCGGATCCGCACCGACGAGACGGTCGACAACGGCCTGGCCCTGTTCGTCTCCAACGACAACCTCCGCAAGGGCGCGGCGCTGAACGCCGTGCAGATCGCGGAGCTGGTGGCGGCCGAACTGACGGCCGGCCGGTAGGACGCTCCGCGCCAGGGGCGGTCACCCTCGACTTCGTCGGGGAGGGACCGCCCCTGGCGCGTGTCCGCGGCCGTGGGCCGCCCGCCGTCGGCCGCCGGCACGGTTCAGGGCCGCCGCACCTCGTAGAGGAAGCAGCCGTACTCGACGGCCCGCACGTGGACCAGGGCCACGGCCGGGTCCGCGAACGCCTCGTCGAAGGCCGTGTCGAACCCGTCCGGTTCCGTCACCAGGCCTCCGCCCAGGATGTGTCCGGCGGCGGAGTACCGGCGGACCGTACGACGGGCGTTCGCGAACGGATACCCGTCCCCCGCCGGCCCCTCGCACTCCCGCGCGTGGACGAAGACGGGGCCCTGTTCGTCGTAGGCCCCCGGATCGACGCCCGTTTCGGCGGCCCAGCGGCGCAGCGGGGCGTACGAGACGAGAGCGATCCGCTCGCCGGGCGCGCTGCGGCGCAGACAGCAGCGCAGCGGGGCACCGCCCTCCTCGTCCGTCACGGCGACCGTCGGCCGTCCCGCGTCGTCGACGGCGCGCAGTTCCCGCAGGGCCCGCGGGTCGATGGGCCGTACCGGGTAGGCCGTTTTCCTCAGGTGCACCGCTTCCGCGGTCGTGTCCGTCGTCATGTCCTCCAGGCTCGCGCGAGTCCGCGCCGCTCACCGGCGGGTTTTGGACATCGCGTTCCGTGCGGGTCCCGTGGAAGGATGACGCAACCCACACATAACGAGGAGATGACCGCGTGCCTGGCACAAACCTGACTCGCGAAGAGGCGCAGCAGCGGGCGAAGCTGCTGACCGTTGACTCGTACGAGATCGATCTCGACCTCTCCGGCGCTCAGGAGGGCGGTACCTACCGGTCCGTGACCACGGTGCGCTTCGACGTCGCCGAAGGAGACACGGAGTCCTTCATCGACCTGGTGGCCCCGGCCGTCCACGAGGTCACGCTCAACGGTGACGAGCTCGACCCGGCCGAGGTCTTCGCCGACTCCCGGATCACGCTGCCCGGCCTGCTCGCCGGCCGCAACGTGCTGCGGGTCGTCGCCGACTGCGCGTACACCAACACCGGCGAGGGTCTGCACCGGTTCGTCGACCCGGTCGACCAGCAGGCCTACCTGTACACCCAGTTCGAGGTGCCGGACGCCCGCCGCGTCTTCGCCTCGTTCGAGCAGCCGGACCTGAAGGCCACCTTCCGGTTCACCGTGAAGGCGCCGGGTGGCTGGACCGTCATCTCCAACTCGCCGACGCCCGAGCCGAAGGACGACGTCTGGGCCTTCGAGCCGACACCGCGCATCTCGACGTACATCACGGCGCTGATCGTCGGCCCGTACCACTCGGTGCACAGCGTGTACGAGAAGGACGGGCAGACGGTGCCGCTCGGCATCTACTGCCGTCCCTCGCTCGCCGAGTTCCTCGACTCGGACGCGATCTTCGAGGTGACCCGGCAGGGCTTCGACTGGTTCCAGGAGAAGTTCGACTACGCGTACCCCTTCAAGAAGTACGACCAGCTGTTCGTGCCGGAGTTCAACGCGGGCGCGATGGAGAACGCGGGCGCGGTGACCATCCGCGACCAGTACGTCTTCCGCTCGAAGGTGACCGACGCGGCGTACGAGGTGCGTGCGGAGACGATCCTGCACGAGCTGGCCCACATGTGGTTCGGCGACCTGGTCACCATGGAGTGGTGGAACGACCTGTGGCTGAACGAGTCGTTCGCCACCTACACGTCCATCGCCTGCCAGGCGTACGCGCCGGGCTCCCGGTGGCCGCACTCCTGGACCACGTTCGCCAACTCCATGAAGACGTGGGCGTACCGGCAGGACCAGCTGCCGTCCACCCACCCGATCATGGCCGAGATCAACGACCTCGACGACGTCCTCGTCAACTTCGACGGCATCACGTACGCCAAGGGCGCGAGCGTCCTGAAGCAGCTCGTCGCGTACGTCGGCATGGACGAGTTCTTCGCGGGCGTGCAGGCGTACTTCAAGCGCCACGCGTACGGCAACACGCGCCTGTCCGACCTGCTCGGCGCCCTGGAGGAGACCTCCGGCCGCGATCTGAAGACCTGGTCGAAGAAGTGGCTGGAGACGGCGGGCATCAACATCCTGCGTCCCGAGGTCGAGACGGACGCGAGCGGGGTGATCACCTCCTTCGCCGTCCGGCAGGAGGCCCCGGCGCTCCCCGCCGGCGCCAAGGGCGAGCCGATCCTGCGCCCGCACCGGATCGCGATCGGCCTGTACGACCTCGACGGCGACACCGGCAAGCTGGTGCGCTCCGAGCGCGTCGAGCTGGACGTCGACGGCGAGCTGACGGCCGTACCGCAGCTGGCCGGCAGGCGTCGCCCGGCCGTGATCCTGCTCAACGACGACGACCTGTCGTACGCGAAGGTCCGCCTGGACGAGGAGTCCCTGGCCTTCGTGACGGAGCACCTGGGCGACTTCGAGGCGTCACTGCCTCGCGCCCTGTGCTGGGCGTCGGCCTGGGACATGACCCGTGACGGCGAACTCGCCACCCGCGACTACCTGTCCCTGGTGCTGTCCGGCATCGGCAAGGAGTCCGACATCGGTGTCGTGCAGTCACTGCACCGCCAGGTGAAGCTGGCGATCGACCTGTACGCCGACCCGACGGCCCGCGAGGCGCTGCTGACCCGCTGGACGGAGGCGACGCTTGCGCACCTCCAGTCGGCCACGCCGGGCGGGGACCACCAGCTGGCCTGGACCCGGGCGTTCGCGGCGACGGCCCGTACGCCGGAGCAGCTGGACCTGCTGGAATCGCTGCTGGACGGTTCGAAGGCGGTCGAGGGCCTGGCCGTCGACACGGAGCTGCGCTGGGCGTTCGTAGAGCGTCTCGCCTCGGTCGGCCGGTTCGACGAGTCGGAGATCGCGACCGAGTACGAGCGGGACAGGACGGCCGCGGGTGAGCGCCACGCGGCGACCGCCCGCGCCGCCCGCCCGACCGAGGAGGCCAAGGCGGAGGCCTGGGCGTCGGTCGTCGAGTCCGACAAGCTGCCGAACTCCCTCCAGGAGGCCGTCATCGGCGGCTTCGTCCAGACGGACCAGCGCGAGCTGCTCGCCCCGTACACCGAGAAGTTCTTCGAGGCGGTCAGGGGTGTCTGGGACTCCCGTTCGCACGAGATGGCCCAGCAGATCGCGGTCGGCCTGTATCCGTCGATCCAGGTCTCCGAGGAGACCCTGAGCAGGACGGACGAGTGGCTGGCCGCCGCCGAGCCCGGCGCGGCCCTGCGCCGGCTGATCTCGGAGTCCCGCTCGGGCGTCGAGCGCGCGCTGCGGGCGCAGGCGGCGGACGCGGCCGCGTCCTAGGGGGTAGTGGCCCATAGCGGCTGGTCATGACCGGTCCTGACTGGCCATGACCGGTTCTGGCAGGCAGGGACGGAGGGCGGGTGACCGGGTCGGTCACCCGCCCTCCGGGCATACCCGGCGGGCGATGTCGATCATCGTCCGTACGTGCAGGCCGGTCTGCGCGGAGACGGGCACCCAGCGCAGTTCGTACGTCTTGGCGAGCTCCTGGCACCACTCCCGCACCAGGTCGCCGAGCGCCTCGGCCGTACGGGGGTCGGTGCGGGCGAGGGTGCGGCGGGTCATGGCGGCGATCCGCAGCGGGATGCGGCGGGCGGCCGTGCCGAGGGTCGCGAAGTGGCCCCGGGAACCGCCGCGTTCCTCCGTCGTCCAGGTGTCGACGATCGACGGCGCCACGTCGAGGAGCTCCCGGGCTGCGTCGTGCAGGGGCGTCAGGTCCTCCGCGACGGGGACGGCCGCGGCCCGGCCGTCGGACAGTACGGCCTCGAGTTCCCGGGTGCGGGCCAGCAGCAGTTCGCCGACCCGGGCGACCTCCCGTTCCGGGTCGGGGGCGGGGCGGGCGTCGCTCACCGCGGGAACGGCCCAGGCGGGCGCCTCGACGAGGGCGGTCAGGGTGCCGTGCCGCAGCGGGTGCAGCCAGGTGCTTCCGGCGACGAAGCCGCTGGGATCGCGTTCGCTCCCCCCGCCGTGGCCGGGGAGCAGCAGGACGCCGGGCGGGTCCGGGTGCCAGTCGGGGCCGTCGCAGGGGTGGTCGTCGAGCGGGACGCGCAGGCGTGCCGCCGTCTCCCGGAAGGCGCGGGCGGCACCGGCGACCTCCCGCGTCAGCATCGCGAAGGCGCCGCCGAACTCGATTCCGTGCAGGGTGAACTGCGCGACGGGCCTGAGCTCGTCCAGCAGCCGTACCAGCGCCGCCGACTCGGGCAGTGGTTCCCGCTCCTCGCCCGGCGCGGGCAGCGACTCCGGCTGACGCGCGAACGCGGGCCGGTAGAAGTGGCGGTGACACTCCTCCAACGACGGCTCCGGCTCCCGGGGCGTCCAGCCCTGCGCGAGGTGGGCGCCGTCGGGGTCGAGGCAGAACAGGAAGTGCCAGGTGCAGCCGAGCCGTTCGAGCACGCGCGGTGTGCGCGCGAGCAGCCGGGCCAGACGGAGTGCGGAGGCCCCGCCCACGGGTTCGTTGGCGTGCGCGCCGCCGACGGTCAGGATCTGCCGGTCGCCACGCCCGGCGGACAGCAGCCACAGCGGACGCCCGGCCCGGCTCTCACCGACGGCGCGCAGTCGCAGTACCCCGGGCGCCGCCACCGCCAAGGTACGGGCCTGCCGCTCCAGTTCCCCGACGGACGGATACAACAGACATCCTTTCGACCCAACTCGCTTGTCACGCAAGGCACTTGACACAGCAGGCAAGAGTCGCGCCGGCGAACAGGAGTGTCAAGGGCGCGGCTTCGCCACCGCGTCGTCGCCGACCTGCCCCGGCGGAGCCGACCGGCACGGGGTGGCCTCCTCCCCCTCCTCCCCCTCGTCTCCCTCGTCTCCCTCCTCTCCCTCCTCGCTTCCCTCGCCTCTCTCGCCCCCCTCGGCGCGATCTGCCCGGCCACCGTCGCCCCGAACGCCAGCACCATGCCCGCGAGCTGCACCGGCGTGAGCGTCTGGCCGAGCGCCGCCCAGCCGACGACCGCGGCGGTCAGCGGGGACAGCGGTCCGAGAAAGGTCACCTGGGTGGCGGTGAGACGGCCGATGCCGCGGAACCACAGCCAGTACGCGAGCGCCGTGTTGGCCAGAGCGAGGTAGAGGTAGCCGCCGACGGCACGGCCGTCCAGCGCCGGTGGCGCCCCCTCGACGAGCAGGGCCGCCGGGGCGATGAGCAGGCCGCCCGCGGTCAGCTGCCAGCCGGTGAGCGCGAGCGGGCCCACGCCGTCGGGGCGGCCCCACCTCTTGGTGAGCACCGTGCCGGTGGACATGGACGCGGTGGAGGCGAGCGCCGCCAGCACACCGAGCGTGTCCAGCGCCCCCGCCGCCCGCAGCACGACCAGGCTGACCCCGAGTGCGGCCACGAACCCGGTGAGCAGCGTCCGTACCGTCGGCCGCTGCCCCAGCAACACCGTCCCGAGCCCGGCGACGAACAGCGGGCCGACCGAGCCGACGACCGCGGCCATGCCGCCCGGCAGCCGGTAGGCGGACAGGAACAGCAGCGGGAAGAAGGCGCCTATGTTCAGCGCGCCGAGCACCGCCGCCTTCCACCACCAGGTGCCGCGCGGCAGCACCCGAGCGAGGGCGAGCAGGAGCAGCCCGGCCGGCAGCGCGCGCATCAGGCCGGTGAACAGGGGCCGGTCGGGCGGGAGGAACTCGGTGGTGACGGCGTAGGTGGTGCCCCAGGAGACCGGGGCGAGGGCGGTGAGGGCGGTGAGAGCTGTCTGTGCCGCGTGGGACACGGCGGGGGCGGGGGCGGGGCGCTCGACGGCCATGGGACGCACACCCTTCAAGTAGGTCGATGGAAAGTAGCTTAGCCCTAAGCTACTTTCATTCAATCTACTTTCAGCCAAGCTACTTTCTTGCGGGTGACCGGCCCGGGCCGGATACTCGGCGCATGAGTGCACGCCCGGAGCAGCGCAAGGACGCCGTCGACGCGATCGTCGGCCAGTGGGCCGCCGTACGGCCCGACCTCGACACCGCCGCGATGGAGGTGTTCGGACGCGTCTTCCGGCTCTCGCGCACGATGGGCGACCGGATGGAGAAGGCGTACACGCGGTTCGGGATCTCCCGCGGCGAGTTCGACGTCCTGGCGACCCTGCGTCGCGCCGACGAGCCCTACACCCTCTCCCCACGGCAGCTCTCGTCCACGCTCATGCTCACCACCGGCGGCATGACCGGCCGCCTCGACAAACTGGAACGGGCCGGACTGCTGCGCCGCTCCCCCGACCCGCACGACCGCCGGGGCCTTCAGGTGACGCTGACCGGGAAAGGACTGGAGCTGATCGACGAGGCGGTCGGCGCGGGCCTCGCGGTCCAGACGGAGGCCCTGTCGGCCCTCGACGCCGAGCAGGCCGGCCGACTGGCCGACCTACTGCGGGAACTGCTCGCCGGGACACAGGGACCGGAGGCCTAACTCCACGCGGCTCCCTGACCGCGCTCGCCGCACTCGCCGACGTGCGCCGCGAGCGCACTCTCGATCGCCGCCGGGTCGGCGGAGTCGGCCGCCCAGGCGACGTATCCGTCGGGCCGCACCAGCAGTGCCGTACGGCGGTCACTCGCCCAACGAGCCAGGGCCAGCCGGTCCTTGCGGGCGTTCCGCTCCTCGCACACCTCCGGCGTGATCAGCACGAACCGGCCGCCGCGCAGAACCTCGTAGAGGCGGGTGCCGTCGGCGAGGGCGACATCGGGGACGCGCGTGCCGGTGAGGCGGTGGGCGCCCTTGGGCGTCGCGTACCGGTAGCCGATGCCGGTGACCTGACCGAGCGCCTTGCGGCGGGCCGGGCCGACGACGTCGAGGAAGGTGGTGAGCGCCGCGCGCAGCGCCAGCGTCCAGGGCCGCTTGGCCATGGCGAGGCGGACGATACCGCCGCTGCTGCGCAAAACCGACTTGCCGACCGGGTGCCGTTCCGCCTGGTAGGTGTCGAGCAGCTCCGGACCCGCGTGGCCGTTGACCACCTGGGCGAGCTTCCAGCTCAGGTTGGCCGCGTCCTGGAGGCCGGTGTTCATGCCCTGGCCGCCGGCCGGGGTGTGCACATGGGCGGCGTCACCGGCGAGGAAGACCCGGCCGACCCGGTAGGCGGGCGCCTGGCGCTCGTCGCTGTGGAAGCGGGACATCCAGCGGGCGTCGTGCATGCCGTAGTCGCGTCCGAGGGCGAGCCGGGCGATCTCCTTGACCTCGTCCAGGTCGAGGGGCTCGTGGTCGGGCACGTCGCGGGCACGGTTCCAGCCGATCACGCGGTGATAGCCATCACCGAAGGGCGCGATGAAGGCGAAGGCGTCGCCCGCGGTGTTCACCGTGAGCAGGTCCTCGGGCTCCTCGGCCAGCCGCACGTCCGCGAGGACGACGGAACGGATGACCGACCGACCGGGGAAGGGCAGCCCGATCGCGTCCCGCACGGCGCTGCGCATCCCGTCGCTGCCGACGACGTACGCCGCCCGCAGCTCCGCGACCTCGTCGCCGGGACCACGCACCTGGACCGTCACTCCGGCCGCGTCCTGGGCCAGCCCGGTGACCTCGGTCTCGTACCGGAAGTCCACCCCGGCGGCGACCGCGCGGCGCTCCAGGACCTTCTCCACCTCGTACTGCGGGATCACCAGGAGGTGGTTGAAGCGGGAGGGGAGGGCGTCGAGGGCGATGGTGAGGCGGCCGAAGAGACGCAGGCGGTCGAGGGGGCGGCCGACGGCCTCGATCTCGTCGGCCAGGCCGCGGGCGTCGAGCTGCTCCAGGGTGCGGGCGTGCAGGACGAAGGCGCGGGAAAGGTTGCTGATCTTGTGCGGGCGCTTCTCGATGAGCGTGACCTGCACCCCGGCGGCGGCGAGGTCTCCGGCGAGGAGAAGGCCGGTAGGGCCGGAGCCGACGACGATCACGGGGCGGGAGGTGGTGTCGGCGGTGCCGTTCATCTTGGCCTCCTGGGGTACATACGAGCTCTGGTCGACAGCCGTTGGCCAACAGCTGTTGGTCAACGCTTGTTGGCAACGATAGAATGGCCGTCACGAGGCAGTCAACACGCGTTGGCAAACAATTGTTGGCCAACCGTCGTTGACCCGTCGCGACCTATGAACCTTCAACGACTCCGATCGGCCAACCCTTGTTGGCAAACAGATGTTGGCCTACGCTCGTTGACATGCCCGACAGCAAGCCCGCAGCCGCTCCCCGCCGCTCCGACGCCACGCGTACCGCCATCCTCGACGCCGCACGCGAGCGCTTCGCCGCGGACGGCTACGAGCGAGCCACCATCCGCGCCATCGCCAAGGACGCCGACATCGACCCCTCGATGGTGATGCGCTACTTCGGCAACAAGGAGGGCCTTTTCGCGGCGGCCGTCTCCGTCGACCTCAAGCTGCCCGACCTGGACGCCCTCCCCCGCGACGAGGCCGGGCGGGTGCTCGTGACCCACTTCCTGGACATGTGGGAGGAGAACGAGGTGCTCACGGCTCTGCTGCGGGTCGGCGTCACCAACGGGTCCGGCGCGGAACGTATGCAGGGCATCTTCCGGGAGCAGCTCCTGCCGGTCGCCCGTATGGTCTGCCCGGACCCCGAGCAGGTTCCCTCCCGGGCCGCACTGGCCTCGGCCCAGCTCCTCGGGCTCGCGCTCGCCCGTTACGTGCTGCGCTTCCCGCCGGCCGTCGAGCTCACCCGCGAGGAGATCCTGGCCTGGCTGGCCCCCACCGTGCAGCGGTATCTGACCGCGCCGCACCCGTCGGCCTAGGCCCTGTCACCCCGGCCCCACCCCGGCCCGCCCTCGACGCCGATCCCTGGTCCCCGACCCCGCTGGTCCCCGATCCCTGGACCGCGACCCCGCTGGTCCCCGATCCCTGGTCCCCGACCCCGATGTCTGGTCCCCCGACCCCGATATCTGGTCCCCGGCCTCGATCCCGATCCCGGAAACCGGCCCCGGAAACACGCCGAGGGCGCCGTCCTCACCCACGTACGGCAGCGGCCGGTACGTGCGGCGAGGACGGCGCCCTCGAAGAACTCTGTTCAGGATCCCGCGTCAGACTCCGTGCGGGATCACGCGTCGCGCCTGGTCAGGCCTTCGCGGCCAGCTTGGCCTTCGTGCCGGCCTTCGGCCGACGGTCCGTCGACCTGTCGAGAACCATCACCAGACCCGTGATCACCCCGAACACCACCAGCGGGGCCAGGACGTAGAGGCCCAGCGTCTCGATGACGCTCAGGCCCGGACCGGGGTCGTCGCCGTCGTCGCGGGCGAGCGCGAGCGCGGGGGACGACATGAGCAGCATCATCAGCGTCGTACCGGCAGCCAGGGCGCCGGCGCGCAGGGCGTTCTTCTTGTCCACGGTGCAAAAGTAGCGAACGCCCGACGTGACCGCGCGCCCGGGGTGCCGTACGAGGTGCGAGCACCGATCCGCGAAGCCACTCAACGCCCCTCCCCCACCGCATCACCCACCGCATCACCCACCGCATCACCAGCCGCATCACCAGCCGGCTCAGCCACCACCTCGTGCGTTGCCGCGGCCGTCGCCTCGCCGTTCCCCGCTGCGCGCCCCGGGTCCGGGGCGTTCCTCGTCCGTCCGCTCCGGGCCTCCCGTACCGCGTCCATCAGGGCGTGCACCCGCGGTGAGGCGGCCAGTTCCTCCAGCGTCACCGGACGGCCCTCACCGTCGGCGATCGGCAGGCGCCAGTTCGGGTACTGGTCCCAGGTGCCGGGGAGGTTCTGCGGCCGCCGGTCGCCGACGCCGTCGGGCAGCCAGACGCCGATCAGCCGGGCGGGGGTGCGCAACAGGAAGCGGTGGACGGCCTGGACCTCGGCCTCCTCCGAGGCGGCGTCGACGCCACCACCGGAGCTCCGCAACAGGCCGAGCCGGGCGAGCAGGGCGAGCCACTCCCCCGTGTCGGCGGCCGCCTCGGCCCGCTCCTCCGCCAGCGGGCGGGCCAACAGGCCCAGGCTGTCGCGGAGTTCGACGTGGTCCCCGGTCAGGCGGGAGGCGGTGGGCGGCAGATCGTGGGTGGTGGCGGTGGCCAGGCAGTCGGAGCGCCAGCGTTCGGGGGGCAGGGGGCGGCCGTCGCCGTCCCAGTCCCGCTCGAACCACAGCACCGAGGTGCCGAGCACCCCGCGTTCGCGCAGCGCCTCGCGCACCCCGGCCTCCACGGTGCCCAGATCCTCGCCGATCACCACCGCTCCGGCCCGGGAGGCCTCCAGGACCAGGACGGCGAGCATGGCCTCGGCGTCGTAGCGGACGTAGGTGCCCTCCGTCGGCGGAAGTCCCTGCGGGACCCACCAGAGCCGGAACAGGCCCATGACGTGGTCGATGCGCAGGGCGCCGGCGTGGCGGAACAGGGCGCGCAGGAGGCGGCGGTAGGGGGCGTAGCCGGACTCGGCGAGGCGGTCCGGGCGCCAGGGCGGCAGACCCCAGTCCTGACCGTGGGCGTTGAAGGCGTCCGGTGGGGCGCCCACCGACATGCCGGCGGCGAAGTACTCCTGCTGCGCCCAGGCGTCGGCGCCCCCGGGGTGCACCCCGACCGCCAGGTCGTGCACGAGCCCGACCGGCATGCCGGCCTCGCGCGCGGTGCGCTGGGCGGCGGTGAGCTGGGCGTCGGTGAGCCAGGCGAGGCGGCTGTGGAAGTCGACGCGGTCCATGAGTTCGGCGCGGGCGCGGGCGGTCTGCGCCGAGCGGGGGTCGCGCAGCCCGGCCGGCCAGCGGCTCCAGTCCGAGCCGTGCACCTCCGCGAGGGCGTACCAGGTGGCGTGGTCCTCCAGGGCCTCGCCCTGTTCGGCGAGGAAGTCGCGGTAGGCGGCGCGCCGGCCGGGCCCGAGCGGTACGTCCGCGACCAGCTCCAGCGCCTCCCGCTTGAGCTCCCACACGGCGTCCCGGTCGATCAGCGCCCCCTTCTCCAGCACCGTCTCGCGCAGCCGGGCGGCCCGCTCCAGCAGCGAGCGCAGCCGCTCTCGGTCCTCCACGTAGGCGAACTCGGGCACGTCCTCGACCCGCAGATGGACCGGGTCGGAGAAGCGGCGCGAGGAGGGCCGGTAGGGGGACGGGTCGGCGGGCGGCCCGGGGACGGCCGCGTGCAGCGGGTTGACCTGGACGAATCCGGCGCCGAGCGCGCGTCCGGCCCAGGCGGTGAGTTCGTCGAGGTCACCGAGGTCGCCCATGCCCCAGGAGCGCTGCGAGAGGAGGGAGTAGAGCTGGACGAGGAGGCCGTACGAGCGTCCTCGGGGCGTGGGCAGGCGGGGCGGGGCGACGACGAGATGCGCCTGTGCCGTCCGGCCGTCGGGTGCCGTGGCGGTCAACCGGTGGATGCCCGGCGGGAGTTGTTCGGCGGCGGCGCGGGTCTCGCCCTGCTCGGTCTCGATGCGCAGCCGGGTGCCCTCGGGCAGGGCGGCGAGGGCCTGCGAGGTGGCGCCGCTCCAGAGGACCACGGTGGGCGGCAGCAGCCGTTCGCGCAGTTCGCCTTCCCGGGCGGCGAGCGCGGCGCGGGCGGCCTCAGGGGTGCCGGCGTCCACGCCGAGGGCGGCCAGGGCGGCGGCGACCGCGGCGGCCGAGGCCGCGACCGTGCGGTCCGGGGAGGGGCTGTAGGAGGTGGCGACGCCGTGCAGTGCGGCGAGCCTGGACAGGTCCTCGGTGAGGGGCGCGGCCGACCGGGGTGCGGTCATCTACGGCCTCGTGACGTCGGAGTCCGCGGCGGCGAGGGGCGGCTCGCTGGTCAGGGGCTCCGCGTCGGGCAGCGGGGGCTCGCTGGTCAGCGGGGCCTCGGTGTAGGTCGGCTCCGCGCTGAAGGCGCGGCCGACCTCACGTTTGGAGGGGGCGGGGAGCAGCGGACGGGTGGGGGCGGGTGCGGCCACGGGGGTCTCCTTGTCGGGTACGGGTGACGCGGAACCTGTCGGGTGCGGGTGACGCGGCACGTGTCGGTGCGGGTGCGGATGACGCGGAATTTTGTCGATTACGGGCTACCGCAGCCCTACCCAGCGAACGCGACCGCAGACGTCCGGGTCGCGGGCAAGGCGCATGTCGTCACATTCCGCACCGGGATCCCGGCCCTCGCGGGCGTTCCGCCGCCCGTCCGGCAGACATCGCTCAGCCAGCTATTCACTCAGTACATATATCGAGTGCATAATGATCGCCATGAGCACCCGCCACATCCTGCTGGGCCTGCTCGCCGGAGGGCCGAGCCATGGCTACGACCTCAAGCGACGCCACGACGAACGTTTCCCGCAGGCCCGTCCGCTGGCCTACGGGCAGGTCTACACGACCCTCCAGCGCCTGGTCCGCGACGGTCTCGCGGAGGTGGAGGGGACCGCATCCGACGGCGGCCCGGAGCGTACGACGTACCGCTCGACGGAGCGGGGCGCGCGCGAGCTGGCCGCGTGGGCCGGGGAGATCGCGCCGCCCGCGCCCTTCGTGACGAACGAGATCTTCGCCAAGGTCGTCGTCTCGATCCTGGCCGGCGGCGACCCGGCCGCGTACCTCGGGGCGCAGCGCGCCGCCCACATGGAGCGGATGCGCGGGCTGACCGCCCTCAAGACCGACCCGGGCGCCGATCTGGCGACCGTGCTGTCGGCGGACTTCGCCCTCAACCACCTCGACGCCGACCTCCGCTGGATGATCACGACAGCGGCCCGGCTGACCACTCTGACCGCGGAGGTCGATGCACCGTGAACACCAAGGGGGAGGCACCCGTGCCACTTATCCAGGCTTGTGACCTGGTCAAGGCGCACGGCAGGAACGAGGCGCTGCGCGGCGCCTCGGTGGACGTGCGGGCCGGCGAGATCCTCGCCGTGACCGGCGCGAGCGGCAGCGGGAAGTCGACGCTGCTGCACTGCCTGGCCGGCATCGTGCGTCCGGACCGGGGCTCGGTGACGTACGGCGGACAGCGGCTCGACCTGCTGCCCGAGAAGCGGCTGAGCGAGCTGCGCCGCACCGACTTCGGCGTGGTCTTCCAGTTCGGGCAGCTGATCCCGGAGCTGACGGCGGTCGACAACGTGGCGCTGCCGCTGCTGCTGGCCGGGACCACGCGGGCCGCGGCCCGGGAGCGGGCCGGGGAGTGGCTGGAGCGGTTCGGGGCGCGCGGGCAGCAGGAGCTGCGGCCGGGCGAGCTCAGCGGCGGCCAGGCCCAGCGGGTCGCCCTGGCCCGTGCCCTGGTCACCGGGCCGAAGGCGGTCTTCGCGGACGAGCCCACGGGAGCGCTGGACTCCCTCGCCGGCGAGCAGGTCATGACGGCCCTGGCGCACACGGCCCGCGACTCCGGCACGGCGGTCCTGCTGATCACGCACGACGCCCGGACGGCGGCCTACGCGGACCGCGAGGTGCGGCTGAGTGACGGCGCGACGCTCGCCGCGGAGGTGACCTCGTGAGGACCGACATCCGGCTGGCCTGGGAGCTCACCCGGGGGTCCGACCGGCGGGAGTGGTGGCGGGTCGGGCTGACCGCGGCCGGGGCGGCGCTGGCGACGGGCTTTTTGCTCGCGGCGGTGGTCCTGGCCTCCGTCCGGGGCCAGTACCGGTTCACCGTCGGGAACGGGCTCCTCGACCAGCCCGGCGAGCGCGCCGGGGTGATCGCCGGCCTGCTGCTCCTGCTGGTACCGGTGCTCGGCTTCCTGGGCCAGTGCGCCCTGATCGGGGCGCTGCACCGCGACCGGCGGCTGGCAGGGCTGCGGCTGGCCGGGGCCACGCCGGGGCAGGTGCGACGGATCGCGGCGCTGGAGACGGGGCTCGCCTGTCTGCTGGGCTCCGTGCTCGCCACGGGCGGATCCATGTGGGGCCTGCTGCGGCTGTGGACCGAGCCGACCGCCCTGACCTGGGTCGGATTCGCGCTGGTCGCGCCGGGTGTGCCGGTACTGGGCGCGGCGGCGGGGGCGCTGGCACTGCGCCGGGTGGTGACCTCGCCGCTGGGCTGGGTGCGCCGGGTGCGCCCCACCTCCGGGCGGGGGCCGGGGCTGCTGTTCCTGGGCGGCCTGCTGCTGGTGGTCGTGCTGGCGGTGGCCGCGTTGGGCGGTACCGCTTCGGGCGGGCCGGCCCGAGGAGAGGCCGGGCGGGTGCCGCTGATGCTGCTGAGCCTGGTGGTGGCCGTCGGCGCGGGCGCGGTGTGGCTGGCAGGAGCGGTGTCCGGGCTCACCGGCCGGCTGCTCGCACCCCGTGCCCGGTCGACGGCGGCGCTGATCGCGGCGGAGCGGCTGCGCGACGACCCGTGGGCCGCGGCCCGCACCCATGCGGCCGTGCTGCTGGTGACGGTCGTGGGCACGGGCTTCGTCGGGGTACGGCAGGGCCTGCTCTCCGATCTGCGCCAGATGCGCCACGGCCATCAGCTCGGTGCGGACATGGCCTTCTACACGACGGGGCTCGACCTCACGGCCGTCGGCGTCCTCGTCGGGCTCGCGATCGTGTCGGGCGCGCTGGCCGTCGGTACCGCCGAGTCCCTGGCCACCCGCCGCCGTGGCCTGGCGGCGCAGACCGCGGCCGGAGTACCGCGGGGCGTACTGGGCCGGGCGCTGCTGCTGGAAACCGCGCTGCCGCTCGCGCCGGCGGTCCTGCTGGCGGGCGCCGGGGGCATGGCGATCGGCGTCTGGTACGCCTCCGCCACCGCCGACCACGGCACGTCCCCCGTGCCGTACGCGGCCCTGCTGGTCCCGCCGGCGGTGTACGCCTGCTGCCTGCTGGCGGCGGCCACCTCGCTGCCGCTGCTCCGCCGCTCGGTGCGTCCCGCGGAGCTGCGCCACGCGTGAGTGTCCCGCCCCGGGGGCACAGGGGACCCCCGGGGCCGGTACCCGGTCGTCCGCGGCAATGCGAAGGCCCGGATCGTCTCAGGCGGAGATGCCGTCGATCCGGGCCAGGGCGTCGTCCGCGCCGAACGGTTGCAAGTAGGGCAGCCAGCGTGGGTCCCGGTGCCCGGTCCCGATGATGCGCCAGGCGAGACCGGTGGGCGGGGCGGGTTTGTGGCGCAGGCGCCAGCCGATCTCGAAGAGGTGCCGGTCGGCCTTCACGTGGTTGCAGCGGCGGCAGGAGGCCACCACGTTGTCCCAGACGTGCTTGCCCCCGCGGCTGCGCGGGATGACGTGGTCGACGCTGGTTGCGACGCCACCGCAGTACATGCACCGGCCCCCGTCACGGGCGAAGAGCGCACGACGGGTGAGCGGAACGGGACCCCGATAGGGAACCCGGACGAATCGCTTGAGCCGGACCACGCTGGGTGCGGGGACTGTGACGGTCGCGCTGTGCATGAAGGCGCCGGATTCCTCGAGGCAGACGGCCTTGTTCTCGAGGACGAGGATGAGCGCGCGGCGGAGCGGTACGACGCCGAGTGGCTCGTACGACGCGTTGAGGACCAGGACATGCGGCACGGATGCCTCCTTGTGCGTCGGCGGCGCGTGGCTCGCGCCGGGACGATCTGTGGTCAGTGTCCCCTCATGCCTGGTGAACGCGCCACCATGTCCCGGTAACGGGCTGGGAGTGTTTTCGACCACATCCTGATTCATCCCCAGGACCACGCCCTGTTCAAGCGCGGGTGAGTACCGTCTCTCCTTCGCGCATCGCGCCGAGCCACACACAATGCCCCGTTAGTGTGGTGGTTCTGTCCGTCCGGTGACCCTTCCGTGACCTTGAAGCGCGTGTCGCCCTTGACCGCCGGACCAAACGGAGCAGCGCAGCACCTGGAGGTATCTGCCGTGTCCTTGCCCGCCGTCCTACTGGCCGCCGGTTCGTCGCCGTCGCCGACTCCCTCGGAGTCGCCGACCGTGACCGTCCCGTCCCTCCAGGACGCCCAGGAGGGCGCCACGAACGCGGCGAGCTGGGTCGAGCAGAACTGGTCGACGTGGCTCGCGATCGGCCTGCGGGTCCTGCTGATCCTGGTGATCGCGGCGGTGCTCAGAGTGGTGGTGCAGCGCGCGATCACCAAGCTGATCGACCGGATGACGAGGACCGTGGAGTCGGTCGACGGCACGGCGCTGGGCGGGCTGCTGGCCAACACCGAGCGGCGCAGGCAGCGCTCGCAGGCGATCGGCTCGGTGCTGCGTTCGGTGGCGAGCTTCCTCATCCTCGGCACGGCCGCCCTGATGGTGCTGGCCACCTTCGAGATCAACCTCGCCCCGCTGCTGGCCTCCGCCGGTGTCGCGGGTGTGGCGATCGGTTTCGGCGCCCGCAACCTGGTGACGGACTTCCTCTCCGGCGTGTTCATGATCCTGGAGGACCAGTACGGGGTCGGCGACCAGATCGACGCGGGGGTGGCCTCCGGCGAGGTCATCGAGGTCGGCCTGCGGGTGACCAAGCTGCGCGGTGCCAACGGTGAGATCTGGTACGTCCGCAACGGCGAGGTCAAGCGGATCGGCAACCTCTCGCAGGGCTGGGCGACGGCCGGCGTCGACGTGACCGTGCGCGCCTCGGAGGACCTGGACCGGGTGAAGGCCACCCTCGACGAGGTCGCCGAGAAGATGAGCAAGGAAGAGCCCTGGAACGAGCTCCTGTGGAGCCCGATCGAGGTGCTGGGCCTGGACAGCGTGCTGCTGGACTCCATGGTGGTCCGCGTCTCGGCGAAGACGATGCCCGGCAAGTCCCTGGCGGTGGAGCGCGAGCTGCGCTGGCGGGTCAAGCGGGCCTTCGACGCGGCCGACATCCGCATCGTGGGCGGCGCGACCGCCCCTCTGGAGGAGGACCCCGTCGATCCGACCGCCGCGGTCGCGGCCCCGTCGGTCTTCGCCAACGCGGAGTCCCCGCAGTCGGCGGCGGCGACACCGCTCGCCCAGCCGCGGTCGCCGGCTCCTACCAAGTAGGCGGTACGCGAGAGGGGCGGCGCCCGGAGTTCCCCGGGTGCCGCCCCTCTCGCGTGCCGGAGAGCAAAACGCTTCAGCACGCTCGTTCGAGTGAACGGTCTGGGCATTTTGGCGCGGGGAGCGCGCGGGGTGCCCCATCGTTCTGCCGGGGCACCCGGCGCGGGCTTGGCCTGGCAGCAGCGTGACGAGGAGACCGAGCGATGAGCGCCGAACCGATCCTGGAGCCGGTGATGACGCACGTGGACCCCATCGACCTGTTGATCGCGATCGAAGCAGCATCGCCGGTGCCGATTCGACCCGAGTACGTCGAGGGGACGGTCATCGTGCCGCCGCAGCCGAACGACATGCACGACGACGGCGCCTTCCAGCTCGCGGTCCAGTTCTTCGATGCCGGATTCGACCTGGCGGGCATGGGCAACGGCTACCGTGCGGCCCACAAGGACGGCAGCACCATGGCCCTGCTCATTCCGGACTTCTACGTTCGGCGCCGCCAAGCCTCCGAACTCGACGAGTCGTACCGCAAGGTTCACAAAGGCTGGTATCCGGCCGACATGATCGCCCTGGTCGGCGAAGTGACCTCGACGAACCACTGGGCGGACACCGGACCCAAGCTGCGGACCTACGCCGCCGCCGGCATCCCCGGCTACGTCCTGGTCGACCGCGACGCCAAGACGGCCCATTGCCACACCCCTCCCGTCCTCCCCGGCGACGACCCCACCGGGGCGCGCTACGACGACGAGACCAAGGTCGGCCTCGGCGAGCCCCTCCCCCTCCCGGCGCCGTACCCCACCCTGGACACGGCCCCGTTCCTGCCGTAGTCACGGCACAGCGCCAACCCACCGCCCCCCGCAGGTAACGAGTGCGTTGCCTCGGGTACGGGATCTCTTGACGCCCCCTTCCCCACGGGCTTACGTTCCTGCCACCGAATAGGAAACCTTCCTAACAGTGATCTTCCGGGGGACGTCCCCGTCAGATCGCGGGGAAGCGGCTCAGTCGAAGGGCAGGTGTCGATCCCATGGCAGGAACCGCCGGTACGCCGGGCACTCCGCGCGTCCTGCGCGCCATGAACGACCGTGCCGCGCTCGACCTCCTGCTGGAGCACGGGCCGCTGTCGCGCACCCGGATCGGCAAGCTCACCGGCCTGTCCAAGCCGACCGCGTCCCAGCTGCTGGCCCGCCTCGAGGCGGCCGGACTCGTGCTCGCCACCGGCACCAGCGAAGGACGGCCCGGACCCAGCGCCCAGCTGTACGAGGTCAACCCGGCCGCCGCGTACGCCGCCGGACTCGACGTCACCCCCGAACGCATCCACGCCGCCGTCGCCGACATCACCGGCCGCACGGTCGGCGCCTACGAACTGCCCACCCCCGGCAGGCGGCCGGCGAAGCCCGTCGTCCAGCAGGTCACCGACGCCCTCGACGGCGCCGTGAAGGCGGCCGGCCTCGCCCGCGACGACGTCCGCCGGCTCGTCATCGGCACCCCCGGCGCCTTCGACCCCAACACCGGCCGGCTGCGCTACGCCTCCCACCTGCCCGGCTGGCACGCCCCCGCCCTCCTCGACGAACTCGCCGCCGCCCTGCCCATGCCGGTCGAGTACGAGAACGACGTCAACCTCGTCGCCGTGGCCGAACAGCGCCTGGGCGCGGCCCGGGGGCACGCGGACTTCGTCCTGCTGTGGAACGAGGGCGGCCTCGGCGCCGCCCTCGTCCTCGGCGGTCGGCTGCACCGCGGCTGGACCGGCGGCGCCGGCGAGGTCGGCTTCCTGCCGGTGCCCGGCGCACCCCTGGTCCGTCAGGTGACGAAGGCCAACAGCGGCGGCTACCAGGAGCTGGCCGGTTCCCAGGCCGTCCCCCGACTGGCCCGGGAACTGGGCATCACGGAGATTCCGACCGGCCCGTACGCCGAGGTCGCCGCCGCCCTCGTCGCCCGCGCGGCCGAGGCCGACGACGGCCCCCACCGGCAGCTGCTCCAGACGTACGCGACCCGGCTCGCCACCGGTCTGGCCTCCCTCGTCTCCGTCCTCGACCCCGAACTCGTCGTCCTCAGCGGCGTCTCGCTCACCGCCGGCGGCGAGGTGCTGCGCGCCCTGGTCCAGGCCGAACTGGAGGAGCTGGCCGCCGCCCGGCCCCGGCTCCTCGTCGGCGACGTCACCGAACACCCCGTGCTGCGCGGCGCGTTGGAGAGCGCGCTGGCAGCCACCCGCGACGAGATCTTCGACACCTCGCGCTGATCCCCAGGCCCCACCTCGTCCTTCTCTCACCCCGCCCCGTCCCAGGGAGACACCGTCATGCCCGAAGTCATGCCCGAAGTGGCACGCAAGGCAGCTCTCGCCCTCACGGCGTCCGCGATCCTCCTCACCACCGCCTGTACCGGCCAGAGCGGCTCCGGCGCGAGCGACGACGCGTCGAAGGACACCACCATCAACTTCTGGCACGCCTGGAGCGCGCCCTCCGAGGTCAAGGCCGTGCAGACGCTGGTCGACGGCTTCGAGAAAGCGCACCCCAACATCCACGTCAACGTCGTCGGCAACATGACCGACGACAAGATCAACCAGTCGCTGCGGGCGGGCGGCGACAAGGCACCCGACGTGATCTCCTCCTTCACCACGAACAACGTGGGCAAGTTCTGTTCCTCGGGCGCGCTGGTCGACCTCAACCCCTTCTTCAAGAAGTCCGGCATCGACCCCGAGACGACGTTCCCGAAGGCGATGAACGAGTACACCCAGTTCGACGGCGACCGCTGCGCGGCACCGCTGCTGGGTGACGCGTACGGGCTCTACTACAACAAGACGGCGTTCGCGAAGGCCGGCATCAAGAGCCCGCCGCGCACCTGGTCCGAGTTCGAGGCCGACGCGAAGAAGCTGACGATCGCCAAGGGCGACTCGTACACGCAGCTCGGGTTCATGCCGAACTACCACGGCTGGGAGTCGACGACCGAGCACTACTTCGGGCAGTTCTCGCCGACGTACTTCGACAGCAGCGGCAAGTCGAACCTCGCCAAGGACCCCGCCTTCACGGCCGGTTTCACCCTGCAGAAGAAGCTCGTCGACGAACTCGGCGGATTCCAGAAGCTGGAGAAGTTCCGCTCCACGCTGGGCGACGAGTGGGGCCCCAAGCACCCCTTCCACACCGGCCAGGTCGCGATGCAGCTCGACGGTGAGTGGCGGCTGGGCATGGCCGTGGACGCCAAGCCGGACTTCGAGATCGGCGTCGCCCCGCTGCCCGTGCCCGACGACCGGGCCGACCAGTACGGCAAGGGCTACATCACCGGCACGATCGCCGGCATAGCAGCCAACAGCAAGAAGCAGAACGCGGCCTGGGAACTGGTGAAGTACATGACCACCGACACGGACGCGGTCGTGGGCTTCTCCAACGCCATCCACAACGTGCCCTCCACGCTGGAGGCGCTGAAGTCGCCGAAGCTGAAGTACGACCCGCGGTTCAAGACCTTCCTCGACATCGCGGGCAACCCGAACTCGACCACCACGCCCGCCTCCATCAACGGCGGTGTGTACCTGGTGACGATCCAGCAGTTCGGCTACGACTACGAGAGCGGCAAGGCGAAGGATCTCGCGTCGGGCCTGGCCGCGACGGCCAAGCAGATCGACACGGACATCGCGCAGGCGAAGTAGCACGGCGATGAGCACCGTCACCCTGGCGTCGAAGCACCGCCGCGCGGCCCTTCGCAACCTCGCCTTCCTCTCGCCCTGGCTGATCGGCTTCGCGGTCTTCTTCGCGTACCCGCTGATCTCGACGGTCTACTTCTCGTTCATGCACTACGACGGCTTCAAGCCGCCGACGTGGAGCGGAACGAAGAACTGGACGTACGTCTTCGAGAACTACCCCCTCTTCTGGCCCGCCCTGCGCAACACCCTGTGGCTGGTCCTCGTCATGGTGAGCCTGCGCGTGGTCTTCGGACTGGGCGTCGGCCTGCTCATCACGAAGATCAAGACGGCTACGGGTGTCTTCCGCACCCTCTTCTACCTGCCCTACCTGGCCCCGCCCGTCGCGGCCACCATGTCCTTCGCCTTCCTCCTCAACCCCGGTACGGGCCCGGTCAACTCGCTCTTGGAGAAGATCGGCATCCCGGCGCCCGGCTGGTTCAACGATCCCGCCTGGTCCAAGCCGGCGCTCACCCTGCTCGCCCTGTGGGGCATCGGCGACCTGATGGTCATCTTCATGGCGGCGCTGCTGGACGTGCCGACGGAGCAGTACGAGGCGGCCGAGCTGGACGGAGCGTCGGCGTGGCAGCGCTTCCGCTTCGTCACGCTCCCGAACATCGCCCCGATCGTGATGTTCGCGGTGGTCACCGGCGTGATCCAGACCATGCAGTACTACACGCAGCCGCTGATCGCGGGGAAGGTCGCCTCGGGCGTCATCCAGGGCGCGGGCACCCAGTTCGAGCCCGGCTACCCGGACAAGTCGACCCTCACCCTCCCCCAGCTCGTCTACAACCTCGGCTTCCAGCGCTTCGACTACGGTTCCGCGTGCGTGGTGGCACTCGTCCTTTTCGCCCTGTCGATGGTGTTCACCGCGTTCCTGATGCGACGCCGGGGCGGTCTCATCCAGGCAGGTGACTGACCATGGCCCAAGTACTGGACAAACCAGTGGAGTTGAAGGAGCCCGTCACGCCCGCCGAGCGCACCGCCCGGCGCCGGGCGCTCCTGGAGTGGATCGCCGTGCACTCCCTCGGCATCGCGGCCGCCCTCTTCTTCGTCCTGCCCTTCGTCTTCGTCTTCCTGACCTCGTTGATGAGCGACACCCAGGCACTGAGCCGGGACCTGATCCCGCACACCTGGGAATGGGCCAACTACAAGAAGGTCTTCGACACCCCCGGCTTCCTGACCTGGTGGAAGAACACCCTGATCTACGCCGGTCTCGGCACCGTCCTGACGGTCGTGTCGTCGATCCCGGTGGCGTACGCGCTGGCCAAGTTCCGCTTCCGCGGCCGGAACCTGGCGCTCATGCTGGTGATCTCGATGATGATGCTTCCCCCACAGGTCGTCATCATCCCGATGTACCTCTTCTGGGCGAAGCAGCTGGGGCTCTCGGGCACGCTGTGGCCGCTGATCGTCCCGATGGCGTTCGGCGACGCGTTCTCCATCTTCCTGCTGCGCCAGTTCCTCACCACGATCCCGAACGAGTACGTCGACGCGGCCAAGGTGGACGGCTGCGGCGACCTGCGCACCCTGCTGAAGGTCATCGTCCCGATGGCGAAGCCGGGCATCGCGGCCGTGGCGCTCTTCCAGTTCTTCTACGCCTGGAACGACTACTTCGGCCCGCAGATCTACGCGTCCGAGAATCCCGGCGCCTGGACCCTGTCCTACGGCCTGGAGTCGTTCAAGGGCGCCCACCACACCGACTGGAACCTCACCATGGCCGCCACGGTGCTGGTCATGGCCCCCGTGATCCTCGTGTTCTTCTTCGCCCAGAAGGCGTTCGTCGAGGGCGTCACGCTCACCGGAGTGAAGGGTTGAACCAAGTATGAAACTCACCGTGGTCGGCGGCGGCTCGACCTACACACCCGAACTCATCGACGGCTTCGCCCGGCTGCGCGACACCCTGCCCATCGAGGAACTGGTCCTGGTCGACCCGGCCGCGGACCGGCTGGAGCTGGTCGGCGGCCTGGCCCGGCGGATCTTCGCGAAGCAGGGCCACCCCGGCCGCATCGTCACCACCGCCGACCTCGACGCGGGCGTCGACGGCGCGGAGGCGGTCCTCCTCCAGCTGCGCGTCGGCGGACAGGCGGCCCGCGAGCAGGACGAGACCTGGCCCCTGGAATGCGGCTGCATCGGCCAGGAGACGACCGGCGCGGGCGGCCTGGCCAAGGCACTGCGCACGGTGCCGGTGGTCCTGGACATCGCCGAGCGGGTCCGCCGGGCCAACCCGAACGCCTGGATCATCGACTTCACCAACCCGGTCGGCATCGTCACCCGCGCCCTGCTCCAGGCCGGGCACAAGGCGGTCGGCCTGTGCAACGTGGCGATCGGCCTCCAGCGGAAGTTCGCCGCGCTGCTCGGCGTCACGCCCGCCGACATCCACCTCGACCACGTCGGCCTCAACCACCTGACCTGGGAGACCGCGGTCCGTCTGCACGGACCCGAGGGCGAGAACGTGCTGCCCGCCCTGCTGGCCGCGCACGGCGACACGATCGCCGCCGACCTGCGCCTGCCCCGCCCCGTCCTGGACCGGTTGGGCGTGGTCCCGTCGTACTACCTGCGCTACTACTACGCGCACGACGAGGTCGTACGGGAACTGCGCACGAAGCCGTCGCGGGCGGCCGAGGTGGCCGCGATGGAACGGGAACTGCTGGCGATGTACGGCGACCCGGCCCTGGACGAGAAGCCGGAGCTGCTCGCCAAGCGCGGCGGCGCCTACTACTCCGAGGCCGCGGTGGACCTCGCGGCGGCGCTGCTGAGCGGGGCCGGAAGCCCGTACCAGGTGGTCAACACGTACAACAACGGCACACTCCCCTTCCTCCCCGCGGACGCGGTGATCGAGGTGCAGGCGGCGGTGGGCCCGAAGGGGGCGACCCCGCTGCCCGTCCCGCCGGTCGACCCGCTGTACGCGGGCCTGACGGCGCACGTGACGGCCTACGAGGACCTGGCCCTGAAGGCCGCCCTGCACGGCAGCCGCGACCGCGTCTTCGAAGCCCTGCTCGCCCATCCCCTGGTCGGGCAGTACGAGTACGCCGAGACCCTCACCGACCAGCTGATCGCACACAACCGGGAGCACCTCGCGTGGGCCTGACCGCATGCGTCCTCGCCATCGACGCCGGCAACAGCAAGACCGACGTCGCGGTCGTGGCGGCCGACGGAAACGTCCTCGCCACGGCCCGCGGCGGCGGGTTCCGGCCGCCCGCCGTGGGGGTGACGGCGGCGGTGGACGCGCTGGCGGAGGCGGTCGAGCGGGCGTACGCGGCGGCGGGCGTCACCTCCGTCGCCCACGTCTCGGCCTGCCTGGCCAACGCCGACCTCCCGGTGGAGGAGGAGCAGCTGGCGGCCGCGCTGCACGCGCGCGCGTGGGGCACGACCGTGGAGGTCCGCAACGACACCTTCGCCATCCTGCGGGCGGGCGCGGCCGAACCGAGGGGCGTCGCCGTGGTGTGCGGCGCGGGCATCAACTGCGTCGGCATGCGCCCCGACGGCCGCACCGCCCGCTTCCCGGCGATCGGCAAGATCTCCGGCGACTGGGGCGGCGGCTGGCATCTGGCCGAGGAGGCCCTGTGGCACGCGGCCCGCGCGGAGGACGGCCGCGGCGCCCCCTCGGCACTGGCCCGGACGCTGCCCGCGCACTTCGGCCTCGACTCGATGTACGCGCTGATCGAGGCACTGCACCTGGAGCACGTGCCCCACCACCGCCGCCACGAGCTGACCCCGGTGCTCTTCGCCACGGCTGCCGCGGGCGACCCGGTGGCCCACGCGGTCGTCGACCGGCTGGCCGAGGAGATCGTGGTCATGGCCACGGTCGCCCTGACCCGGCTCGACCTGCTGGACGAGGAGACGCCGGTCCTGCTGGGCGGTGGCGTCCTCGCGGCCGGCCACGCCCGACTGGACGACGCGGTACGGGACCTGCTCGCCGCCCGGGCCCCCAAGGCGGTGCCGACGGTGGTGACGGCGCCGCCGGTGCTGGGGGCGGCACTGCTGGGGCTGGACCGGGAGGGCGTGACGGCGGGGGCGCAGGAGAGGCTGCGGGCGTTCTACGTGCCGTGAGGCAGACGGTTCCCGCCGGTCCACGGGCCGGGAACCGAACAGATTGCCGCAGCGTATTCATGGGCAGGGGGTCGGACAGCGTTCCGGCGCCCCACCGGCTTCCGCTGCGATCCGATCAAGATCCAGCGAAGCCCGGTGCGGATGTCGGTCCCGGCAGCGATACTTGCGTCGACGGATGACCACGGGGGAGGTCAGCAGTGACTCAAGCACCGAAGAGCAGCGCGGCACCACCGAGTTCGGGCGTGCCGGCGATGCCGGTGGTCCCACCGCAGCCCGGAGCCGGCCGCCCCGGCCCGCCCGACCTGGCCGCCTCCGACCCCGCACCGCCCCGCAGAACCGCGTTCGCGGAGGGCGTCGACCGGCTGCGCGCCGCGGCGACCACCGAACCCGGTCGGCTGCGTGTCATCGGCGCGCTCCTGGCCCTCCTGGTCGTCGCGTTCGGCGCCGTCACCGCCTGGCAGATGACCGACCGCACGGCCGCGGCCGACGACGTCCTGCACAAGAGCCAGCCCCTCACCTCCGCCGCGGCCGACATCTACCGCTCGCTCGCCGACGCCAACACCGCGGCCTCCAGCGGCTTCCTGGCCGGCGGCCAGGAGACGGCCGCGTCCCGCGACCGGTACGAGGCGGACATCGACACGGCCGCCGCCAAGCTCGTCACGGCCGCCGCCAACTCCGACCCGGGCTCGCCCGCGGCGGCGACCATAGCCAAGCTCAACACGCTGCTGCCGGAGTACAAGGGCCTGGTCGAGCGCGCGCGCACCTACAACCGGCAGGGTTTCCCGGTGGGCGGCGCCTACCTGCGTTACGCCAACGAGAAGATGCAGCACGAGATGCTGCCGGCCGCGCAGGACCTCTACACCAAGGAGAACCGGCGCCTGAGCGACGACTACGCGAAGGCCACGCCCTACCCGTGGGCGGCGATCGCCCTCGGCGTCCTCGTCCTCGCCGCGCTCGCCTGGGCCCAGCACCGCAACTACCGGCGCACGAACCGGGTGCTGAACCACGGCCTGGTCGCCGCCACGGCCACCGCGACGGTCGTCCTGCTCTGGCTGGTCGTCGGCCACACCGTGGCCCGGGCGGAGCTGACCGACTCCTACGACCACGGCGTCCGCTCGCTGAACGTGCTGCACGACGCCCGGATCGCCTCCCTCAAGGCCCGGGGCAACGAGAACCTCACCCTGGTGGCGCGCGGCGCCGAGACGGTCAAGGTCGGCACCGAGCAGGTCGACGCCTACGACCACGACTTCACCGAGGACATGGACGCCCTCGGCAAGGGCCTGGCCGCGGCGGAGAAGCTCGCCGACGACAAGAACGGCGCCGAGCCGGTCACCTCGGCCGTCGCCAACATGACGGAGTGGAAGAAGCGCCACACCGCCGCCCGCGACCAGGACGAGAACGGCAACTACCAGCAGGCTCTCGACCAGGTGATCGGCGGCAAGGGCGCGACCGGCGAGTGCTTCGACAGCGTCGACACCAACCTCGCCCACGCGATCACCCACGAGCAGAGCGAGTTCCGGCAGGCGGCCGGCGACGGCCTGGGCGCCATGACCGGACTGCCGCTGGGCGCCGCCGTCCTGGCCGTGCTGGGCGCGACGGGCGCGGTGCTCGGCATCGGACGCAGGCTTTCGGAGTACCGGTGAAAGGGGGCGTGACGATGCATGTGCGACGAGTGCGGGCCGGCCTGAAGGGCTGGGGTGGGGTGGGCGCCATGGCGGTCGTCTGCGCCCTGGCCCTGGCCTTCGTGCTGCTGCTGCCGCTGGCCCGGTCGCACGGCGACGGCAGCGCGGGCCTGGGCGGCCAGGGCGTCGCCGACGGCAGCCCGGTACGGGCCGAGGACTGCGACGCCCCGGAGAAGCAGACCCTGTCGCCGTCGGGTGCGGACGGCGCCACCATCGAGGCCATCAAGAACCGCACGGGCGAGAAGCGCAAACTGATCGTCGGCGTCGACCAGAACAGCTACCGCTGGGGCTACCGGGACCCCAACAACCAGGGCTCCGAGCTGGAGGGCTTCGACATCGACCTGGTCCACCGGATCGCCCAGGACATCCTCGGCGACCCGGACGCGATCCAGTTCAAGGCCATCCCCACCAACGAGCGCATACCGGCGATCAAGGACGGCCGGGTCGACATGGTGGTGCGCACCATGACCATCAACTGCGCCCGGCTCGCGGACGTGGCGTTCTCCGCGCCCTACTTCAAGACCGGCCAGCAGGTCCTGGCGCCCAAGTCGTCGACGATCACGGGCTACAACCCCACGCTGGCGAAGAAGCGGATCTGCACGGCGGCGGGCTCCACCGCGTACGCCAAGCTGGACGAGGACAGGAAAGCGGGGCGGCTCGCCTCCTCCGTGGACATCTCCACCACCGTTCCCAACCAGCTCGACTGCCTGGTGCGGCTCCAGCTCGGCGAGGTCGACGCGGTGGTCACCGACGGCGCGCTGGCCGCGAGCCAGGCCGCCCAGGACCCCACGCTCGAACTGAAGGGCGCCGCCTTCACCACCGAGTACTACGGCGTGGCGATGAAGAAGGACGCCGACGACCTGGTGCGCCGGGTCAACAAGATCCTGGTGGACTACCGCGGCGACGGCTGGCAGGCCTCCTACGACACCTGGCTGTCGGCGACACTGGGGAAGGACGCGACGGCGTCCGAGCCGTCGGCACCGCAGTACCTGCGCACGAGCTGACCGTACGTCGACGAAGGCCAGAAGGATCACGAACAGAACGACCCCGAAACCCGATTCAGCAGCGAGAGGTGATCGATGGGCGTCACGGACCCCGCCGGGCCGGTGATGGACCGGGACGAGGTGGACCGTGCGCTGGCGCGGCTCGACGCGGAGCACGAGGCGATCGAGACCTCCCTCCTCGCCCTCCAGGACCACGCGGGCCGCAGACTCCTCGAAGGCGCCACGCTCACGGGCACCACCCGGGAGCGCTGGGCGTCCGCGGAGGCGTCGATCACCCTGCTGTGGGCGTACTTCGACGCCTACACGGACGCGCTGCGCTCGGCGCGTGACATCCGCGCCCGCCGCCGCTGGTCCAGCCGCGAGGACCTGGTGGAGCTGACCGAGCTGCTGCGCGGCGAGTCCGTCACGGTCGCCGGCAGCGCGACGGCCACGGCCAACGCGCCGACGCTGTCCGGCTCGGGCCGGCTCAGCCAGAGCTTCTCGCTCGTCACGCTGGTGGAGCGGATGAACCAGTTGTACGCGTCCTCGCTGGACATGGTCGTCACCTCCGACGCGGTCTGGTCGGCGCTGCCCGCCCGGATAGATTTACTGGCCGCGGAGCTCCAGCGCACCCGTCGGCTCGCGCACTCCGTGGGCGTGCGCCCCGGCGAGCACCCGGCGGGCGACGACCTGGAGCGCATCACGCGCGTCCTGACGGCGCTGCGCGAAAGGGTGGTGTCCGACCCGCTCGCCTTCTGGGTGCCTGCGCAGGGCAGTTCGGCGCCGGGCGGCGGCCGGCCCGACACGACGGTGTACGACCGGGAGGCACGGGCGCTGGAGGACGTGCGCCGGGAGATCGACGCCGTGCTGACCGTGCGCCAGGACGCCGAACAGCGGCTGGTGCGGCTGCGTGACGTGCTCTCCCGCGCGGACCGCACGCTCGCCGAGGCGCGCACCGCGCGCGGCGAGGTCCTCGCGAAGATCGCCGCCACGGAGGTGCCGGTGGTCAGCGGACCGCCGACCGTGCTCCAGGAACAGCTGGCGACGGCCGCCGAGTACCGCAGGCACGCCCAGTGGCACCGTCTGTCGCCGCTCCTGGAGTCCCTGGAGCAGAAGGCGGAGGACGAACTCCTGCGCGCCCGCGAGTCGCTGACCGCGGTCACCGCGCCCCTGGCGGTCCGCGCGGAGCTGCGCGGCCGCCTCGACGCGTACAAGGCGAAGGTCGCCCGGCACGGCCTGGCGGAGGACCCGTTCCTGATCGAGCGGTACGACGCGGCCCGCCGCATGCTGTGGAGCGCGCCCTGCGATCTGCGCGTCGCCGAACAGGCCGTGCTGCGCTACCAGCACGCGGCCGTCGACCTGCTCAGCACGCCCCGCGTGCCGGAGCAGGGCGGACCTCAGGACCGTAGGGGGGAGCAGTAGCCATGAGTCAGGCGGGTCAGGCATGTCAGCGGCCGGGCTGCGAGGGGTCGTACGAGGACGTGGGCGGGGGCGAGATCTACTGCGACACCTGCGGTCTCGCGCCGGTCGTCTCGGCGGGAGGCCTGGTCGGCTCCCTGCCCAGCGGGGTCAGCGGCAGCGGCAAGGGCTCGGCGGGCAGCGGCAGTTCACGCGCCAGCGCGCGCAGCGGCCGCAGTGCGCGCACGTCGTCGCAGTCGTCGAAGTCGCGCCGTTCGGTGTCCGGACGGCTCTCGCGCTCGGTGTCGGGCCGCTCCACCGGCCGCTCGGTGTCGGTGCGCAGCTCCGGTTCCAGCACGGGCGGCTCCACCCGCAGCCGGCTCGGCGCCGGGCTGGTCACGGTCCCGCAGGTGCCGCGGCCCGACCCGCACGCGATGGTCCTGGAGAACCCGGAGGTGCCCGAGCGCAAGCGGTTCTGCTCGCGCTCCGACTGCGGTGCGCCGGTGGGCCGCTCGCGCGGTGAGCGGGTGGGGCGCACGGAGGGCTTCTGCACGAAGTGCGGCCACCCGTACTCGTTCGTGCCGAAGCTGCAGACCGGTGACATCGTGCACGGCCAGTACGAGGTCATGGGCTGTCTCGCGCACGGCGGGCTGGGCTGGGTCTACCTGGCAGTGGACCGCGCGGTGTCGGACCGGTGGGTGGTGCTGAAGGGCCTGCTGGACACCGGTGACGAGGACGCGTTGGCCGCCGCGGTCGCCGAGCGCCGCTTCCTCGCCGAGATCGAGCACTCCAACATCGTGCGGATCTACAACTTCGTGGAGCACCTCGACCAGCGGACGGGTTCGCTGGACGGGTACATCGTCATGGAGTACGTCGGCGGCAAGTCGCTGAAGGAGATCGCCAACGACCGCCGCACGGCCGGGGGCAAGCGCGACCCGCTGCCGGTGGAGCAGGCGTGCGCGTACGGCATCGAGGCGCTGGAGGCCCTCGGGCATCTGCACAGCCGTAACCTGCTGTACTGCGACTTCAAGGTCGACAACGCGATCCAGACCGAGGACCAGCTCAAGCTGATCGACATGGGCGCGGTGCGCAGACTGGACGACGAGGAGTCGGCCATCTACGGCACGGTGGGCTACCAGGCGCCCGAGGTGGCCGACGTGGGCCCGTCGGTGGCCAGCGACCTGTACACCGTGGGCCGTACGCTCGCCGTCCTCACCTTCGACTTCCAGGGCTACACGAGCGTCTTCGTGGACTCCCTGCCCGACCCCGACAACATCGAGGTCTTCCGCCAGTACGAGTCCTTCTACCGGCTGCTGGTGCGCGCGACCGACCCCGACCCGGCGCGCCGGTTCGCCTCCGCGCAGGAGATGGCGGAGCAGCTGACGGGCGTCCTGCGGGAGGTCGTATCCCTCCAGACGGGACAGGCCCGACCTGCCCTGTCGACCCTGTTCGGGCCCGAACTGAAGGTGACCGACGCGGAGTTGTTCCCACGGATGAACGGGGACGTGTCCCGGCTGGGAGCCAGGACGGCCCCGGTACGGCGGTCCCCCGCACCCGCCGCCTCCTCGCCCGGCGCGGGAGCGGCGCTGCCGGCCGGCGCGGGAGCGGCGCTGTCGCCCGGTTCCGGTACCGACCTCGTGCCCGGTCCGGCGTCCGCTCCCCCGCCCGGTCTCGTCAAGCCGGTCGCCGCGCCCGCCGCGGCGCTCGCCCTGCCCGTCCCCCACGTCGACCCCTCCGACCCCAACGCCGGCTTCCTGGCCGGCCTGATGACCTCCGCGCCCGCCGAGCTGATCAGCGCCCTGTCGGCCGCGCCCGCCCCGTCCGTCGAGACGCGGCTGCGGATGATCCGGGCCTGGCTGGAGAACGGCGACGCGGCGACGGCGCTGAACGCCCTGGGCGCGCTGGAGAAGGAGCGCCAGGACGACTGGCGTGTGGTCTGGTACCGGGGCGCGGCCGCGCTGGTGACCGGCGACCACGAGGGCGCCGCGCTCGCCTTCGACGCGATCTACGACGCCTTCCCCGGGGAACCCGCGCCCAAGCTGGCCCTCGGCCTGTGCGCGGAGGTGCTGGGACAGCTGGACAACGCGGCCGAGTACTACCGGCTGGTGTGGTCGACCGACCCCAGCTATGTGAGCGCCGCGTTCGGCCTGGCCCGCGTCCAGCTCGCGGCCGGGGACCGGAGGGGCGCCGTACGGACGCTGGAGTCGGTGCCGGAGTCGTCCATCCACTACACGGCCGCCCGGGTGGCGGCGGTGCGCGCACGGCTGCGGCAGCGGACGGCGACGGCCTCGGACGCCCCGTTCCTGGAGGATCTGACCGCCGCCGCCGCGCAGATCGAGGCGCTGGACGCGTATGGTCTGGATCCGACGCGGCGGGAGCAGTTGTCCACGGAGGTGCTCGGCTGCGCCCTGGACTGGATACTCTCCGGGGGCCGGACTTCCGCCCCGACCGCCGCCGGGGAACGGGCGCTGCTCGGCAGTGGCCTGGACGAACGTGGCCTCAGGTTCGGCCTGGAGCGCTCGTACCGCACGCTGGCCCGGCTGGCGACCGGCGGCGATGAAAGGATCGACCTGGTGGAACGTGCCAATCGTTACCGCCCCCGGACGTGGGTGTAGTTGATGTCGCAGATGCCCCAGCAGGCCGCCTTGTCGCGGTGTCCGAGCTGCGCGGAGCCGCTCGAGTCCGGCGACCGGTTCTGCGGCGCGTGCGGATACGACCTGTCCGCCGTACCGCCGCAGCCGGACGACCACCCGACGCTCACGATGAACGGCGCGGCTTCGCAGCCGGCGAACCAGCCGGCCACGAAGCCCGGCACCCCGGTGGCCGCGGCGCCCGCCGCAGCGGTGGCCGCGGTCCCAACGCAGTCCGGCTCCCCGGTCTCGCCCGCCACCGGCGTACGGTTCGACCGGCCGCCCGAGCCCGACGAGTACGCCCTCCAGGCGCCCGACCCCCGGGTGGCCGCCGAGCTCGCGGCGGCGGCCGAGGAGGCCAGGGTGTGCGTCGCCTGCCGGGCCGGCCGGGTCGACGACGACGGCTACTGCGAGGTCTGCGGGCACGCCCAGCCGCGTGAACGCGATCACATGGAGCAGGAGTCGGGCCCGATCGCGGCCGTCAGCGACCGCGGTCTGCGCCATCACCGCAACGAGGACGCGTTCGCCGTCCGCGAGAGCGCGCTGCCCGACGGGACCCCCGCGCTGGTCGCGATCGTCTGCGACGGCGTCTCCTCGGCGACCCGCCCGGACGACGCCTCGCTCGCCGCCTCCCGCGCGGCGAGCGAGTCCCTGCTGACCGCCCTGCCGCACGGCACGCACCCGCAGCAGGCGATGCACGACGCGATCGTCGCCGCCTCGCACGCGGTCAACGCGCTGGCCCGGGAACCGGAGACCGCCCGCGAACACGCCCCGCACCAGAACGCGCCCGCCTGCACCCTGGTCGGCGCCGTGGTCACCACGGGTCTGCTGATCGTCGGCTGGGTCGGCGACAGCCGCGTCTACTGGGTGCCGGCCGACCGCAGTACACCCCCGGCACGGCTCACCGAGGACGACTCGTGGGCCGCGCAGATGGTCGCCGCGGGCCTGATGAACGAGGCGGAGGCCTACGCCGACGAACGCGCCCACGCCATCACCGGCTGGCTCGGCGCGGACGCCTACGAACTGGAGCCGCACACCGCGTCCTTCAAGCCCGACCGGCCGGGCGTGGTGGTGGTGTGCACGGACGGCCTGTGGAACTACGCGGAGGCGGCCGAGGAGATGGCCGAGGTGGTCCCGCTCGACGCCGCCGTACGCCCGCTGCACAGCGCCCGGGTCCTGGTCGGCCACGCCCTGGACGGCGGGGGCCACGACAACGTAACAGTGGCCGTACTGCCGTTCCCCGCGCCACCGCCCGGGGCAGGATCGGCCTGAGGCCGCGAACGGGGCAGAACGCACACAAGCATCGACGGACCGGAGGGGACCGGTCCGTACCGAGCCATCGCCCCACAACCGTGGGGGTTCCAAGGGGGATTTGAGCAGGTATGGCCAATTTCTCTAAGTCGAACGTGCCGCAGTTCTCGGTGGACGTCTACCAGAACGAGTACCTTCCGGAGGGCGGCCGCGAGGTCAACGCGATCGTCACGGTGACCGCCACGGGCGGCGGAACGGTCGGGACCGCGGTCGCGGCGCCGCACCTGTACGCGCCGGGGCAGGGCCCGTCCGCGGGCGTGGCGATCATGGTCGACTGTTCGGGCTCGATGGACTACCCGCCGACGAAGATGCGCAACGCCCGTGACGCCACGGCCGCGGCGATCGACACCCTGCGCGACGGCGTGCACTTCGCGGTGATCGGCGGCACACATGTGGCCAAGGAGGTCTATCCGGGCGGCGGCCGCCTCGCGGTGGCCGACGCCACCACCCGCGACCAGGCCAAACAGGCACTGCGCAAGCTGAGCGCCGGCGGCGGTACGGCGATCGGCACCTGGCTGCGGCTCGCCGAGCGCCTGCTGTCCTCGGCCGACGTCGCGATACGCCACGGCATCCTGCTCACCGACGGCCGCAACGAACACGAGTCGGCGCAGGACCTCAAGGCGTCCCTGGACCACTGCGCCGGGCGCTTCACCTGTGACGCCCGCGGTGTCGGCACCGACTGGGAAGTGAAAGAAGTCACAGGCATCGCCTCCGCCCTGCTCGGCACGGCCGACATCGTCGCCGATCCGGCCGGGCTCGCCTCCGACTTCACGCGGATGATGGAGACGGCCATGGGCAAGGAGGTCGCCGACGTCGCGCTGCGCCTGTGGACCCCGGTCGGCACCTCCATCAAGTACGTCAAGCAGGTCGCGCCCACCGTCGCGGAGTTGACCGACCGCAGGTCCGAGGCCGGGCCGCGGGCCGGGGACTACCCCACCGGATCCTGGGGCGACGAGTCCCGCGACTACCACGTCTGCGTCGAGGTCCCGGCCGCGAACATCGGCCAGGAGATGCTGGCCGCCCGCGTCTCCCTGGTCGTCCCGCAACCCGACGGCAGCGTCCAGAACCTGGGCGCGCAGGGGCTCGTACGAGCCGTGTGGACCGACGACATGACGGCCTCGACGTCGATCAACCCGCAGGTCGCGCACTACACGGGCCAGGCGGAACTGGCCCAGGCCATCCAACAGGGCCTGGACCTTCGCAAAGCGGGCGATTTCGATGGAGCAACGGCCAAACTGGGCCGGGCCGTTCAGCTCGCGAGTGCCTCCGGGAACGCGGATACTGCGAAACTGCTTGCGAAGGTGGTGGACGTGGTCGACGCGACGACAGGTACTGTGCGATTGAAGGCAAAAGTCGCTGAGGCCGACGAGATGACTCTCGAAACACGGTCCACAAAGACTGTTCGTGTAAAGAAGTGACCTAGCAGGACACTGGAAGCAGCGAGCCCGACCCCTTCTGGGGTTGGAGTAAATCCGGTCAGAGCGGCCGGAACAGGAGAGGGGGAAGCGCCGACATGCCGACCTGCCCGAACGGACATCAGTCGGGTTCCGACGACTGGTGCGAGGTCTGCGGTCACCGCATGGCCGGTGCCGTGCCTCCGCCACCGCCGCCGCCCGGCGGCGGCTACGGCTTCCCGCCCCCGCCGCCCGGTTCCGGCGGCCAGCAGGGTCCCGGCGGCCGGCATCTGTCCGCCGTACCGAACCACGAGCCCGAGCTCTGCCCGCAGTGCCGTACGCCCCGAGAGGGCGGTGCGCCGTTCTGCGAGGAGTGCCGGTGGAACTTCCTCACCAACACCGCGACCTCGTACACCCCGGCCGCCCCGCGTCCGCCGGCGCCCGGCCCCGCCGTGCGTTTCCAGCAGCCGCCCGGGGCCCCCGGCGGACCGGGTGGTCCCGGCGCTCCCGGACCGTCCTTCGGCGGCGGTGACTCGTTCGACTACCAGAGCTCCCGGCCCTCGCAGGTGAACCGGCCGGCCGAGCCGATCCCGCCCTTCGGCGGCGACCCGTCGGCTGCGCCGTTCGGCGCGGACCCCTCGCGCCGTCCCGGGACGCCGGGACAGCCCGGACAGCCCGGCTCGCAGGGCGCGTCGGGCTTCCCCGGTCCTTCCGGCCGGCCCGGTCCCTCCGGCCCGTCCGTGTTCGGTACGGACCCTTCGCGGCCGGTGCCGCCACCGCCCGGCCCCACGCCGCCCAACGGTCCCGGTCCCGGGGGCTACGGTCCCGGGGGTCCTGGTTCCGGTCCCGGGGGTCCCGGGGCCGGTCCTGGTGCGACCAGCGGGGCTCCGCAGGCGTTCCAGCAGTCCGGCCCGCAGGCCCCGCCGATGTTCCCGCAGGAGACGGGCCGCCGGCAGCAGGGCGGTCCTCAGCAGGGCGGCCCTCAGCAGGGCGGTCAGTCCTTCGGCGGCGGTGACGACGACTGGGTGATCTCCCCGCCGTCGGGCCCCGGTCCTGGCGGCGGCCCCGGCGGTCCCGGTGCGCCCGGCGGTGGGTACGGCTACCCGCAGCCCGGTGCGACCCAGGCCCCGCCGCCCGGCCCCGCCTACCAGCAGCAGCCGACGACGTGGACGGCGACCATCGGCCCGGACCGCGCGTACTTCATGGCGATGATGCAGCGCTCCGGCCCCGAGGCCGCGGGCCTGAACCTGCCCGCGTACTCGCCCGAGCAGCAGCGCGCGCTCACCGGCAACCAGCTCACCATCGGCCGCCGACGCCACTCCACCGGCGAGACCCCCGACGTCGACCTGTCGGTGCCGCCGGAGGACCCGGGCGTCTCGCACCAGCACGCCGTACTGGTGCAGCAGCCCGACGGCACCTGGGCGGTCGTCGACCAGAACTCGACGAACGGCACGACGGTCAACGGCTCCGAGGAGCCCATCCAGCCCTTCGTGCCGGTGCCGCTCCAGGACGGCGACCAGGTGCACGTGGGCGCCTGGACGACGATCACCATCCGGCGCGGCTAGTCGGACCGGAGCGGGGACGGTGGGCCCACCGGGGACGGTCGGCCCACCGGGGGCCGTCGGACGGATGGCCGACAGACGGGGAGCCGTCCCTCGGGTAGCCGTCCGGCGGGAAACCGTCAGCCGGGGAGGGGCCACACGTACGGCCCCTCCGGATCGTCCAGCCACGCCCACTCGCGCTCCTGGCCGACCGTGACGCCGTACCGCTCGCGCTGCGGTGCGTCCTCGCGCTCCCACAGCGTGTAGGCCTCCTGCGGTTCGAGGCTGCCGCGGCTCAGGGTGAGCAGGAACCGGAACAGTTCGTGGTCCCGGGCCCGGTGCGGCACCCCGCCGAGCGGCGGCTGCTCCGGCTCCGGACGGCCCTCGCCGCGCAGCGGCACGAAGTAGGCGGGCGTGTGCAGGAAGCGGCCCTCGGCGTACCCGGTGTCGCGTACCGTCAGCGCGATGAGGCCGGTGGCCAGCGGCGCCAGGATCCGGGCGCCCGGCCGGCACTGGGCGACCCAGGCGCGCGGGACCGAGGCCAGCGTGCAGGTGGCGATGATCCGGTCGAACGGGGCGCGCTCGGGGACTCCGCGAGCGCCGTCACCGGTGACGACGGCGGGGTGGTACCCGGCGTCCGCCAGATGCCGGCGGGCCGACTCGGTGATCTCCGGGTACAGGTCGACGGTGGTGACCAGGTCGTCGCCCAGGCGGTACGACAGCAGCGCCGCGTTGTATCCGGTGCCGGCGCCGATCTCCAGCACCCGGTCGCCGTCCGTGACCCGCAGGTCGGCCAGCATGAGCGCCATGAGGGACGGCTGGCTGCTGGAGGACACCAGGTCGCCGTCGCGCATCCGGGTGGCGAGCGGGGCGTCGGCGTAGGCGCCGCGCAGCCAGCGCTCCCGGGCGCCCGGGTCGGGGCTCTCGCCCCAGCAGCGTTCGTGGCCGCCCAGGACACCGACGTAGTAGTACGGCACGAAGAGGTGCCGTGGGACCGCCTCGAACGCCTCCTTCCACGCCGGATCCGCGTCGAAGGCCCCGCTCGCCTCGATCCCGCGCACCATCGTGGCCCGCGCCGAGGCGGCGAGGCCGGCCAGTTCCTTGTCGAGCGCCCGCGTGCTCATAGCTCCACTGTCCTGCGGGACGGGGCGTGAGGCGAACCTGCGCGCGGCGGACGAAGCGGCTGACCAGGGTGCGGTGACGTGAGGTCCTAGGCCTTGAGTCCTCGGTCATCCCGTCTGAGACCATGGGGTACGTGAATGAGATTCGGCGCGGCACGCTTCAGGAGCAGACCTTCTACGAGCAGGTCGGCGGGGAGGAGACCTTCCGTCGGCTCGTCCACCGTTTCTACGAGGGCGTCGCCGAGGACCCGATCCTGCGGCCCATGTACCCGGAAGAGGACCTGGGCCCGGCCGAGGAGCGCCTCAGGCTGTTCCTGATGCAGTACTGGGGCGGTCCCACGACCTACAGCAACAACCGCGGCCACCCTCGCCTGCGGATGCGCCACGCCCCGTTCACCGTCGACCGGGCCGCGCACGACGCCTGGCTGCGGCACATGCGGGACGCCGTCGACGACCTAGGCCTGTCCGAGGAACACGAGACGACGCTGTGGAACTACCTGACGTACGCGGCCGCCTCGATGGTGAACACGGCGGAGTGATCCACACGGTGTGACGCACGGATTCCGGTCGTCCGACGCCGGAATCCGGCCACATTCCTCTCAAGCCCCGGTCCTGCTCAGCACGGCCAGGGTTCTCTCGTTCGGGCAGGTCAGCGGACGCTGACGCCCAGCGCCCCGAGCCCCGCGGTCCGCACGGCGACCGACCCGTACGGCGTGCGCAGCCGCAGCCACGCCCCCGACGAGTACAGCCTGGACTCCGGCTCGCCGGACTCCTGCGCGGCCCGCAGGAAGCCCAGCGACTGCGCCGCGTGCACGACCCGCACGGGGAGCCGGGTGTTCCCCACCGTCCGGGACCAGATCTCCCGCCCTGTGCGGTCGAGTTCGGCGCGGGTACGCCGATCGTCCGGCAGCTCCGCCGTACGGGAACGGAACTCGGCGACGGCGGCGGCCACCAGCCCGCGCAGGGCGTCCGGCGCGGGCAGCCCGGTCTCGGCCAGCCATCCGCCGCGCGGCGGCAGCACTCCCGCCCACGGCGGTCCGGTCACCGCGCCCGGGACGGCGGCCGTGGCCGCCTTCTCGTCCACCGATTCGAGGAGTTCACCGGCGGACACGGTCACGTCGAGCGTGACGTCGAGGCCGTTCTCGTACGGCTTGGCCAGCCGCACCGCGCGGATCACCAGCACCTCGAAGGACGGCGGCCGGCCGAACACGGCGAGTGCGGTGCCGGCCGCCTGGAGACGCACCGCGGCCGAACGGTCGTAGTGGAGCAGCCTGGAGAGGAAGGCCGCGAGGTCCGCCGCCTCCCCTTCGTCGGCGAGGTGGAGCACCGTCATGCGGCGACGGCCTCCCCCTCATCGGCGTTCTCGTGCTCGTCCATGTACTCCTGCAGGAACTCCCGCTCCTCCGCCGTGATCCGCCGCGGCCGCTGCTTGTCGAAGTCGAACGGCACGATCACCGTCGAGGCCCGGACGTAGACCTGGTCCGGGTCCTTGACCTCGTAGGTGATCGTGAACGACGCCGCTCTTATCTGGGTGACCCACAGCTCGATCTCCACCGGCGAGTGCCGGTGGACGAGCTGCCGCTTGTAGTCGATCTCGTGGCGCGCCACCACCGACCCCTGCTGGAAGTCCTTGTCCGGACGGAAGAGGAAGTCGATACGGGCTTCCTCCAGGTAGCGGAGGAAGACCACGTTGTTGACGTGGCCGTACGCGTCCATGTCCGCCCAGCGCAGCGGGCAGCGGTAGATGTGCCGCAAGGTCGATCAGCCCCGGGTCAGCTTCTTGTAGGTGGCACGGTGCGGACGCGCGGCGTCCGGCCCGAGCCGCTCGATCTTGTTCTTCTCGTAGGAATCGAAGTTGCCCTCGAACCAGAACCACTTGGACTCGCCCTCGTAGGCGAGGATGTGCGTGGCGACCCGGTCGAGGAACCACCGGTCGTGGGAGACGACCACGGCGCAGCCGGGGAACTCCAGCAGCGCGTTCTCCAGCGAGGAGAGCGTCTCGACGTCGAGGTCGTTGGTCGGTTCGTCGAGGAGCAGCAGGTTGCCGCCCTGCTTGAGGGTGAGCGCGAGGTTGAGGCGGTTGCGCTCACCGCCGGACAGGATGCCGGCGGGCTTCTGCTGGTCCGGGCCCTTGAAGCCGAAGGCGGAGACGTACGCCCGCGAGGGCATTTCCACCTGGCCCACGTTGATGTAGTCGAGCTCGTCGGAGACCACGGCCCACAGGGTCTTCTTGGGGTCGATGTTCTCGCGGCTCTGGTCGACGTAGGAGATCTTGACGGTCTCGCCGACCTTGATCGAGCCGGAGTCCGGCTCCTCGAGGCCCTGGATCATCTTGAAGAGCGTGGTCTTGCCGGCGCCGTTCGGGCCGATGACGCCGACGATGCCGTTGCGCGGGAGGGTGAAGCTCAGGTCCTCGATGAGGACCTTCTCGCCGAACGCCTTGTTGAGGTTGTTGACCTCGACGACCACGCTGCCCAGCCGCGGACCCGGCGGGATCTGGATCTCCTCGAAGTCCAGCTTCCGCATCTTGTCGGCCTCGGCGGCCATCTCCTCGTACCGGGCGAGCCGGGCCTTGGACTTGGCCTGGCGCCCCTTGGCGTTGGAGCGCACCCACTCCAGCTCTTCCTTGAGCCGCTTCTGCCGCTTGGCGTCCTTCTGCCCCTCGACCTTGAGACGGGTCGTCTTGGTCTCCAGGTACGTGGAGTAGTTGCCCTCGTAGGGGTAGGCGCGGCCGCGGTCGAGTTCGAGGATCCACTCGGCGACGTTGTCCAGGAAGTACCGGTCGTGGGTGATGGCCACGACGGTGCCCGCGTACTTGGCGAGGTGCTGCTCCAGCCAGTTCACGGATTCGGCGTCGAGGTGGTTGGTGGGCTCGTCGAGCAGCAGCAGGTCGGGCTGCTCCAGCAGGAGCTTGCACAGCGCGACGCGGCGCTTCTCACCACCGGAGAGGTTGTTGACCGGCCAGTCGCCGGGCGGGCAGCCCAGGGCGTCCATGGCCTGCTCCAGCTGGGCGTCGAGGTCCCAGGCGTTGGCGTGGTCCAGGTCCTCCTGGAGCTTGCCCATCTCCTCGAGCAGCGCGTCCGAGTAGTCGGTCGCCATCTGCTCGGCGATCTCGTTGAACCGGTCGAGCTTGCCCTTGACCTCGGAGACGCCCTCCTGGACGTTCTCCAGGACCGTCTTCGCCTCGTTCAGCGGGGGCTCCTGGAGCAGGATGCCGACGCTGTAGCCGGGCGCGAGGAACGCGTCGCCGTTCGAGGGGTGCTCGAGGCCCGCCATGATCTTCAGGACGGTCGACTTACCGGCGCCGTTCGGGCCGACCACACCGATCTTCGCGCCGGGCAGGAAGTTCAGCGAGACGTCGTCAAGGATCACCTTGTCGCCGTGTGCCTTGCGCGTCTTGCGCATGGTGTAGATGTACTCAGCCAAGAGAAACCGTCCGGCAGCTTGAAAGTCTGGCAGTGGGCAGAGGGCAGATACACCCCATCTTGCCTGACTGCCACCTCTGGGGGGAAACCCGTTCCGCCAGGCGCCCGTGACCTGGCCGTTCACCGACCGCGCTGGTAGCCGACCTGTCACGGTCGTCGCCGACGGTCGCTGTCGAGCGCCCCCGCACCGCCCAGGGACGGCCCAGCGCCAGGGCGGCTGTACGGGGTGGCGAAGGTACACGGATCACGCCGAGTTCGGAGAGTCCCCGGCTCGGCGCGCTTCTCGACTGCGGCGAACCATCGTCGGCCATGGTCGACCCTCCGGTGCGGCACGGCTGCGGCACACACCCGGCACCCGCATGAAGAGTTCGGCAACCAAGGCCCGACACCCCGCCGACCTGTCACTCGTCGTCGTAGCCGTTCCCTCACCTTCTATGAGGGGCCCGGATCGGGCCGAGCGCGTGAGGGTGGAGGAGCAGGGGTCCGCCTCACTGCTGTGTCGGCGTCTGCTTTCTGCCCAAGAGGAGCAGGGCCGCGCCGCCGATGACGACCAGGCCGATGGCCACTCCGGCGATCAGCGGGGTCGCGCTGGAGCCGCCGGTCTCGGCGAGGTTCGTGCCGGTGGCGCTGCCGCCGACCGTGGCGGGGCTCGGCTCGCTGAGGGTCTGCGCGGTGAGGCCGTCGGCGCCGCTCTGGGTCTTGCAGTCCAGGACGCCGGTGAATCGCTTCTCGAAGCCGGCCGGGCCGGTGATCGTGAAGTCGTAGGCCTGGTCTTCCTGCAACGGGATCGTGACCGTCTGCGACGCCCCCGCCGGGATGCTGTGCTCGATCCCCATCAGCTCGAAGGTGAAGTCCTCGTCGCCCTCGTTGGCCGTGGTGATGTCCACACCGCTCCTGGCGCAGTTCTTCACCGCCGAGAGCGCCGGTATGGCGCCCCGCGTCGCCCAGGCCGCGCTCGCGGTCGCCGAGACCGTCGACTCGCTGGAACCGGCCAGGATCTGCGTCTGGCTCCTGCTCTCGGAGGTGAGGGCGCGGCCCACCGGGACGGTGGTCGAAGCCTGCACGGTCAGTTCGGCCGTCCCGTCCGTGGCGTCCTCGGGCACGTCGAAGAACAGCTGGCTGCCCTCCCGCGCGGACGTGACGACCTTGCCGTCCTTGCCGACGATCCGTACCCCGCTCATCGCCGAGTCCGCCGGCGGAGTCACCGTCACGCTGTCCGCGTCGGTGTGGACCGTCACCGGGCCGAGCAGGCCGCCGGGGCGACCGGAGACCGCGGGCGGGTCGAGGGTCAGCGACGCCTTGGGCTCCGCGACGGTCCGGGCCGCCTCCTGGAGATAGGCGGCGAGCTTCTCGGCCTGCGGGTCGACGGCGTCCACGTCGGCGTCGTCCGAGTAGCGCCAGATGGCCACCTGGGTGCCGACCGCCGCGTCCTGCTCGGTGAGGCCGCCGTCGATACCGGCCTCGTCGGCGAGCGCCGCGAGGTCGTTGACCTGCGGGTAGGAGTTCTCCAGGATCCAGCGGATCCGGCCGGCGCCCTTGTTGGCGCCCAGGGACGTGCCGCTCCACGGCGTCTCGTGGTACTTGGCGTCCCGCTGCGTGGGGTTGTGGAGATCGACGCAGTACGTCTGAAGCGTGCCGCCGCCGTCCACGGACATCTCGAACAGGCCCGCCGACACCTGCTGGTCCCCGTCGGCGCCGTGGATCACGGCGCCGCCGTACGTCTTCAGGCTGCCCATGGTGGCGATCGCCCCGCCCTGGTTCTGCGACGTCTCCACGGCGACGGCCGGTCCCGCGACGGCCACCGCACCGGCGGCGACGAACCCGGACACCAGTGTCGCGGCGGCGAGGCGGGCCGCCCCTCGCCGGCGACGCAGGGACAGCGCGGAGAGCGAAGAAAACACAGAATTCCCCTTCGAGCAGGACCGGTTGACGTGGGGGTACCGGTCCCACCAGCAGAATCAGGAGCCTCAAGAGCTCTGTTCGGCATCCTAAGGAAGCGGCGCGCCGCCTTTCCCCGTCATATCGTCAGACAAGAGATCCGACTCGGAATCGTTATCGCCGAGGCCGTCCCCGAGCAGGGCTTATCGACAAATCAACCGGGGCGCCAGGGGTGGCTTCCAGGCCTGTTCATCGACACGCCGTAGTCCGGTCAGCTCGGGGTGACGCCCGACATCACGTCACCACGACCGGTTCCGGCTCCTGTTGGGTGGCATCCGCCTCGGCCTCGTCGGCCGGCGGGGTCTCCCAATCGGGCTCCGGCCGCGACGACGCGGCGGCCGCCCCTCCCGTCTCCGGCCTGCCGGAGCGCCGGAAGGCGGAGGTGCCCCGCGCGAGATCGTGGCCGATCGACACCGCGTCGATGTCCGCCGACGTCCGGCTCTGCCCGTCGCGCACCTCGGTGCGCACCTTCAACCGTCCCTGCACGATCACGGGCTCGCCCACCGACAGCGACGCCGCCGCGTTCGTGGCGAGCTGGCGATTGGCCCACACCGTGAAGAAGTTGGTGTGCCCGTCGGTCCAGGCGCTCTTCTCGCGGTCCCAGTAGCGCGAGGTCACCGCGAGCCGGAACCGCGCGGACGGTCCCGACGCCAGTTCCCGGTACACCGGCTGCGTGGCCACGTTGCCCACCGTGCACACGATCGTCTCGTTCATCGCGAACCCCTCCCTCACCCGGGCGCTCACCCCCGGGCGGGCACACGTACGGGCCCGTCCCGTACGGCTGCGTCTGCCGCGCCGGCCGCGATCACTCGCGCACCGCCGCTGCCGTGACGACCACGTCCGTCGCGATCGCCGCGAAGCCAGACTGCCTCCGCCGGGACGAGCCCGCCGAGCCCTGTGGACCACCGCCCGCCTGGGGAAAACCCCACCACCCGGACGGGTGACCCGCCTCCCCTCACGCCGTGACGGCGCGCCTCGGCGTGTTCGCGCCCCTCGCCGTCGATGACGGCCGCGGCCTCACCGCGCCGCGGCCCCCACCCCCACGACCCGGGCGTACTGTTCCCGCACCTCCCGGTACCGCAGCAGCTCCGCGGCCACCGGATCCAGCACCCTGGCCCGCCCGCAGCCCGCGGCCGCCTCCCGCAATCGCCGCTCCGCTTCCAGCCCGTACCGTTTCGCCGGTCCGCGCGCCGCCATCCGGCAGCTCCACTCGACCAGCGGACCGCCGACGATGCCGGCCACCATCAGCAGCACGGGCACACCCAGATTCGGCGCCATGACCCCGACGATCTGCCCCACCAGCCACAGCCCGCCGACGATCTGCAGCAGCGTCATCGCCGCCTGCGTCAGAACGGCAGCCGGCCACCAGCCCGGCCGCGGCGGCCGCCCGGGAGGCAGCCCGGCCCGCGCCGCCAGCTCGTCCAGCGCCTCGGGCAGACCCTGGGATCCTCGTACGGCCGCCTCACGCACCGCCTGCGCCCACGGTGTGGGCAGCCCGGCCGACGCCCGGTCGGAGACCATCCGCACCGCCTGTTCGACGCGCTGGCGCGCCGTGGCCTCCTCGTCGGCCTGCGTCCGCAGCGGAAGCCGCCCGGTGAGAGGTCCGGAGCGCGCCTGGCACCAGCGCCACAGCCGCAGCCACGGTGTCCCGCACGCGCGGTTGGCGTTGCGCAGCCACGCGCGCTCGGCCGCCTCGCCCGCCGCCGTGGCACCCACCGCGTCGGCCAGCCTGGCGGTGAACTCGTCGCGCGACTCCTCACTGAGCCCGATACGCCGTCCCGTCGCGTACACCGGTCGCAGCCCGGCCGCGGCCGCGTCGACGTCGGCCGAGATGCGACGGGCCGCCGCCCCGCGCTCCGTCACGAACTGGCCGAGCACTTCGCGCAGGTCGCCGACGCCGTCCCCGGTCAGCGCGGACAGCGCGAGCACGGTCGCGCCCGGTTCGCCGTACTCCCCGAGGGCGATCCCGTCCTCGTCGAGCAGCCGCCGCAGATCGTCGAGGACCAGCTCGGCGGCTTCTCCGGGCAGCCGGTCGACCTGGTTGAGGACGACGAACATGACCTCCGCGTGGCCTGCCATGGGCCGCAGGTAGCGCTCGTGAAGTACGGCGTCGGCGTACTTCTCCGGGTCGACCACCCAGATGACCGCGTCGACGAGCGCCAGGACGCGGTCCACCTGCTCACGGTGCTGCACCGCCGCCGAGTCGTGGTCGGGCAGGTCGACCAGGACCAGCCCGCGCAACTGCGCCTCCGCCTCGGCGCTCTGCAGCGGGCGCCGCCGCAGCCGCCCGGGGATGCCGAGCCGGTCGATGAGGTGCGACGCGCCGTCGCTCCAGCTGCACACGATGGGGGCGGCGGTGGTCGGCCGCCGTACGCCCGTCTCCGAGATCGTCACACCGGCGAGCGTGTTGAACAGCTGCGACTTGCCGCTGCCGGTGGCACCCGCGATGGCGACGACCGTGTGCTGCCCGGAGAGCCTGCGCCGGGCCGCCGCCTCGTCCAGGACCCGGCCGGCCTCTGCGAGCGTCTTGCTGTCGAGCCGGGTGCGGGAGAGACCCACGAGCTCCCGCAGCGCGTCGAGGCGTGAGCGCAGCGGTCCGTCGTACGCGAGGGGGGCGGCGATCAGCGGCGTCTGCTTCCGGCTCTCGGCGGTGGCAGCAGCGGCCGCGGCAGCAGCCTCGGCAGCACCTTCCTCGGTCACCCGCCGCGCGATCAGTCCGTCGTCCCAGGCACCGGCGGACTCGGCACGGTCCTCGCGATCGGCATGGTCCTCGCGATCACTTCGGTCACTTCGGTCACTTCGGTCGCTCCGGTCGCTTCGGTCCTCGCGATCGGTGCGGTCGGCTCGGTCCGAGCGATCTGAGCGGTCCGTACGATCCGTGCGATCCGAGCGATCCGTGTCATCCGTACGGTCCACTCGACCCGCGCCATTCACCTGATCGGCCCGGTCCGCATTCTCCCGTCGCCCCTCGCAACGGTCGTCCCAGTCGGCGTCACCTCCCTGACGAGCGCGAACTTCCTCCGAACGGCCCTCCCCGGCGTCCTCGCCGGGGTCCCTTTCGGAGTCCTCTTCGGAGGACTGCCGCGGGGGCTGTCCGGCGGAAGACCCCTCCGCGGGGAGGCCGGTTTCGTGATCGCCCTCCCCAGGGGCCCGGTTTTCGGCGTGGTCGCCCTTGGGGGCCGCCTCCCCGCCGTGATCGGCATGTTCCGTGTGGTCCTGGTCAGTGACGGCGGTCACCGGTCACCTCTCCTTCTGCAGTACGGACAGCGCGGCGATGAGTTCGGCCTGGGGCTCCACCTGGATGTCGAGCCCGTCCAGGGGCGCGAGGCGGCGCTCGCGTTCGGTTTGCAGCACCCGGTCCACGTGATCGGAGAGCAGTCGCCCGCCCCGGTCGCGCAGCCGCAGCGCGCCGTGCGCTCCGAGCCGCTCCGCGAGGCCCTCGCCCGCGGACCGCGCCCTGCGGCCGCCCAGCAGGGCGGTGGCGACCAGGGCGGAGATCACCTCGGGGTCGGGGGCGGTGCCGCGGTCGAGGGCACGTACCTCTTCCTCGGCGTACTCCACGAGCTCCCGTCGCCAGCGCCGTACGGCCATCCCGATCCGGTGCTCGGCGCTCTCCGGCGACTGATCTCGTCCGGCCAGTTCGGGTGCGCCCGCCGCGGGTTCCCGCCGCCAGGCGTCGTCGATGCGCTCGTCCGCCGCGGTGACGGCGCACAAGAGGAGTGAGCCGAGGCTCTCCGCGAGGGCGTCGAGGAGTTCGCTCGCGGTGCAGTCGAGCGGGAAGGCACGCCACCGCTTCAGGGCACCCCCCGCGAGTACCGCACCGCCCTGCAACCGCCCCCGTACGCGCGTGTACTCGCTGTCGTACGCCCCGTCGACGGCGGCGGTGAGCCGGAGCGCCGCCGCGTGCTGTGCGGCGGTGGCGCCGGCGAGTTCGGGCATCCGCGACCTGAGGGAGTCGAGGACGCCGTGGGCCGTGCCGGCCATGGCGTCCTGCCGGGAGGCCGGATCCTGGGCGTGCTGGATGAGCCAGGTACGCAGGGCCGCCACGGCGGTCGCCGGAAGCAGCCCACCGCCCCAGGCCGACTCGGGCAGCTCAGGCACGGTGAAACGGGGTACGTGGCCGAGTCCGGCCTTGGTGAGCAGGGCGCCGTACTGCCGCGACACCTCGGAGATGACCTGGTGGGGCACCCGGTCCAGCACGGTCACGAGCGTGGCGCGGTACTCCTTGGCGGTGCGCAGCAGGTGCCACGGCACGGCGTCGGCGTAGCGGGCGGCCGTCGTGACCATGACCCAGATGTCCGCGGCGCAGAGGAGTTCGGCGGCGAGTACGCGGTTGTCCGCCATCAGGGAGTCGATGTCGGGTGCGTCGAGGAGGGCGAGGCCGCGCGGCAGGGTGTCGGCGGTCTCGATGCGCAGGACGCGTTTGCCGTCCTCCCCGGACACCAGCAGTTCGTCCCCGGGGTCCTGATGGGGCACCCACACGCGCGTGAGGTCGGGTAGGACGCGCATCCCGCTGAACCAGTGATGGTCCTCCGGATGGCACACCAGGACGGGAGTGCGGGTCGTGGGCCGCAGCACCCCCGCTTCACTGACCCGGCGTCCTACGAGTGAGTTGACGAGCGTCGATTTGCCGGCCCCGGTGGATCCCCCGATGACGGCCAGCAAGGGCGCTTCGGGCTCCCTCAACCGGGGCACCAAGTAGTCGTCGAGCTGGGCGAGCAGTTCGTCGCGGTTGGCACGCGCGCGCGGGGCCCCCGCCAGGGGCAGCGGGAAGCGTGCGGCGGCGACACGGTCGCGCAGGGCGGAGAGTGCGTCGAGCAGCTGAGGCCGTACGTCCAAGGTCACCACATGCGAAGAATGCCCAATTTTAGGGGATTTCTGAAGCATATGGGCATGTCTGCGCGCCGATAGAACACAAGGGACGGAAGGTACGACCGGGACATGGGCACAGCTCAGGCATAACGAGTGCACAACACCCGGTGCGCGAGGCCCCAAAAGCGATGCACGATTCGTACCTGCCTGCGATTATCAGGACCGCTTCACTGAACCTCCACATCGAGCCACGGAGGCGAAGCAATAGGGACAAGGATCCGGGAGCCCTATCCTTGTCCCCGGCATCGTCATGGGTCGGCCCGCACCTGGGCCACCACCGACGAGGCCACCACACCAGGCCCCCGTAGCTCAGTGGATAGAGCAGGCGCCTTCTAAGCGCTTGGCCGCAGGTTCGAGTCCTGCCGGGGGCGCCACGCCTCGCCCTCCCCTCGGGAGGGCTTTTTTGCTGTTCCAGGGCCGGTCCCACACGACACGACGAAGCCCCGGGCACTCCCCCGACGATCAAGGGGAAGTTCCGGGGCCGTCCGGCTGTCACCGGGTTTTAGCGGGTGGCCGTGTCGAACACGTGTCGAAGTTCTCGGCGCTGAGCCTCAGTCCGCGTCGGCCCCGCTCGGCGAGGCCGCCCGCGGCTTCCAGGCGCCGTTCCCAGTCAGGCAGCTGCCCCTCGACACGCCGCGCGTAAGTGGCCAGCAGCACCGGCACGCTGTTTCCGGCCCACTCCGCCACCCGCGCGGGCGGGATCCCGTCGTTGAGCCACTTCGTCAGGCGCGTGTGCCGGTTGTCGTACACCCGCCGCCCCGTGGGCGACTCGAAGACGTGTCCGGTCTTGGCGACAGCCGTCGCCTCCGTCCCCTTGGGGGGATCGGTCCGCAGGACACGGCGCCGGATCGCGTGCGCGCCTCATCTGAATCGGACCCGTCCAGGGCGGACGTCGAAGATCACCCGCGCCAACTCCAGGACGGACCGCGGAGCGGACGTCCCGCACCGTTGCCCGGCGTCGCGGTCCCGACCGGCGGTGCAGCGCTCGGGGGGTCAGCGGGCTGGTTCACCGTGCCCGGGGCCTGCGCGAGTCCGGTGGCCCACAGCTGGTCGACACGCGAGCGCTCGGTGGCGTTCGGGTAGCGGTTGGTGCAGGACGGGCCGGGGCCGCCGCCCGACATCAGCTCACTGCACGGCCCGCTGTAGTCGTCCGGCAGGCCCAGCACGTGCCCGGTCTCGTGGGTGACGACGCGGACCGAGTCGCTCTGCTGGTTCTGGGCGTAGTCGAGGAAGACGTAGCCGCTTCCGTGGCCGTCGGTGGAGGCGTGGGACCCGCGAGGGTCGTTGCCCTCGTAGTAGGAGAAGTCGGCACTGCCCGAAGCCTCCTGGAGCTTGACGTTGGACTCGGAGCTGTTCCAGATCGAGGCCGCGCTCGATATCTGCGAACGGAAGCTCGGTGCCCGGGAGGCGTCGTAGTAGACGGTCACCGCCTGCGCGCCGGGCTGGGCGGCGCGTTTCTCGGCGACCGACTTGAGGACGGCCTCGAAGAACGCCTTGTTGTTCGCGGCCTCCTCGACCGACCTGTCGTACCGCGCCACGGAGGTACCGGCGGAAGCGGACGGGGTGGCGGCCGTCTGGGCGCTCGCCGGCACCGCCACGCCCAGCACGCTGGAGGCCAGACCCAGGCCGAGAGCGAGGGCGAGGAGTCTCGCGGACGTTCGGGACGACTTCATGTGGGGGGCTCCTACTCACTCGGTGACGCCGAGCACCCGGTGCGCGGTCGACCTGCGTGAACACAGGTTCCGAACTGCAGCGACGTCCTGTGGGTCGACATTCTTAGAACGGCTCGACAGGGAGCGCAAAGGGTCTCGCCACTACGACGCCTCGTAGGTCCCGGGACCTCGCCAGGGCAGTTCGCGGGCCTCCGGTCCGCGCCTGGCGGCAGGCGGGAAAGCTGTCGCGCCGTCAGAAGCCTTACACCACGGGGCAGTGGGCGCGCGGGCCGCCCGGGCGGAATTACGGGACGCACGGCAGGATCCACATCAGGGCCAAGACGGACAAATCCTCAGATGTCCGCCAAGTCGCGTCTACTAAGCATGCCGGTTGATTGACGGAGTGCTGTGACCGACGTCATAGAAGATGGGCGTACGTCGCTTTCGCGCCCCACCGGCCCCGGGGCGCACGCCAGGGAGTCACCCTCGGCGCCGGGCGGCATCGCTCACCGCTGAGCCGCCGCCGCTCAGTCCCGATCGGGATGGCGGCCGGGCACGCCGCGCAGCCCGGCGAGCGGCGCGGCGAGCGGCGCCGGGGGCGGCGCGGCGAGCGGCGCCGGGGGCGGCGCGGCGAGCGGCGCCGGGAAAGGTCGGTGGGTTCCCTGCCCGCCTCCAGCAGTGTGTCCGCCGCACCCGGTGGCTTCGCGACTACGCGGGCCGGGCTGTCGTCAGCCACGCGAACGAGGGGCCTGCCCTGCCGTAGGCAGTACTCGGACTGACGTCCAGAAGCCGCTGACCGCCGGGTTGCCGCCTATGCGGCCCCCTACTTGATGCAGGCGGCCCGCACGGACCCGGCAACACGCCTGGGTGAACCGTGGCTTGCGGCATCACCCCAGCCGGGCGAGGCACTGCTCCATCTCATGGCTTCCGTTCGGCCGCATGGTGCGGTTCGTCCTTCTCAGCGCAGTTGCTCGGCCAGTCCGACGATGATGCCCTCCGGGCCGCGGAGGTAGCAGAGCAGATAACTGTCCTCGAACCGGGCGATCTCGCCCACGAGTTCGGCGCCGTGAGGGCGCAGACGGGCAACGGTGTCCTCGATGTCGTCGACGGCGAACATGACGCGGTGCGTGCCCAGAATGTTGTGCGGCCGGTTGCGCGGCCCGGCGCTGATCGCCGCGGGGCTGCGGTACTTCGCCAGCTCGAGCCGGCTGTGACCGTCCGGGGTCCGGACCATCGCGATGTCACAGCGGACGCCGTCGAGTCCGGTGCACTGGTCGGCGACGAGGCCCTCGACCTCCGCCCTGCCCTCCAGCTCCATACCGAGTTCCACGAAGAACGCGATGGCGGCGTCCATGTCCTCGACGACGATGCCGACGTTGTCCATCCGCTGAATCGCCATGCCGGTCTCTCCTTCTTCCTCGTGCGGCCGGTGGTGGCCGCTGATGTCCCTGGGACGGAGCCGGCGGCACGTTCTCGACATCCGCGGACCGCCGAACTCCGAAGATCCGGATCGCGCCTCAGGTGAGATTCATCCGGATGTGCCAACCCACCGCCGGCACGATGAGAACGGCTCCCACGAAGGCCCCCACCGCTGGTTGCCGCGCTGTGCGAGGTATAGATCAGAGCGAGCATGCTCAGCCGGATACCCGGCGGGAGCGGCCGTAGCCAGTGGACGTTGGCGCCCCCTGTCGAAAACGTGTCGAAGGCGCCGCTCTGTCGCGCTCGGCGTCCGTGGAGCACCCTGTCACGGTCAGAGCCGGTCCCTTGCGACACGGCGAACGCCCCGGACACTCCCCCGACGATCAAGGGAAGGTTCCGGGGCCGTCCGGCTGTCACCGGGTTTTTCGCAGGTGGCCGTATCGCATACGTGTCGAAGTGCTCGGCGCGGAGCGTCAGGCATACACGAGCAGGAAGTCACACGTTCTCGTGCCGCCGTGGATCGACGTATCGCTGCTCAGGACATAGAAGCGGTCGGCGAAGACCCCATTCGTCATCTTCGGCACCACGATCAACGTTTGCTCCGCCATGTCCAGATTGGACGGCGTCACCACATACTGATTCAGGAGGGAGAAAAGATTCCGACCAAGGCTGGTCAGAACGAGCGCCCGGTACGTGCGATCCCCTTGGGAACCCGTGATGGGTACCTGGTAGTGCGAATCGTTCCATTGCGCCGGGTGGGCGGCGACACGGCCCGCCGTTTCGAGGTCCTGCAGTCGCTTCTGCGTACTGTCTCGCACGCCGGCCATGTGGATATGCAGTTGATCGAAGCGCCGGGCGGACTTCGAGTTGATCCCCAATCCGATATTGCTGTAATTCACGGGGACGCTCCCCCCGTGCTTTGCGTTCTCCCACGCATCGTTCCAGTAGTTCGCCGCCGAAGCGGACTCGAGAAACGGGCATTCGATACCCGTGATTCGACAACTGGGGCACAGCAGATAATTGTGCTGATTCTCGGGCTTGCCGTGCAACACGACGTAATTTGACGTTGTTTTCAAGCAGTCAGGCGCGCGCTGCGGTGCCGGTGGCGGTGTCCCATTCGTGCAGTACTGGACATCGTTCCACAGCGGATCCCTGTCACTGGGATGACCGCAGACGGACTGGAGCTGCGCAGGGGGGCAAGGGCTCGCCTCTGCGCCCGGCCCTGAGTCGGGAGGCGTGCAGGGACACGGGTCGGACGAGGTTTCTCCGTGCGTGGGGAGGGCTGCCGCGGCCGCACTCGAGACTGCTCCCGCACCGGCCAGGAGCGCCGCCGCGCCGGCGGCACCGGTGAGTGCGACGAATTGACGCCGAGGCAACCCGGCGAAATTCTTGTCCTCGCTCATGCGTTGGCTCCACTCCTGATGAACACTGCTTGGATTTGCACTGCTTCGATTTGCACTGCTTGGATTTCCTGGCCATGAGCGGGCGGGCAGCAGGAGCGCCCGGTCGAGACGGTCATTCCTCCCGCCGCCCTGAGGGCGCTCACCGAACCGCTCACAGGGTAGGCGGCGAGGAGCGCGGCGCGATGAAACGCAGAGCTCGACAAAATGGCGGATCCTGAAATCCATACAGACGGAGTATCCGTAGGTGCGAGAATTCGCACTCGCAGCACCTGGACTCACGAAGGCGCGGACAGCCGACTGCGGGCCATGCGCGGTCGGAGTGCGCGCGCGGGTGGGCTGTTCTAGTCTCGGACGGGGAAGGGGCTGTCCTGCCGAGCCGACGGGTGCCTGCCCGGGTCCACGGTTTTGCGCGGTCGCCTCTGCTGCGCGGTGCGTCGAATTCGCGAATCCCCGACCAACCCCGGAGAGCAGGTGTCTCCCATGCAGGTGGCGGCGCGTATCGCTGGTGTCCTCACCGGTCTGACGCTCGGAGTCGGGGGCGTGGCCTTCGCCGCCCCCGCCGCCCAAGCGGACATCCCGGCCTGCACGAACATGGTCCAGAAAGCGGGTGTCGAAGTCTCGGACGCCGTCAGAACGGCGTGCACCCAGGGTGTGCACCGTGACCTGCAGGGCTGTGTGAGCGCCCTGACCGGGGCCGGTGTGCCGGGCGGCGCCGCGAACGGAGCCTGCCGGATGGCGGCCAACCCGCCTTGATGGCATCTGTGGCGGTACGCCGTTCGGCATCTGTGACGGCTTGACCGACCGCGCCGGACTCCGTGCTACCCGGCTCCGCGGGCCGTCCCTCCCGCGGACGTTCCCTGAGCGACGGGGTGCCCGTCCCGCGGGCGCTCCCTGAGCGCGGGGTGCCCAGGGGCCTCGGATACGGTGGCCGGTGATCTGCCGGTCACCGAGCCGAAAGGTGTGCCCATGTCCGAGGAGAGCACTCTCGAACACGTGGCCGTGGTCCCGGTCGCCCGTGTCGTCGGCGGTCGCGCCGAGGTCCGTGACGACGAATGGGGTATGGAGACGGCCGTCATCCGGCTGGACGGCGAGCAGTTCGGCCCCGACGCGCTCTCCGGGCTCGACGCCTTCTCGCACCTGGAGGTCGTCTACCACTTCGACCGCGTCCCGGCGGAGCGGATCGAGACCGGTGCCCGCCGGCCGCGCGGAAACCCCGAGTGGCCCCTGGTCGGCATCTTCGCCCAGCGCGGTAAGAACCGTCCCAACCGGCTCGGCGTCTCCCGGTGCCGCCTGTTGCGGGTCGACGGACTCGACGTGCGCGTACAGGGACTGGACGCCGTGGACGGGACCCCCGTCCTCGACCTCAAGCCGTACATGGACGAGTTCGGACCGCAGGGTGCCACCACCCAGCCGGACTGGGCCACCGACATCATGCGGCACTACTACTGACGCCCCAAGACCGACGACCGACCGCTGAGGAGATCACGTGCGGCTTCGCTGTGCCGTCCTCGACGACTACCAGGACGCGGCGACCGCACTAGCCGACTGGTCACCGCTCGCCGACGACGTGGAAGTCGTCCCCTTCCGCACCCACCTCGACGGCGAGGACGCCCTGGCAGCCGCCCTCGCCGACTTCGACATCGTGGTGACCCTGCGGGAACGCGTGCCGTTCCGCGGATCACTGCTCGCCCGGCTGCCGCGGCTGAAGCTGCTCATCGCCTCCGGCATGCGCAACAGCGTCATCGACTACGCCGCGGCCGAGGCACACGGCGTCACCGTGTGCGGTACGGCCAGTTCCTCCACCCCGCCCGTCGAACTGACCTGGGCGCTGCTGCTCGGCCTCGCCCGTGGCATCGTCGAGGAGAACGACGCCCTGCGTTCGGGCGGGCCCTGGCAGTCCACCGTCGGCGCCGATCTGCACGGCCGCCGGCTCGGCCTGCTGGGGCTCGGCAGGATCGGCAGCCGGGTCGCGCAGATCGGGCTCGCCTTCGGCATGCACGTCAGCGCGTGGAGCAGTCACCTCACGAAGGAGCGCGCCGACGAGGTCGGCGTGGAACTCGCCCCCTCCAAGGAGGAGTTGCTGGCCACCGCCGACTTCGTCTCCGTCCACCTCGCCCTCGGTGAGCGCACCCGGGGCCTGCTCGGACCCGCCGAGCTCGCCCTCCTCAAGCCGACGGCCTATCTCGTCAACACCTCGCGCGCGGCCATCGTCGACCAGGACGCCCTGCTGGCCGCCCTGCGCGAGGGCCGGATCGCCGGTGCCGGCATCGACGTCTTCGACATCGAGCCCCTCCCCGCCGACCACCCCGTCCGCACGGCGCCGCGACTCCTCGCCACTCCGCACCTCGGCTATGTGTCGCAGGCCAACTACCGTACGTACTACGGCCAGACGGTCGAGAACATCCAGGCGTACCTGGCGGGCGCTCCCCTACGCCGACTGCCGTGACCGGACTCGGTCAGGCGGACGGTACCGGTCGGCCGCTCTCGGCCCGCCCCGCCTCGGTCCGCCGCGCCTCGGCCCGCCCCGCCTCGGCCCGCGTCGCCTCAGTCCGAGCCATCTCGGCCCGCGCCGCCTCGGTCCGCCCCGTCCACCGGTAGATCCCCTCGCTCCGGTCCAGGTGGCCCAGGTCCACCAGATAGCGCCGGAGCGTCACATGGTCGACGTCGCCGTCGTCGCACCACGCCCGCAGCCTGTCGTTGACGACCCGCTCGGGGTACGCGACACCGGGTTCGAAGGTCTGCTCGGCGATGTGGCGCAGCACCAGCTTCTTGCGGCTCCACCGGGCGGGGAGCCGTACCAGCCGCCCGTCGCGTACGAAGGTCCGCAGGACCATGTCGGCCCGCTCGTCGCCCGCGCCGGGAACCCCGTCGGCCGACTCCGACGGCCAAGACCCCGGCCGCTCCCGCTCCCGTTCTCGCTCCCGCTCCTCCCGACCCGTTCTCGCCAGTTCCCGGAACAGGCCGTACGCCACCCCGAGGGTCTCGTCCTCCCCGGCCGCCACCACTCCCTGCACGCGCAGCCGGTGCAGCGCTCCGGCGGTCTCCTTCGCGGACAGACCCGCCACCGCGGCGACCTGCTCGGCCGTGCCCGCCCCTAGCGCCACCGCCGCGAAGACGCGCACGCGGCTCTCCTCGGCGAACAGACGGATCAGTTGCTCCGGTCGGCGACCGCACGTATCGACACGGCCGAAATCCTCGGACGGGTCGGGCCGGTCGGGCCGGTCGGATTGGTCGAGTCGGTCAGGTCCGTTGGTAGGCATGGCGGGAGGCTAGTGGCGTTCCCGGCGCGGGCCGAGTGAATTACGCGGAACCGGTGGCTCGTTGCTCCGCGCGGGCCTGACTCTCGTTCAGAAAGAGTGATCCGCTCCGCTGTCGCCGTGACCAGCCTCGGACCGCCGCGTTGAACGGGAAGTGCGGCGCCCAGTCCGGCCGTCGCACTCATGCTCACCCAGTAATAAGGAGAACGTATGTCTCGCATCACGAAGGCAGCCGTCGTCGCCCTCGGCACCGGTGCCATGGCGCTCGGTGGCGCCGGCCTGGCCATGGCGGACGCGGGTGCCGAGGGTGCGGCGGTCGGTTCGCCCGGCGTGCTGTCCGGCAACGTCATCCAGGCGCCGGTCAACATCCCGGTCAATGTGTGCGGAAACACGGTCAACGTGGTCGGCCTGCTCAACCCGGCGTTCGCCAACACCTGTGTCAACAACGGTGGCCACGACAAGCACGGCGACGACTCGGGCTACGGCTACGGCAGCTGACCCACCGCCCGCCGGCCCGACGGTCCCCGACCCGAGGCTGTCGGGAACGGTCACAGGGAACGGAGAGCCCCGGCACCCAGAGCGCCGGGGCTCTCCCCGTGTACGGGACCGGCCGCCTGCGGAGCTCCCGTGCAGGCGGCCGCCCGGCTACGCGTACCGGTACACCCGGCTGTGGTCCTCCAGCGCGTCCGGTGTCACGTCCCACGGCGGCAGCTTCTGGGTCCGGGCGACGATCCGGCCGTGCTGCGGGGTACCGGGGCCGGGGGGGTTGGCCGGCAGGTAGCGGTGTTGCCTGTGCCGGGCCTGCCAGCGGGACCACAGCAGGTCGACGAAAGCGTGGTGCAGCCAGAAGACCGGGTCGTTGACGGACGCCCCGCCGAGCATGGCCCCGCCGACCCAGCGGTGCACCCGGTTGTGGTTGCGCCAGGAGGCGTCACCGCTTCCGGTCCCCCACCCCTCCAGCTTGTTGCGGAAGCCCTTCGTGACCGTCGAGTCCCAGGGCGAGACGTCGTAGACGGGGTCGGACATCGCCCACTCCACATCGCCGCGCGTGGGCAGGGTGAGCGGCGCCCGGGCGCGCCCGAGGTCCCGGGCGAGGTACTCGCCGTCGGTCACGCCCTCCCGGATCGTCCAGTTGCCCGCCGCGTAGGCGAACGGGCCCGTCGTCACCTGGCGGTCCGAAAGCCGCCCGTTGCCGCCGAGGAGGTCCTTGGTCCAGGGCGCCGACGTCGTCGAACGGTCACGCGTCCAGTCCCAGTACGGCACGGTCACCGACGAGTCCACCCGGCGCAGCGCCCGCTCCAGCTCCAGCAGGAAGCGGCGGTGCCAGGGCAGGAAGGACGGCGCCATGTGGGCCGTACGCAGGGCGTCATCGCCGTCGGCGACGTAGTACTCGATGTGCATCCGCACGAACTCGTCGTACTCGCCGCGTCGTTTGACCTCCAGCATCGCCTTCACGAACCGCCGTTTCTCGGCGGCCGTCAGCGTGCTGACGTCCTTACGCGTGTAGACCATGCCGGCCCCCCATCGCCCCCATGAGCCCCATGCGCGCCATCTCCGAGTGGCTCCCGTGGGCCGGACCCGTCTCGCGCAACTGCTGCCCCGGGCCCAGCTCGTCGACCGCGGCGCGTGCCGCCTCCAGCGGGGTGGCGTACGAGCGGTAGTGGTCGACCAGGCTCAGCCAGCTGCCGTCGGCCCGGCGCATCAGGTGCAGCGGGCGGCCGTCCACGGTGACCTGCCACTCGGCGGAGCCTTCGGTGGCGGTGCCCAGGGTGGAGGCGCCGACGGCGCTGATGTGCTGGCCGCCGGAGAGCTGGACGCCCTGAATGCGGCGGCCATGGTAGGTCTCGTCGAAGGCCACGCCGTCGACGTCCACGCCGTCCACGGACCGCGGGGGCCGGGAGGCCGCGACGAGGGGAGTGAGCGCGACGGCCGCGGCGCAGGCCAGCAGCCCACGCAGCAGACCTCGTCGTGTTCGCGGTCCGGGTCTCGCCGCCGCGCGCTCGGCGCCCACTGCCACACTGCCGCCCACACTGACGACCATGCTGTGCTCCTCGGTCCGGGTTCGGTTGTCGGTAGACGTAACCGTCCGGCGGCCCACCTGGTCACTCGCGCCGCCGATCCGCGGTCCACATGGCCGCACGCTGCGAACGGAGATCGGCACCGGCACCAAGTCCGGCATCGGGCCCGGGCCCGGGATCCGCGGGCCCCGCGCCCGAGCCCCGCACCGCACGTTTCCTACCGACCGGACCCCATGCCCAGGTCCGCTCCCGGCACCGTCCGCAGTACCGGGGTCAGCAGGCCCGCCTGGGGCAGCTGCGTGTCCGGGAGGCCGAACCTGTCGGGGTTCGGCGCGGTGAGCGGGGCGTCCAGGGAGAGGCCGGGGCCCAGCGTGCGCAGGTTGGAGGAGGGCGCGTCCATGCCGAGGTGGTCGTAGCCGCTGCCGAGGATGTGCGGCAGCGGTGCGCGCAGGTCCGCGCCGGGGAGTCCGGCGTCGAGGGGAAGCCGCGGGACCACATGCTCCGGGATGAGCCGGCCCTCGACGTACCGCGGTCCTTCGGGCGCGCCCGGCATGGGCAGCGGCAGCTCCCCGGCGACCTTGGGCAGCTCCAGGCCGAGCGACTTCTCCACGCCGTCCAGCGGGACGGGAACGGGGACCATGCCGACCGCGGCGGCGGGGGTCGCGGCGGCGCCGGCCGCGGCCGCCACACACGTGATCACGGCGGCCAGGGTTCCTCGGGTGGTCGACTTCATCTCCGGTACGGGACCTTTCACATGTCGGGGTGCTCTGCGTGCGTACCGAGTAACGAGCCGGAAAACGACATCAGCTCAAGATTCCCCCGAACGCCGTAGTAGTACGACAGGGGAACGGGCGCCACCGGGCGGCCCCAGAGCCGCGCCCCGAGCCCGGTCCCGAACCGGTCCTCGCCGTCAGACGCGCAGGCTGCGGGCCGGGACGACGATGTGTGCCGCCGCGTTCAGGGTCTCGTCCGCACCGGCGAACGCGGCCAGCGCCTCCGGGGTGATGGGCGCGCCGGGCGCGGCCTCGGGCCAGGGGCGGGTGGTGAACACGAAGTAGGCGTAGCCGCGGGCGGCGACCGCCTCCAGCCACTCCGGCGGCGGGGTGCACTGGGCGTTGAGGTGCGGGGGCATGGCGACGACGGCATGACCGGACTCGACGAGCAGGCTGACCGGGATGCTCGGCTTGACGTTGCCGTCGACCAGGTCGCCGCCGACGCGCAGGCCGTTGTCGTTCAGCAGCCGTGTCACGGCGGCCGTCGCGGCCTCGGGGCCGTCCGCCGCGTCCCCGAGCGAGTAGGCGAGCAGATAGGGCATGTCGCCGCCGTCGGAGGTCTCGCCGCTCCAGGGGATCACGACGAGCGTGCCGAGGTCGGCGACGCGAAGGGGGCGGATTTCGCTTGAGGTTGAAGTCACCGCGCGACCCTACCGACGCCGCGGAGGGCCGCCGGGCACGTTCTCACCCGACCGGACGACGGCCCGGGGTTGCTCCACACGATCGAGGGACGCGGCGGGGGACGCGCCTCGAACAGCGGGCCGGGGGCCGGTCCCCTGCGCTGGGCCACGGCCCCCGAGGCGTGTCAGCCCTGCAGCGGCAGGCCGCCGAGCAGCGGGTTGTGGGAGTTCAGGGCGGTGGTCGCGCCCTTCACCGTATTGAGCGCGGAGCCCTTGTTCTCGGTGTCGAGGGCGTTTGACTGGTGCTGGAGCGGCATCACGTCGTGCACGCCGAGGGGGCCCTTGGTGAGCGTGTCGACGGCGCCGTTGAGGCTGGTGGGCGTGAGGTCGGCGGTGTTGTGGGCGAACGCGGGCGCGGCGGCGCCGGCGAGGACCATGGACCCGGCAACGACAGCGGCAGCCTTCAGGGACTTCATCCTGTTCCTCTCTTCGGCGACTCAGGTCACCTCAGGGAATTCTGACGCCGTGCCTAACGAGCCCTGACCGGGGCGGAAACCCCGGGCGCAGAAACTTCCTGCACCCCTACTCGGATGAACCCTCCCGAGGAGAGGAGGGGATGGATCCTCCCGGGAAACGGAGGGGCCGACCGCGGCCGCCGGATCGGCGGACACGACGGCCCCACAGCCGACACGACGGCCGACACGATCGACGGCGGCCGGGACAGCCGACACGACAGCCGGACGACCGGCGCAGCGGCCCGGACAGCCGACACGAACGGCACAGCGGCCGGATGGGACTGTGCGGCGGTGCGGTGGCGCCGCGAGGGCTACTTGGCGGGCAGCAGGCTCCCCGTCGGCAGGGCCGGGGCGGCGGCGGGCAGAGCCGGTGCCTCCGCCGGCAGGGCCGGGGCGGCGGGCACAGCCGGCGCCTCCACCGGCAGGGCCGGGGCGGCGGCGGGCAGGCTCGGCAGCGTCGGCAGGCCGGCCAGGTCAGGCGCCGGCAGGCCGCCGCCCAGCAGGGTCGCGGCGAGCAGGTCGACCAGACCCGTGACGACGGCGGTGGCCGCGGGGGCGACCTGGGAGACGTCGCCGGAGGTCACGGCCGCCAGCAGCTTGTCGACCGCCTTCTGGAGGGCGGCGAGCGCGTCGCCCGCGACGTCGGCGGCGCGCGCCGGAGCAGGTGCGCCGGGCTTGGCGTCCGCGCCGCGGTTCAGCGAGGGCGGCGTCGGCACGGCGGGCAGGGCCGGGGTGGCGGGGACGGCCACCGCGGGCGGGGTCACCGGGAGCGCGGGCGGGGAGACCGGCGCCGACGCGGTGATCTTGGCGATGGCGGCCTTCACCGCGTCGACGAGCTTGGTCGCCTCCTCGGGGGACAGCTGGCCGGCGTCCGCCTTGAGCGCGGCGGTGAGCAGGTCGGTGACGGGGGTGAGCACGGTACCCAGGTCACCCAGCGCCTTGGCCTGGGCGAGAAGCGCGTCCGCGCCGGGGACAGGCGCTCGGGACGCCGCTTGGGTGCGCTCACGGGCCGCGTCGGCGTCGGCTGCGATGGCGGTCGGTGCGGCGATGCCGAGGACAAGGGTGGCGCAGATTGCGGTGGAGGCGATACGCCGGACGGGCAGGCCACGCATGGAGGTTCCTTTCGTGGTGCATCGGGACTCGCATCCACCGTGGAATCGTGCGTCGCACCCTGCAACCGCGAGAGTGCCAACGGTCACCGACCCATCGCCACTCCATCGACATCATCGCTGGTGAGAGGCCCGCCGAGGCCCTCCGCCGGGCCGGGCCCCCCTCCCCCTGTTCGGGGCAACACGAGCACCGGCACGGACCCGCGAAGGAACCCGCGACGAACCACGGACCACTTGAGGGCACCCGCGAAGACGCTGGACCGCGGCGATGGCACCCACGAAGGAACCGGCGCAGGAACCCCGGGCACGCGGAACCGGCCGCTCTCCGTCCCGAGAGCGGCCGGTCGCAGGGGGTGCGTCCGACGTCAGTCGTTGAAGCAGGTGTTGCCGAAAGCCGGGTTCAGCAGCCCGATGATGTTGACGGTGTTGCCGCAGACGTTGACCGGGATGTGGACCGGAGCCTGCAGGACGTTGCCCGACAGTACGCCCGGGGAGTGGGCAGCGGCGCCGTGCGCGTCGCTGTCGGCGGCGGCGATGCCGGCCGTCCCGGCGACGGCCGCGGCGGCAACAGAGGTCAGGGCCAGGCCCTTCGCGATACGCGACATGGAGAGGTGCTCCTTGGGGGGGTTGACACAAACAGCCGGGCGGGGATGCACCGGCGCTGTGTCAACGCGCCGGGCACCCGCGGGGTGTGCGGCCATTGGAGTGATCCCACCGAAGGAGGGCTTCACGATTCCGACACACTTGTCCGGTTTCTGCTGATTAATACGGATAGTGGTTAGAGTTGCGGACCTTCCCACGCGCCGTTACGAGCAGCCGATTCCGCTGATCCCCTGGTCGACGAACCTCCTCGAAAGGGCCACCGCCGGTCATGCGCCATTCCCTGGGTCCGCTGCTGCGCCGTGCGACGGTGAGCGCTCCGACTCTCGCGACGATCTGGGCACCCGGCACCGCCGCATCGCCCGCGCCGGAGGCGACGCGCCTCTCGTTCGCCCAGCGGTACCAGGCGCTCCGAGGCGGGACCGCGGTCTACGGCGACTTCGACATGTCCGGCATCGACGTCGACAGCGACCCGAACACCTACAACTCCTCGCGCGCGGAGGTCCGGCTGCCCGCCGGCGCCCGGGCGACGTACGCCCGGCTGTACTGGAGCGGCGGCCTGCGCGTCGGTGAGCAGAAGCCGCCGAGGGACAACGAACGGGTGCTGGTCGCGGAGCCCGGCGGCCAGTACGAGGAGGTGCTCGCGGACACGGTCGTGGGTCACCGGGCGGACGGGGACGCCGACGACTTCCGGGCCTCCGCGGACGTCACCCGGCTGGTGCGGGAGAGCGGTTCGGGGCTGTACACCGTGGCGCGGGTCAATGGGGCGACGGGCAGGTCGGCGGCCGGGGCCTGGGGCGGCTGGACGCTGGTGGTGGCGTACGAGCGCGCGGCCGAGCCGTTGCGGCACCTGCTCCGGGACGGCTTCGACCCGCTGAACTCCCTTACGACGCAGGGGATCCGGCTGTCCGGGCCGCGCTTCCCGCGCGGCACCGGCGGCCAGGCGGGTCCGGTGGCGTACGACGGCGACCGCGGCCGTACGGGTGATTCGCTCACGCTCTCGACGGCTTCCGGGGCCGCAACCGTGCTCGGTGACCCGGCCGATCCCGGGGACGACGTGCCGAACTCCACGATCAGCGAGCCTGCCGAGGCCACGGCGGAGCGGGTGCCGGCCCATGTGAACACCCTCGGCCACGACTCCGACGTGTTCGATCTGGCCAGGGGTTTGCAGCGAGGTGGTGACCAGCTGACGGTCCGGCTCGTTTCCCAGCGGGACGCGGCGTGGTCCGGGGCGCTTTTCGTCGCCGTCGACGCCCGGCAGTGAGACGGCGCGTTCCCGCACGTCCCGAGCGCCACCCGTGAGCGAGGAAAACCGCGCAATGCACCTGCCAGCAACCGACGCCCGGCCACGGGTCCTCCACCTCACCCAGCCCGTGGACGGGGGAGTCGCCCAGGTCGTGACGCATCTGGTGCGGGCCCAGCTCACGGCCGGTCTGCGGGTCGCGGTCGCCTGCCCGGACAGCGAACTGTCCGCCGTGCTGGGCGCGTCGGGCGCCGACGTACGGAACTGGCGGGCCACACGTTCGCCCGGTCCGACGCTGCTCGCGGAGGTGCGCGGGCTCGCTCGGGTGCTCGGGGAGGTCCGGCCCGACCTGGTGCACGCGCACAGCGCGAAGGCCGGGCTCGCCGGGCGGATCGCCGTGCGGGGACGGATCCCGACCGTGTTCCAGCCGCACGCCTGGTCGTTCGAGGCGGTCGGCGGCGTCACCTCGGCGCTGGCGTCGAAGTGGGAGCGGTGGGGGGCGCGTTGGGCATCGCGGGTGGTGTGTGTGAGCGAGGCGGAGCGCGCGACCGGTGAGCGCGCCGGTATCACCGGGCGGTGGTCGGTGATCCCCAACGGGATCGACCCGATCCGCTTCCGACCCGCCACCGCCGACACCGTACGGGCCGCGCTCGGTGTGGACGGCGGGGACAGCGCGGACGGCGGGGACGGCGGGGACGGCGATCCGCGCGCGCCGCTGGTCGTCTGTGTCGGGCGGCTGTGCCGGCAGAAGGGCCAGGACGTCCTGCTGGACGCCTGGGACGCCGTGCTGCGGCGGGTGCCCGCCGCCCGGCTCGTGCTGGTCGGCGCCGGGCCGGAGGGCGACCGCCTGCGCGCCCGCGCACCGCGGTCCGTGCTGTTCGCGGGGGCCGTCACCGACCCCGTGCCCTGGTACCAGGCCGCCGACCTGGTGGTCCTGCCCTCGCGCTGGGAGGGCATGGCGCTGGCCCCGCTGGAGGCGATGGCCTGCGGCCGTCCGGTGCTGGTGACGGACGTGGACGGCGCCCGGGAGAGCCTGCCGGCCGCGCTCGCCGGGCACTGTCTCGTCCCGCCCGGCGACCCGGGGGCGCTGGCCACGGCCGTGGGCGGGCTGCTGCTCGACCCGCCGCTGCGCGAGTCGCTCGGCCACCGAGGGCGCCGGCACGTCCTGGCCACGCACGACGTGCGGCACACGGCCGCGGCCGTCGCGGCCCTCTACCACGACCTGCTCGGCGGCGAGCCGGACCAGGCAACAGGGCGCGTCGTGCCCACCGAGTACAGGGAGTCCATCCACCCGTGACTGCGGAAAGTACCGTCCCCTCCCCCGGCGCGCTGCCACGGGACCACGGATTCTCGCCCGTTTCGGTCATGCCGCCGCGCGGGGGCGGCGCCGGCTTCCGGTTCCCGGCCCGCCGTCCCCCGGCACGGCCCGCCTCACCGCTTCCGCTGCTGCTCGCGGATCTCGCCGCCGCGCTCGTCGCCGTCCTGGCGCTCACCCCGGCCCAGCGACGGCCGCTCGTGGTGGCGCTGCTGGTGGCCGCCACCATACTGCTGCGCCCCGCGCGCAACCGGCCCGTGCCGGGCGTGCTCGACGAACTGCCCGCCGTCTGCGGGCGGATCGCGGTGGGCTGGCTGACCCTGGCGGCGCTCGTGGCCGCGTACACGCCGCAGTACGCGCTGTCCGCGCGCACGCTCGTGCTCGGTTTACTGCTCCAGGCGGCGGCGGACTGCGCGGGGCGCGGGATCGTGCACGGGCGGCGGCGCGCCGCGCTGCTGCGCCGGCCGCGCACCGCGCTGGTCATCGGCCCCGCGGCGGCCGCGCAGCGGGTGGCCGCGGCCGTGCTGCGCCACCCGCGGTGCGGGGTGCGACCGGTGGGGATCGTGGCCGAGCGGCCCGAGGGCGCCGGGGGGCTGCCGGTGCTGACCTCCGGCCAGGAGGTGCAGCGGGCGCTCATCCAGAACGGGGTGCGCGACGTGCTCGCCGTCCACCCCTCGGTACGCACCGCGCAGGGCCCCCTGCTGCGGGCGCTCGCCGAGTCGGGCTGCACGGTGTGGGAGATCGACGCGGACCCCCCGTCGTACGCGACCCGGGACCAGCTCGCGGGCTTCTCCTGCCGGCGGCTGGACATGGGGGTGCGGCGGCCGGGCAGTCTCGGCAAGCGGGTGCTGGACGTGCTGCTGTCCGGGGCCGCGCTGCTGCTGGTCAGCCCGCTCCTGCTGGTGTGCGCAGTAGTACTGCGGATCACCGGCGGGCCGGGGGTGGTCTTCCGGCAGGAGCGGATCGGCAAGGACGGGCGCCCCTTCACCCTGCTGAAGTTCCGCACGCACCGCCCGGTCGACGAGCACGAGGCCGCCACCCGGTGGAGCGTGGCGGGCGAACGCGAGATGAGCCCGTTCTGCCGCTTCCTGCGCCAGACCTCGCTGGACGAGCTGCTCCAGCTGTGGAACGTCTTCTGGGGCGACATGAGCCTGGTCGGCCCGCGCCCCGAACGCCCTTACTTCGTCGCCCAGTTCAGCCAGCACCACCCCGGCTACGCGGCCCGTCACCGGATGCAGACCGGGATCACCGGGCTGGCCCAGATCAACGGGCTGCGTGGCGACACCTCGATCGAGGACCGTGCCCGCTTCGACAACGCCTACATCGACAACTGGTCGCTGTGGCAGGACGTCTGCATCCTGCTGCGCACCGCCGCCTCACTCGTGCGTCCGACGGGGAGCTGACGACGATGAGCCTCGCCCCGCCGTCCCGCTCCGTCACGCTCTCCCCGCCACCGCCCCGCTTCGCCAGGCTGTCCCCGGTCCTGCCCGTGGTGGCCGTGGTCGCCCTGCTCGGCCTGCCCCTCTCCCCCGGCGGCGAGGGCGGGGCCGGTCCGGCCGACGCGGTCTCCGCGCTGGTGGTCCTGTTCTGCGTGGTCCGGCTCGTACGGCAGCGGCGGCGCCCCCTGTCGGGCACCGCCGCCCTCGTGCTGGGGCTGCCGGTCGTCGGGCTCGCGCTAGCCGCGATGGGGGCGTCCTCGCCGGGGGCCGGGATCACCGGTCTCGGCCGCTACCTCCAGATCTTCGTCCTCGTTCCGGCGGCCGTCGTGCTGCTGGTGCGCGGCCGGTCCGACTTCCGGCTGCTGGCCTGGTCGTTCGTGGTGCTCGCCGGATGGCAGGGGGCGGTCGGCGTGCACCAGTACGTCACCGGGACCGGCGCCTCCTACCAAGGGGAGGAGATCCGGGCCGTCGGCACCTTCGGGCCGCAGGACGTGATGGGCATGGCGACCGTCGTCTCCTTCGGGCTGGTGTGCGCGCTCGGCCTCGCGCTCGGGCGCACGCCGCTGCGGCAGCGGGTGGTCGCCGCCGCCTGCGCGTCGGCGCTGCTGCTGCCGCTGGCGCTGTCCTTCAGCCGTGGGGCGTGGATCGCCACGGCCGCGACCTGCACGGTGCAGCTGGTCCTCGCCGGGATGCGGCGTGCGCTGAAGGTGGCCGCCGTGGCCGCCGCCGCGGGCGTGATCCTGGTGGGCGGTTTCGGGGTCGGTTCGGCCATGCTCCAGGAACGCGTCAACAGCATCACGCAGGTGACGAACGCCCCCGACCAGTCGGTCACCGACCGCTACACCATGTGGGCGGCCGCGGCCGGCATGTGGCGCGAACACCCGCTGACCGGCGTGGGACTGAAGGGCTTCCCCGATCACCGGGACGCCCACGCCTCGCTGGCGCTGTCGTCCGGCAGCGACACGGAGGGCGCGGGCGCCGCCTTCCGCAGGCAGCCGCTGCTGTCCCCGCACAACATGTATCTGCTGCTGCTCGCCGAGCAGGGCCTGATCGGGCTGCTGACGCTCGCCGGGAGCTGGCTGGCACTGCTGGTGTGCGCGCTGCGGGGGCTGCTGCGGGTTCGGCGCGCCGGTCCGGGCCTGGACTGCGCGCTCGTCGCCTGCGGGTTGCTGGTGTGGCAGCTCGTCGACTTCGCGTACGCCGACATCGGCGGCCCCTCCACCGTGCTCACCGCCGTCTGCTTCGGGCTGGTGGCCCGGTGGGCGCTGGCCGCGGGCGAGCGCGAGGACGCCGCGGCGGGGATGCCGGTACCCGGGCACCGGGACACCGAGGAGGCCGGGGCCCGATGACGGTGACGCCTTCCCGGCCGCCCCGGGCCGCCACCGACGGGGCGGTGACCGTACCGCCGCCCCGGTCCGCGCGGCCGGCCGGGGACGGCACCGACAACGCCGCCGTCTCCCGGCGGTTCCTCGCCAGGGCGGCGCTCGTCACCGCGGCCCTGTCGATCGCCGGGTCGCTGCTCGGCCTGGTGCGCGACCAGGCGCTGGCCCGGCTGTTCGGGGCGGGCAGCGAGACGGACGCCTTCCTGGTCGCGTGGACCGTGCCGGAGTTCGCGGCCACGCTGCTCATCGAGGACGGGCTGGCGTTCGCCTTGATCCCGGCGTTCAGCATGGCACTGGCGCGGCGGGCGCAGGGCGTGCCTGGCGACCCGGTGCGTTCCCTGGTCGCCACCACCCTGCCCCGGCTGTCGCTGGCGTTCGTCGCGGTGTCGGCCCTGCTGATCGGCACCGCCCCCTACCTCGTCGAGGCCCTCGCCCCCGGCCTGCCGGACCCGGCCCTCGCCGTCGACTGCACCCGGCTGACCGCGACCTGTGTGCTGAGCTTCGGGCTCGCCGGATACTGCAGCGCGGCCCTGCGGGCACACCGCCGTTTCCTGGCGCCGGCCGCGATCTACGTCGCCTACAACTCCGGGATCATCACGGGGATGTTCGTTCTCGGCGGGCGCTGGGGGGTGCGCTCGGCTGCGGCCGGGGTCGCGGTCGGCGGCTGTCTGATGGTGCTCACCCAAGTGCCCTCGCTGCGGAAGCAGTTGCGGCGGAGACGGAAGAGACGGAGGAAGGCGGGGGCCCACGCCGCGAGGGCCGGTGTCCCGAGAGCCGGCGTCCCGAGAACCGGTGTCCCGGAGTCCGCGTCCGACGCCCGGCCGATGGACCTCGCCCTCGTCGCGACCGTCCTGCTCTTCGCCCTGTGCCGCCAGTCCCAGGTCCTCGTCGAGCGCTTCCTCGCCTCCACCCTCCCGGCAGGTGCCATCTCGCACCTGAACTACGCCCAGAAGGTGGCCCAGATCCCGATGACGCTGTCGCTGATGCTGTGCACGGTCACCTTCCCGGTGGTCGCGCGGGCGCTGGCCGAGGGAGACACCGAGCGAGCCCGCAGCCGGGTGGAACGGGACCTGTCGCTGGCCGCGTGCATGGTGCTCCTGGGCACCGCCACCGTCGTGGCCTGCGCCCCCCAGCTGGTCGAACTGCTCTTCCAGCGCGGCGCGTTCACGGCGCGGGACACCGCGGCGACGGCGGACGTCATACGCGTGTACGCGCTCGGCCTGCTCGGCCAGACTCTGGTGGGAGCCCTGGTCCGCTCGTACTTCTCGGCGGGACGGCCCAGTTGGTACCCGGTCGGCGCGATGGCCGGCGGTGTCATCGCCACCTCCTGGATCGGCGCGTGGGCGGTGGGCCCCTGGGGCGTGACCGGCATCGCCGCCGCCAACGCCGCCGGGATCACCGTCACGGCCGCGCTGCTGCTCGCCGGAATGGGCCCGCGCAGCGTCCCGATCCGCACCCGGCGCGTCCTGCGCGAGCTGAGCAAGCCGGCCCGCGCCGCGGTCGTCGCCACGGCGGCCGGCCTGTTCGTGGCGAACCGGCCGCACTCCGCGGTGGCCGGCCTCGCGATGGGCTCGCTGACCGTGGTCTGCGTCTTCGTCCTGATCGGCCTGGCCCTGCACACCGAGGGCTTCGCCCCCGCACTGAGATCCGTACGTTCCGCGACCCGAAGGCTTGCTCATGGCCTCTTCCGTTGATCCAGCCGACCCCGCCGAGACGGGGTCCGTCCCGTTCATCGCGATGTACCACTCCGTCGGCGACTGCTCCGACGACCCCTACCGCGTCACCGTCACGCCGGACCGGCTGGAGCGGCAGCTGAAGTGGCTCGCCCGACGCGGTCTGCGGGGTGTGTCCATGGCCGCGCTGCTCGCCGCGCGGACCCGCGGCAGGGGGCGGGGCCTGGTCGGGCTCACCTTCGACGACGGGTACGCCGACTTCGTCGACCACGCCCTTCCCGTGCTGCGCCGCATGGACTTCGGCGCCACCCTCTTCGTCCTGCCGGGCCGGCTCGGCGGCGACAACGCCTGGGACCCGCTCGGCCCGCGCAAACCGCTGCTGACCGCCGCCGGCATCCGGCACGCCGCCGACGAGGGCGTCGAGATCGGCTCGCACGGCATGACCCACGTCGACCTGACCGAGGCGGACGACCTCACCCTGAAGCGCGAGACCATCGAGAGCAGAGCGCTGCTCTCGGAGTTGAGCGGTGCGCCCGTCGACGGCTTCTGCTATCCGTACGGCACGATCGACCGGCGCGCGGTCGACGCCGTACGGGACGCCGGATACGCCTACGCCTGCGCGATCGACCCCGGTCCGCTGGGCGGCCGGCTGGCCCTGCCCCGGGTCCACATCGGCCAGAACGACAACGCCGTACGGCTGTTCCTCAAGCACCGGCTGCACCGGCTGCGCCGCCGGCCCGTCGAGGGGCTGTGATGAAGGCCCTGCACATCATCACCGGCCTCGGTGTCGGCGGCGCCGAGCAGCAGCTGCGGCTCCTGCTGCGCCATCTCCCCGTGGACTGCGACGTCGTGACGCTCACCAACCCCGGCGCGGTCGCCGACGGGCTGCTCGCCGACGGGGTGCGCGTGGTCCACCTGGGCATGACCGGCAACCGCGACCTGGGGGCCCTGCCCCGCCTGGTCCGGCTCATCCGCAGGGGCCGTTACGACCTCGTGCACACCCACCTCTACCGCGCCTGTCTGTACGGCCGGCTCGCCGCCCGGCTCGCGGGCGTCCGCGCGATCGTCGCCACCGAACACTCCCTGGGCGACTCCCAGATGGAGGGCCGGAGACTGACGTCCGGGGTCCGTGCCCTGTACCTCGCCGGGGAGCGCCTCGGCTCCACGACCGTCGCCGTCTCCCCCACGGTCGCCGACCGTCTGAAGCACTGGGGCGTGCCCGCCCCGCGCATCGAGATCGTTCCCAACGGCATCGACCTGGCCCGCTTCCGCTTCGACCCGGTCCAGCGGCTGCGCACCCGCCAGCGGCTCGGCCTGCCCGAAGGCGCCTACGTCGTCGGCGGCATCGGCCGGCTCACCGCCGGCAAACGCTTCGACGTCCTGGTCCGCGCCCTCGCCGGACTCCCCGGCGACTACTGGCTGCTGCTGGTCGGCGGCGGCCCCGAGGAGAGCGTCCTGCGCCGCACCGCGCACGAGGCCGGGGTGGCGGACCGGGTGCTGTTCACCGGCGAACGCCCCTACGTGCCCGACGGCACCCCCGGCCCCGACCTGCCCTCGCTGACCGCCGCGATGGACCTGCTCGCCTCGCCGTCCCCGGAGGAGGCCTTCGGCCTGGCGATCGTGGAGGCCCTCGCCTGCGGGCTGCCCGTGCTCTACGCGTCCTGCCCGGCGATCGAGGACCTGCCCCCGCGCACCGCGCCCGGCGCCCTGCGTGTGACGGGCGGCCCGGAGGCCTTCACCCGGGCGCTGGCCGCGGCCCGCGCCCGGGGCCCCCAGCCGCGCATCGCCCCGGACGCCGCCCATCACTACAGCATCAGCCGCAGTGCCGCCCGGCTCATGGGCGTCTACGCGGCGGCCGTCTCCCGCACCGACCCGTCGCTCTCCTCCCCGTCCCCGCAGTCCCCGTCACCCCAGGGAGCCAGTTCCTCATGACCGAGAACCCGACCGGACCACACCGTCCGGCCTCCCCCCTGTCCCGCACCCGGGCCCTGCCGGCCTGGTCCCTCCTCGCGTCCGGCGCCGTGGCCGGCGGCCTGCTCGGCGGCGCGTACGGGCTGCTCGAACCGCCGTCGTACACGGCCACGGCCTACGTCGTCGTCGTACCGACCGAGAAGTCCGATCCGGCGTCCGCGCTCGGTTTCGCGCAGGCGTACGGGCGGGTCGCCACGCAGCTCGCGGTGCTCGGGCAGGCGCAGGTGTCGGCGGGCGTGCCGGTGAAGACCCTCCAGTCGAGCGTGCGCACGGCGACCTCGCCGGACGCCCCGATGGTCTCCGTCACGGCCACCTCCTCGCGCCCGGACCAGGCCACCGACATGGCCAACGCGGTCTCCCGGGCGCTGACCCGGCACGCCAACGACAACAAGAACTCCACCCATGTCGAGCTCCAGCAGTTCGCGCGGGCGGTCCGGCCGACCGCGCCGTCCTCGGCGTCGCCCGCGGTGACCGGTCTGGTGGGCGCGAGCGCGGGCGGGCTGCTGGGCGGGCTGCTGGCGCTGGTCCGGCCGCGGCGGGCCGATCGGGGCACGGCACGGTCCGCCTCCGTGCCCGGACCGGCTCTCGCCGCCGACGTGCACGGGCAGTTGTGACGGCACGAACGGGGGTGAGACCCACGTACACCACCGACCTGGTCACCGACGAGGGCTCCTTCGCCGCGCTGGCTCCGGCCTGGGGGCGGCTGTACGAGCGGTGCCAGGCGGCGACGCCCTTCCAGAGTCACGCCTGGCTGTACTCGTGGTGGCTGTCGTACGGCAGGCCGGGCCGGCTGCGGCTGCTGCTGGTGCGCGACGGCGCCGAACTCGTCGCCGTCGCCCCGCTGATGGCCGTACGCCGTCCGGTGCCCGCGCTGGTGCCGCTCGGCGGGGCGATCTCCGACTACGGGGACGTGCTGGTCGACGACGAGCGCGGCGAGGAGGCCGTGGCCGCGCTCACCGAGGGGCTCGCGGCGGCCGCCCGCACCGCGCTGATCGACTTCCGCGAGGTGCGGCCCGGCGGCGCGGTCGAGCGGGTCTACGACCGCTGGCGCGGGCCGCGGCGCCGGGAGAACGACTCGCTGTGCCTGGAGCTGCCCGCCGTGCCGATGGACGAGCTGGTCGCCCGGCTGCCGGCGGCGAAGGCCCAGCGGGTGCGCGCCAAACTGCGCAAGCTGACCGCGCTGGGTGTGGAGCGGCAGGTCGTCCGGCCGGACGAGGTGGATCCGGCGCTGCGGCGGCTGCTCGAACTGCACCGGCTCCAGTGGCAGGGGCGGAAGGTGACGTCCGAGCACCTCCAGACGCGGTTCTGCGAGCATCTGGTGCGGTCGGTGGGTCCGATGGTGCGTTCCGGGAACGCGGTGGTCACCGAGTTCCGGCTCGACGACGACGTGGTCGCCGTGGATCTGACGCTGTTGTCGCGGCGGCTGGCGGGCGGCTATCTCTACGGTGCCCATCCACGGCTGCGCGAACGCAAGGCGGACGTGGCGGTGATGCTGCTCGACGCGTGCTCCGAACACACGCGAGGGGGCGGGCGCGGCACGCTGAGCCTGCTGCGCGGCAACGAGCCGTACAAGCACCACTGGCGTCCGGAACCGGTCGTCAACCAGCGGCTGCTGCTCGCCCGGCGGCGCACGGCCGCGCTGATGTCGGCGGTGGTGTGCGACGTGGCCGCCCGGCGGCGCGGCAAGGAACTGCTGAGCCGCCTGCGGGAGCGCGACGGTGGCGACAGGTCCTGACCTGGCCCGCCGCCACCCGGAGGCGCTACCGGGTGTGCGACCACCAGTCGAACCGCAGACACAGCTTCCCGCCGAGCCAGTACTCGACCCAGTCGCCGAGATCCAGCGGCGAACAGGTCGCCGTGGGCGGCGGAGTGGTGGGTTCGGCCGGCGTGGTCGGGGGTTCGGTCGGCGGCGTGCTCGGTTCGGTGGGCTTGGAGAGGAGGGCACGGTAGACCGCGGACGACTCGGGGTTGGCCGAGCACTGCCACACGCCGTGCGGGCAGTAGTCGGTCAGCGTGTTGTACAGCGGCCGGTGCTCATTCATCCAGGTGATCATGCGACGCACGTAGTCGGCGTTGTCACCGTTGCCGAAGAGTCCCCATTCCGGATAGGAAATGGGTTTGCCATGGGCTTTGGCGAAGTCCACGTGTCTCTGCAGACCGTAGGGCTCATTCACCTGTTCCTCGAACGTCAGCCCGGACGGCTGGTCGTAGGAATCCATGCCGATGATGTCGACCGTGTCGTCCCCCGGATAGCACTCCGTCCAGGGAACGGCGTCCTGGCCCCGGCTCGGCGCGAAGTCGAACCGGAATTTCTGGCCCGGCACCGAACGCATGGTGGTGACGATCCTGTTCCAGTACTTCTTCCAGGCCTCCGGGTCCGGCCCGCAGCGATGGGTGTACGTGATGCCGTTCATCTCCCAGCCGAGCACGATCACCGTGTCCGGCGCCTTCAGCTTCACCAGTCGCTCGGCGAGGGCGTGGAAGTGGTGATCGAACGCCCCGGCGGCACCCTCCCGCAGCAGCAGCCCCACCTTCGTGTCGGAGACGCCCGCCTCGTTGCCCTCCTGCATGGGGACGTTGAGGACGAACATCCGGTCGTCCTTCTCGTTGCGCCAGCGCGCCCACGCGTCGAGGAAGTCGACGTCGCCCTCGATGTTCTGCCACCGGTCCCCCGGCAGATAGGTGTGCCCGACGCGCAGGTCCGCGCCGCCCAGCCAGCGTCCGAGTTCGGCCATCCGGGCCACACCACCGGCGTCGTACTCGAGGTAGGCGCCGAAGGCGGGGACGTCCTTCTCGGCCTCGTCGGGCTTCCCCGCCTCCGCGGGCTTCGTCGTCTCCGCCGGCATCGGGGTCGTGACGACTGCCGGGGTGGACGGGACGGCCGATGTGGACGGGACCGCCGGCTCGGACGGGACGACGGGTTGGGGCGGGACGACGGGTTGGGGCGGGACTGCCGGTGCCGGCGGGACGGTCGGCTCGGTCACGGCGGGGGCCGGGGTGGTCGCCGCGGCGGCCGGGACGGTGGGCGTAGGAGCGGGCGGATCGCCGACCCGCACCACCCCCGCGCCCGCGGCGAATCCAGGACCCGAGGCCAGGGCGGCCGACGCGGCGACCGTGGCCGCGATGACGGCCAGCCGCCTGGACCGGGCGTGTCGCTGCTGTGGGGCCATGCCTGCTCCTTTCTCCATTCGCGTGCTGACGTCTGGCGCCTTCTCTGACATTCCGACGTTCCGATTACTGACACTCAGTCATATGAAGATGAACTCGGCCAGTGCGGTGGGGTCCTTCGGGTGATCCGCTCCGGCGCACGGGTGAACCGACGCTAAGGAAAGAAGTCCGTGTCGTTGCTCGACATCCGCGTCCCCGCCGTTCTGCTGCGGGTCGACCGGAATCCGTTTCACCACGGCACGCTCGGCGCCGTGCGCTCACTCGGCAGGGCCGGCGTGGACGTGCACGTGGTCGCCGACTCCGTCGGAAGCCCGGTACGCAGGTCGCGCTTCGTGACCCGGCTGCACCCACCGCCCCCGCCGGGCGCGTCCCTGACCGAGCTCGCCATGACATTGCGTCAGGTGGCGGCCGGGATCGCCCGTCCCGCCGTGCTGATCCCGATGGACGACGCCGGCGCCGTCGCGGTGGGCCGGCTGCGCGAGGATCTGGAGCCCGCGTATCTGCTGCCGCGGCAACCCGGTGTGCTGGCCGAGCGGGTGGCGGACAAGGCGGAACTGGCCGCCGTGTGCGCCGCGGTGGACGTACCGCACCCGGCCACCGTGATTCCGGAGAGCGCGGCGCAGGCCGCCGGGGCCGCCTGGCAGCTGGGGCTGCCGGTGGTCGCGAAGTGGAGCCGGCCCTGGCTGCTGCCCGCGGGCCGCGGTCTGCGCAGCACGGTGATGGTGCGCTCCACCCAGGAGGCCCGCGAGCTGTTTCTGCGCGCCGAGGAGGCGGGCAGCCGGCTGCTGCTCCAGGAGTTCCTGCCGCCGGGCCCGGACCGCGACTGGTTCTTCCACGGGTACGCCGACCGTACCGGTGCCGTTCGCGGCGGCGGCCCCGGCCGCAAGCTGTGCTCCTGGCCGCGCGGCGCGGGCCTCACGGCGGTGGGCCGGTGGACCCCCAACCCCCAGGTGCAGGCGCTCGCCGAGCGGCTCACCGGAGAGCTCGGCTACCGCGGCATCCTCGACCTGGACTTCCGTCGCTGCGGCACGACCGGCCGCTACCACCTGCTCGACTTCAATCCGCGCCCCGGCGCCCAGTTCCGGCTGTTCTCCGACACCGCCGGGCTGGACGTCGTCCGCGCCCTGCACCTGGACCTGACCCACCGTCCACTGCCGGACGGAGCGCCGCGGCCCGAACGGGAATTCGTGGTGGAGAACTACGCGCCGCTGGCCGCGCTTCGCGGATCGTCACCGGCGCGCCGGGAGCTGGCGTGGTACGCGCCGGACGATCCCGGCCCCGGGCGGGCGATGTGGAGACTGTGGTGCCGCCATGTCTCACGCCGGCTGCTGGGCCGGCTGCGGGGGCTGTGCGCGAAGCGCGACACGGAGGTACGGCCGCGCGTGGTGCGCCAGGCGTCCGCGCCCTCCCTCCCGTCGATGACCGCCGGGACGACCGGTGTGCCGGCCGCTGTGCCGGCCGCTGTGCCGGCCGCTGTGCCGAGCGTGCCCGGTGTGTCGGCCGTGACCGAACCGACCGACGACGAGAGAGCGGGCAGCCGTTGATGTACGACCTGCTGGTGGTGGGCGCGGGCCCGTACGGCCTGTCCATCGCGTCCCACGCCGCCGCCGCCGGGCTGACGCTGCGCGTCTTCGGCCGGCCCATGGCGTCCTGGCGCGACCACATGCCCCGCGGCATGTTCCTGAAGTCGGAGCCGTGGGCCTCCCACCTGTCCGACCCGGACGGCCGTCGGCGGCTCGACGTGTACTGCGCCGGGCAGGGGGTGACGGCGCGTCACGGGCAACCGATCCCGGTGGAGATGTTCGCGGAGTACGGCCTGTGGTTCGCCCGGCATGCCGTGCCGGCGGTGGACGAGCGCGCGATCGTCCACGTGGCGGCCCAACCCGGCGGCTTCGAGGTGGTCACCGACGACGGGGAGGTGCTGCACGCCCGTACGGTCGCGCTCGCGATCGGCGTACTGCCCTTCGTCGAGATCCCGTCCGCGCTGCGCGGCCTCGCCCCCGGTCTCGTCTCGCACAGCAGCCACCACAGCGACCTCGGCCGTTTCCGGAACAAGGACGTCACGGTGCTCGGCGGCGGCCAGGCGGCCCTGGAGACAGCGGCGCTGCTCGCCGAACAGGGCACCCGGGTACGGGTGCTGGCGCGGGCCGGCCGGCTGTGCTGGAACGACGTGCCACCGCCCTGGGCGCGCCCCTGGTGGCAGTCGGCGCGTTCCCCGCACAGCGGCCTGGGCTGCGGCTGGCGCAACTGGTTCTACGCCGAGCGCCCCGGCCTCTACCGCCGCCTCCCGGAGCGGACGCGGGCGCGGATCGCGGGCACGGCACTCGGCCCGGCGGGCGCCTGGTGGGTACGGGACCGGGTCGAGCGGTCCGTTGAGGTGCTGCTCGGCCACGAGGTGGCGGCGGCGCACGCGGTGCCGGGCGGGGTCCGGCTGGAACCGGCGGGCGCGGTTACGCCCGCTGGAGACCGAACACGTCATCGCCGCCACGGGGTTCCGGGCGACCCGCGACCGGCTCGGGCTGCTCGCCGACGGGCTGCGCGGGACGCTGGCCACGGGGGCCGACGGCGCGCCGGCGGTCGGGGGGACTTCGAGTCCTCGCACCCCGGGCTGTTCCTGGCGGGCCTGGTGACGGCCGCCGACTTCGGCCCGGCGATGCGCTTCGTGCACGGCGCCACCTTCACGGCGGGCACGCTCGTACGGGGCGTACGGCGACGGCTGCACACGGGGCCGGGCGGTGCGCCGGTCCCGGCGCCGGGCCGGAACATGGTGGACGCCGTACGACGCTGACGGCGAACGGCGTACGGGCTGGACACGGGTGCCGGACGGAACCACCCGTCCGGCACCCGGCACGTCACCGCCGGGACGCGACCCTGCCCCTGCCCCGCCGGTACAGAACCGCTCCGCCCGCGATGAGCGCGGCGCTGATGCCGGAAGCGGCGAGCATGGCCTCACTCCCGGTGTCCGGCAGGCTGGGCGGCGGCCCACCGGGCGGGGTGGTGTGGTCCCCGTACCCGCCCTCATCCCCGTAGCCCGAGTCGTCGTCATCTCCGTACCCGGAGTGAGGCGGAGGCGTCTCGCCACCACCATGCGGAGGCGGGGTGGTGTGATCCCCGTACCCGCCCTCATCTCCGTGATCCGAGTCGTCGTCATCTCCGTACCCGGAGTGAGGCGGAGGCGTCTCGCCACCACCATGCGGAGGCGGGGTGGTGTGATCCCCGTACCCGCCCTCATCTCCGTGATCCGAGTCGTCGTCATCTCCGTACCCGGAGTGAGGCGGAGGCGTCTCGCCACCACCATGCGGAGGCGGAGTGGTGTGATCCCCGTACCCGGAGTCGGACGGAGGCGGGGTGGTGTGATCCCCGTACCCGCCCTCATCTCCGTGATCCGAGTCGTCGTCATCTCCGTACCCGGAGTGAGGCGAAGGCGTCTCGCCACCACCATGCGGAGGCGGAGTGGTGTGATCCCCGTACCCGGAGTCGGACGGAGGCGGGGTGGTCTGGTCCCCGTACCCGCCCTGGTCTCCGTGATCCGAATCCGCGTCAGCCCCATACTCGGAGTCGTGCGGCGGCGGGGTGGTGTGATCCCCGTACCCACCCTGGTCTCCGTAACCCGAATCCGCGTCAGCCCCGTACTCGGAGTCGTGCGGCGGCGGGGTGGTGTGATCCCCGTACCCGGAGTCGGACGGCGGCGGGGTGGCCTGGTCCCCGTACCCGGAATCATGCGAAGGCGGGGTGGCCTGGTCCCCGTACCCGGAATCGTGCGAAGGCGGGGTGGTCTGATCCCCGTACCCGGAGTCGGACGGCGGCGGGGTGGTCTGATCCCCGTACCCGGAATCATGCGAAGGCGGGGTGGTCTGATCCCCGTACCCGGAATCATGCGAAGGCGGGGTGGTGTGATCCCCGTACCCGCTCTGCTCTCCGTAACCCGAGTCCTTGTCGGCTCCGTAGCCGGAGTCGTCAGCGGTCCCGTACCCGAGGTCGTCGTCGCCGTACGACTCCGACCGGTGCGCGGCCGCAGCGCGGACGCAGGAGCCGAACGACGGGTTGAACGCGGCGGTCACGTCGACCGTGTCGCCACAGGCGTTGACCGGAACCTCGACCGGGGCGGAGAGGCTGCTGCCGGACACGGCCCCAGGTGATCCGGCTCCGGTCCCGTTCGCGTGCGTGTCGGCGACGGCAGAAGTGCCGTACAGCGACAGAATGCTTGTCGCGGCCGCTGCCGCGACCATTCCCCTGCTCAGGGTCTGGCGCAATCTCGTGGTCTTCCTGCTCGAAGGGGCGTGGGAAAAAGGCCGGCCCTGGAACAAAGCGCCTTGGTCCAGGGCCGGCCTTGAGACAGCCGAGTGGCTGAGCTGCCTGCGTCGTCAGTCGCTGGCGCAGGCGTTGGCCGCTGTCGGGTTCAGCGCGGCGATCACGTTGACGGTGTTGCCGCACAGGTTGACCGGGATGTGGATCGGGAACTGGATCACGTTGCCGGACAGGACACCCGGGGAGCCGAAAGCGGCGGCGTCGGCGTCGGCGTCGGCGAAGGCCGGAGCGGCCCCGCCCAGCGCCAGGATCAGACCCGCGACGACAGCAGCGGTCTTCTTCATGGAATTTCCCTTCTCCGCGGTCATGCTCCTGTGACGGTCGAAACCGAGCGAGCGCAGTCGGAACGGCTCGCACATGACTCGCAGGCTGCAAACGAGAGATAGACGGCCGGAGAAACTCCGGAACGTGGGCCGCCGGGGAATTCACTCGAACGCATTCAGAGAAGCGGCACTCGGCATACACGCGGGCGGAAACGGTTCGCCTGAGTGGGGGGGAAGGGTTTCGGCAGAGCACACGCGAAAAAGCTCGGACAGCCCGCGGAAGGAACCGGGCGGCCCGAGCTATTTCTTGAACGAGAATCAGACGCGGCGTCTCGGGCGCCGCCCCGGACGGAAATCAGCCGGGAATCAGCGGGGAATCAGCCGTTGCCCGTGCCGTTGCCCGTGAGAACCGAGATGTCGTCCACGATGTGCGACAGCGGCTCGTCGCCCTTGGCCTGGGTGGAGTTCTCCGCGCACTGCTGGTTCTGCGGCGCCGAGAGGACATTGATGTCCTGGACGGCGATCGGGACGGCGCCGCCGACCGAGCCCAGGTTGGCCTTGACCGGCAGACCGACACAGAGCTTGTTCAGCGAGCCCTGCGCCAGGCTGGCCTGGGGGCTCAGGTCGCCCCTGGTCACAGAGTTGCCGAACTTCGAGGTGGCCTTGTTGCCGCTGGCGGAGTTGGTGCCGTCGTTGCCGATGGCAAGCGCCTGCGGGGCGACCGCCGCGGATGTGCCGACGACGGAGGCGGCCAGCGCCGCCGCAGCCATTGCCTTCTTCAGCATTTCGTTTCCTTTCCCGGCTTTCGCCAAGACGTGTGTTCCTGCCCCCGCATCAACCGGATTCACGGTGATCGGTTGCGGATTGATTGCGATCCTTCACCCATCGGGTGGGAAGTCCCGACACGCTTAGGCCATCGGGGTGAAGGGCAGCAACCAAGCGCGGCGTGGCCAGTTGAGCCGATAGCGCTCCGGTGGACGGGCGTTTCCTCAGAAGGGACTAGTAAGTGATCAAGAAGGTTCTGGCCTCTGCCGCGGTCGCCGCTTCCGTGGTCGGTGTCTCCGCCGCGGCCGCGCCGCAGGCGCTGGCCATCGGCAACGACGGCACTTCGTCCGCCAGCGGCAACGGCGCTCACCAGGCGTTCGGCAACTCGGCGACGTACGGCAACATGAGCCCCCAGATGGCGCTCATCCAGGGCTCGCTGAACAAGCCCTGCATCGGCCTGCCGGCCAAGGCCAACCTGGGCTCGGTCGCCGGCGCCGTCCCGATCGCCGTCCAGGACATCAACGTCCTGTCCTCCCCGCAGAACCAGCAGTGCGTCGAGAACTCCACCCAGGCCAAGGGTGACGAGCCGCTGTCGCACATCCTGGACGACATCGCGGTCCTCGCGGGCAACGGCACCGGCAACCGCTGAGCCCCACCTCGTGACAGCGGGCTCCTGCACTGAGCCCAGGGGCTGATCCTCCCGGCTCCGACCAGCGGGCCGCCGAACTCCGGGCGGCCCGCTCTTCTGTTGTGCGTGGAGTGGCCAAGTGCCTCGCGCGTTCCGGCGGTTCCGAGTGTCGAGCTCAACTCTGCATGGAGGAGCGACGGTTCGAGGTGCGAGCGAGGTCCGGACGAAGAGCGACCGGATGAGCGCGCGGGCGCTCGTCGCCTCATCGGACTGCGCTGGGCCGAACGGAGTACTCATCGCAACCCTCACCCGGTCCGGACAGTTGACGATCATGCAGCTCCGCCCCCCGGAGTCCGCCTTTCGAAGGGAAAGACCATGAAGAAGCTGTGGGCAACCGCGGCTATCGCCGCCTCCGTCGCCGGTGTCTCGGCCGCGGCCGCGCCGCAGGCGCTGGCCATCGGCAACGACGGCACCAACTCCGCGAGCGGCAACGGCGCCTCGCAGGCGTTCGGCAACTCGGCGACCTTCGGCGACATGAGCCCGCAGCTCTCGCTCGTCCAGGGCTCGCTGAACAAGCCCTGCGTCGGCCTGCCGCTCAAGGCCAACCTGGGCTCGCTCCTCGGCGCCGCCCCGATCGCCGTCCAGGACATCAACGTCCTGTCCTCCCCGCAGAACCAGCAGTGCGTCGAGAACTCGACCCAGGCCAAGGGTGACGAGCCGCTGTCGCACATCCTGGACGACATCTCGGCGCTGTCGGGCAACGGCCAGAACAACAACTGAGTCGTTCACTCCGCGCGCGGCGGGTCACCGGTCCTCCGGTGGCCCGCCGTTCTGCGTGCGCGGCGCCCGGCCGTCCGCGCCGCGCGCTACTCGTCGAGGCGGGCCGCCGACGCGATGGCCGTGCCGAGCTGTGCCACGTCGTCGTCCTCGGTGATCGACGCCAGCCGGGCGGAGCGCCTGGCCAGCTCGTCCAGGGAAGGGGCGCCGGGCAGGGAACTCCAGCGGTCGTCCCCCGCGCGCAGGGCGTCGGCGAAGTAGGCGGCGACCGCGGTCACCTGGAAGCGGGGGCCGGCACTCCACACGGAGCGGCCGAGGGAGCCCGTCTCCAACCGGCCGGACTCCTCGTGCGGTGCGCGGGTCTCGGGGTCGAGCCAGCGCACCGTCGCGGTGGCGAGGTGGCCGTCGGCGCCGGGCCGGGTGCGGACGGCGTACAGGGCGGTCACCGTGTGGCCGGGCCCGACCTCTCCCCCGTCGACACGGTCGTCGCGGAAGTCCTCGTCGGCGACCCGCCGGTCGTCGTAGCCGACGAGACGGAATCGGGCGACCGTGTGCGGGTCGAAGGCGACCTGGGCCTTGGCGTCGCGGGCGGTGAGGTCGATGTTCCGCGGGAGCTGATCACGGAACACCTTGCGGGCCTCGTCCTCGTCCGAGACGTACACCGTGTGGCCGTCGCCCTTGTCGGCCAGGCGCTCCATCAGGGCGTCGCCGTAGTCGCTGCCGACACCGACGCCGAAGAGCGTGATGCCGTGTTCACGGCGGGCGGTGGAGATCCGTTCCAGGATGGAGTCCGGGTCGGTGTCGCCCTCGTTGGCGAGCGCGTCGGAGATCAGGACGACCCGGTTGGTCGCGCCCTCGCGCAGGCCCTCGACGGCGGTGGCGTAGCCGGTGCGCAGGCCCGCGCCGAGGTTGGTGGACTCCAGCGCCTCCAGGCCGTCGACCGCCCGGTGGACCCGGCCGCGATGGCCGCCGAGCCGGGTCATCGGCAGGACGGGCCGGGCCTCGTCGCTGAAGGTGACGATCGCGACGGAGTCGTCGTCGCGCAGCTCGTCCGTCATCACGCCGAGGGACTCCTGGGCGAGGTCCAGGCGACCCGGCTCGTCCATGGAGCCCGAGACGTCGATGACGAAGGTGAGCGCGGCGGGCGGACGTTCGGCCGTGTCCCCGGCCGAACGGGTGGCGAGTCCGACGCGGACGAGGGACCACCCGTCCTGGTCGGTGCGGGCGCCGTCGACGGTGACCGAGAAGCCGTTGCCGTCGGGGCGTTCGTAGTCCTGGCGGAAGCTGTTGACGAACTCCTCCGGGCGGATCGTCGACGGGTCCGGGCGGCGGCCGTCGGCGAGGGAGCGGCGTGCGTAGCCGTACGACGCGGTGTCGACGTCGAGCGCGAAGGTGGAGAGGTAGTCGGGTGCGGGGGCGAAGTCCCGGGACTCGTCGCTGTCGCTGCCGTCGTCCCGCCCCTGTTCGCCGCCGCCCTGCGACTGCGCGGGCGCGGGTGCCGGCAGGCCTCCTTCGGCCTTGTTCGCACCGTCCGCGCTGCTGTCGTCGCCGGCGGCGCCGCAACCGGTGAGCAGTGCTCCGGTGGCGGCGAGAGCGAGCAGCGCGCCGCGCAGCCGCCGAGTTCGGTAGGTCCCCATCTGCCGTGCCCCCTACGGTCGTCGACGCCGGCGTCCGTGGACGACGGCCTTCTGCGACTGTGACGGCGGAGGGTGCCGGAACGTGCGTCATGGAGCGTTGCGGATGAATCTCGAAGAGGGCACGGCGGGGGCCCGTCGAGACCGGTGGGTGACCTTCCGTCGACCTGGGCGCCGCATCGCGCGTGTCGCGGAAGCCTTCCGGGCCCCGGATACGAAATGTTCTCCCACGAGCGATGTCCGTCAAGTGGCTTTCGCGCATGGTGGAGGTGTTCCGGATGGAGGCGGGCGACGGCGGGCGAGACCGGCCGAACGGCGGGCGGGACCGGCCGAACGCCGGATCCGCGCGGCCGCCGGACGCGGTTGCACCGAAGCCGTCGGCTCTGCCCCGTGTGACGTCGCTCGACCGGCTGCGCGGCGCCGTGGACCGGGCACGCTCGGCGGGTCCACCGCCGGGGCCGGCCCGTCCGGGGTTCTGGCGCAGTCCGTTGCGGGGGCCCTGGCTGACCGGGGTGTTCGGGCTGGTCCTGCTGGTCGGCGTCACACTGCTGTTCGTGACCGGCCTGTTGTCGTACGCGTCCTACAACCCGGACCTCGACCCGCGCAACGACCCGACGCCGGACAAGGGCCTGCTGGGCTTCTACCTGTTCACCTGGCCGACATCGCCGTACTGGATCTACCGGCTGACGCAGGGTGTCCACACCGTGCTGGGCGTGGTCCTGGTCCCGGTGCTCCTGGCGAAGCTGTGGTCGGTCATCCCGAAACTGTTCGAATGGCCCCCGGTACGCTCGGCCGCTCACGCTCTCGAGCGGCTGTCGCTGCTGCTGCTCGTGGGCGGTGCCGGATTCACCTTCGTCACCGGAATCCTGAACATTCAGCTGGACTACGTCTTCCCCGGCTCCTTCTACCCCCTGCACTTCTACGGCGCGTGGGTGTTCATCGGCGCCTTCGTCGTGCACGTCGCCGCCCGGTTCCCCCGCGCGGTGCGCGCCGTACGGGCCGGGCGCGGCTTCCAGCCGGAACCCGACTCGGACACGGCGGCAGGCCTCGTGTCACCGCGTCCGTCATCCCCGACGATCTCCCGTCGGGGCGCGGTCGCCATGGTCGGAGCGGGGTCGCTCGCGCTGTTCGCGGTGACGGCCGGGCAGAGCGTCGGCGGCTGGTGGCGCCGGACGGCCCTGCTCGCCCCGCACGGCCGGGACCCCGGCACGGGGCCGAACGGCTTCCCGATCAACAAGACCGCGGCCTCGGTCGGGATCCGCCCGAGTGACATCGGCCCGGCCTGGCGGCTGACCGTCCGCGGCGGTGGACGGCAGGTCGTCCTGACCCGCGAGATGCTCCTCGCGATGCCCCAGAGCGATGCGGAGCTGCCGATCGCCTGCGTGGAAGGCTGGTCCACCCCGAACCAGCGGTGGAGCGGCATCCGCCTCACGGATCTCGCCGCCCTCGTCGGACTCGGCACGGACACCCCGCCGGCTCTGGTGGAGTCGGTCCAGCGCGGCGGAGCGTTCACCTCGGTCATGCTGGCGGCCAACCAGACCCGCGATCACCGTTCCCTGCTCGCGCTGCGCGTCAATGGAGCAGTCCTCTCACCGGACCACGGCTATCCCGCCCGCGTGATCCTCCCGGCCGCCCCAGGGGTGCACAACACCAAGTGGGTTCACCGCCTCACGTTCGGAGAGCGCGCGTGAACCACTCCGCGAGCGGCCGGGCCACGGCCTTGCGCAACCGCTACGGCGCTTCCCCCCTCCATCTGCTGCTCGTCCTCGCCTCCTTCGCCCTCGCCGTCTACGCGGGGATCAGGCTGCTGAACGGCGACACCCTCGGCGTGGTCATCTGGTTCGTCGGGGCCGCGCTCCTGCACGACCTGGTCCTGCTGCCCTGCTACTCGGTGACCGACCGCGGCACTCAGTGGCTGTTCCGTGGCAGGCAGGAGCCGGGCGGCGGCACCCACCGGCCGAGCGTCAACCACGTCCGCGTGCCGGCGTTCGTCGCGGGAACCCTGTTCCTGGTGTGGTGGCCGCTGATCCTGCGCCAGGACGGCCACTACACGCCGGCCACCGGCCTGTCCGCGGAGGTGTTCCTGCCCCGCTGGCTCCTCATCACCGCGGCCCTGTTCCTCGCCTCGGCCCTCGTGCTGATCGTGCGGACCTGGCTGCGTCTGCGGCCCCGACGGAAGGCGGCCCGGGCTCAGGCGCGAGCGCGCAGGGCGACGAAGTGACGCTCCACCGAGGTGGTGATCCACTGCTCGGCGACCGTCCAGCCGGACAGGCCGGCGTACCGGGTCAACGTGTGGGTGCCGACGGTGGCCCAGGGGAAGTCGGGGCTCACCGCCCGCCGCCCGGCGTGGATGCGGACCCGGCGGCGTTCGTCCACGTCGGCTCGGGAAGTCTCCGCGATCAGCAGTCCCTGGTCGCTCACGAGATCCCGGACGCGTCGCAGGAGCAGGCGGGGGTCACCGCCGATGCCGATGTTCCCGTCGATGAGCAGTGCCGTGTCCCATGCGCCTTCCTCGGGCAGCGGATCGAACACGGACCCGCTTCGTGCGGCGCCGCCCCGGCAGACCGTCGAGATCACGGCCGAGGGGCACACATCGATCCCGAGCACGTCGTGCCCGCGCGAGGCCAGGGCTTCGACGAACCGCCCGCCACCGCAGCCGATGTCCAGCACCTTGCCCGCGCACCGCTCCACCACCGACCGGTCCCCGGTGTCCGGTCGCCCGGACCACCTCTCGACGTCGAGAGGCATGCACCAGCCCTCGCCGTCGCGCAGTGACAGGTCGCCCTCCCCCGCACCGACCGCGTCCGCCCACGCGGCGCTGTTCCAGGGGTCGGGAAAACCTGCCTGCGCTGAACCGGCGGTGCTCACACACTCCCCCGTTGTCGTCACTTTCTGGTCATGGCTGGAGCGACGCGGATGACGCTAGTACGCCCTGTCCCGGACCGCCCGCCGGGTATGCCGGACGGGCGAGCCGAGCCGCCCCGGCTGCCCGGGAGAGGTCGCGACGGCTCGACGTCTCCTGCTCTCCGGGACTGCCGACACGTCGTCAGCTCCGGGTCACGCCGCCGAAGGGGATTTCGGATCCGCCGCCGGCACGTGTCCACAGCGGGCCGGCCGGCGAGGCCGGCCCGAGCACCGGCACCGGCACCGGCGCCGGCAGGTCACGGGGTACGGCTGGGGGGTGCTAGGTGTGCTGTCCCGGAACGTTGGTGACACGCGTGCTGGGTGCTTGAACAAGTGAGGGCCTTCTGGGTTCGGTGTGGACTGCGACATCTCCACCGGTACTCAGGAGGCCCTCGTGTCCCACCGTAATGCCCCGTTGACGCCGACCGGCAGGCTGCGTCTGGCCCGGTGTGTCGTCGACGACGGCTGGCCGCTGCGCCGAGCCGCGGAACGTTTCCAGGTCAGCCACACCACCGCCGCACGCTGGGCCGGCCGCTACCGGCAACTGGGCGCCGCGGGCCTGCACGACCGCTCCAGCCGCCCGCACCACCAGCCACGCCGCACCCCGGCCGCCATCGAGGCCCAGGTCGTCCGCCTGCGCCGCGAACACCGGATCGGGCCCGTCCGTCTGGCAGCTCGCTGCGGCATCACCGCATCCACCGCCCACCGGATTCTGACCCGTCACCACCTGCCCGCTCTGGCCGCCTGCGACCGGGCCACCGGCGAACCCGTTCGCCGCTACGAACGCGCCCGCCCCGGCGAACTGGTCCACATCGACGTCAAGAAACTCGGCCGCATCCCCGACGGCGGCGGCCACAAAGCCCTCGGCCGGGCAGCCGGGCGCAAAAACCGCACCGGCGTCGGACTCGCCTACCTGCACACCGCCCTGGACGACCACTCCCGCCTGGCCTACACCGAAGACCTCCCCGACGAGAAGGCCGCCACCTGCGCCGGCTTCCTGGCCCGCGCCACGGCCTGGTTCGGCGCCCACGGCATCACCGTCGAGCGGGTCCTGACCGACAACGCCTGGGCCTACACCAAGAACACCTGGCGTCAGACCTGCCACGACCTGGGCATCAGCCCCCGCTGGACCCGCCCCTGGCGGCCACAGACCAACGGCAAGGTCGAACGCTTCCACCGCACCCTGCTCGAGGAGTGGGCCTACCAGCGGCCCTACACCTCAGACAGCGAACGACAAGCAGCCTTCCCCGACTGGCTGGACTGGTACAACTACCACCGACCCCACACCGGAATCAGCGGCCACACCCCAGCCAGCCGCGTCACCAACCTGTCGGGACAGCACAGCTAGGGCGTGTTTCGAAAGTCCCGTCCGGCCCGCCGGGCGGACGACGCTACTTCCGAACACGCCCTAGGACACCACGTCCTTGCGGGCGAAACCCCGGAAGGCCAGGGCGAACAGCACCAGGGCGTACGTCAATGAGATCGCCGTCCCCTGGATCATGCCCGACCACTCCGGGCGCGGCTGCACGGCGTCCGCCCAGGCGAACTGCCAGTGCGCGGGCAGGAAGTCGCGCCAGTCGCCGAGGGCGGTGACGGCGTCCAGGACGTTGCCGACGATGGTCAGGCCGACCGCGCCGCCGACCGCGCCGAGCGGGGCGTCCGTCTTCGTCGACAGCCAGAACGCCAGTCCGGCGGTGACCAGTTGGGAGACGAAGACGTACGCCACGACCACCAGGAGGCGCTGCGCGGCGGTGCCGGCGTCGAGTTCGCCGCCGGTGGGGATCTCCAGCGGGCCCCAGCCGTAGGCGGCCGTGCCGACCGCGAGGGCGACCAGCGGCAGCAGCACCATCGCGGTCAGGCTGAGGCCGAGTCCGACCACGAGCTTGGACCACAGCAGGCGGCCGCGGGGCACCGGAGCCGCCAGGAGATAGCGCAGGGACGACCAGCCGGCCTCCGAGGCCACCGTGTCCCCGCAGAACAGGGCCACCGGGATCACCAGCAGGAAGCCCGCGGAGACGAACAGGTTCACCGCGGCGAAGTTGGCGCCGGACGCGGTGGCCGTGTCCATCAGGGTGACCTGGTTGCCCCGGCCGCCCGGTTCGCCGCCGATGGCGAAGGCGACGGCCAGGACGAAGGGCAGGGCGGCGAGGATGCCGGCCATGACCAGCGTGCGGCGCCGCTTGAGCTGGCGGACCAGCTCGACCCGCAACGGCAGGGTGCGGTGCGCCCGGTAGCCGGAGGCGACCTCCACGGGCTCCGTGTGCCCGGTGAGCGTGCTCATGCGGAACCACCGATCAGGGTGAGAAAGGCGTCTTCGAGCCTGCGGTGCGGGCCGACCGACTCCACCGGCACGTCGAGCCGGACGAGTTCGGCGACCAGGCGCCGGGCGCTGCCGTCCGCGTCGAGCCGGACCAGGAGTCCGTCGTCGGTGCGTACGGCCGAGGCGACGCCGGGCAGCGCGGCCACCTTCTCGACGACCGGCTCCTCGACGGGTCCGGCGGTGCCGACGAGCAGGGTGTCGCCGGAGCCGACGATCTCGCCGACCCGGCCGGCCTGCACGAGCCGGCCACGGTCCATGACCACGAGGTGGGTGCAGGACTGCTCGACCTCCGCCAGCAGATGGCTGGAGACGATCACCGTGCGTCCTGCGGCCGCGTACCGGATCATCACCTCGCGCATCTCGCGGATCTGGGGCGGGTCGAGACCGTTGGTCGGTTCGTCGAGGATGAGCAGGTCCGGCAGGCCGAGCATGGCCTGGGCGATGGCGAGGCGCTGGCGCATGCCCTGCGAGTAGGTGCGCACCGCGCGGGCGAGCGCGTCGCCCAGTCCGGCGATCGCCAGGGCCTCGTCCAGGTGGGCGTCCTCGGCCGGCCGGCCGGTCGCCGCCCAGTACAGCTCGAGGTTCTCGCGGCCCGACAGGTGCGGCAGGAAGCCCGCGCCCTCGACGAAGGCGCCGACCCGGGACAGCACCGGCGCGCCGGGCCGGATCGCGTGGCCGAAGACGCGGATCTCGCCGTGGTCGGGGGTGATCAGGCCCATCAGCATGCGCAGGGTGGTCGTCTTGCCCGCGCCGTTCGGGCCCAGCAGGCCCAGCACCTGGCCCTTCTCCACCTGGAAGGACAGGTCCTTGACCGCGTACCGGTCGCTCGACTTCGCGTACCGCTTGCCGAGGTCGGTGATCTGGAGGGGGACGTCGGCCAGTTCGGGGTCGGGAGCGGGGGTGGTGGTGCGCCCGCGGGCCGTCAGCAGCAGGGCGAGGGCGAGGGCCGCACCGGCCAGGGGCAGCCACCAGACCCATGCGGGCAGCGTCGCGGCCGCGGTCGTCACGGCGGGCGCGGTCGGTACCCTCAGGTCTCCCTTCAGGGAGACGGTGTACGTCGCCGGGGCCGCCGGAGAGGCGTATCCGAGGTCGGTCGAGGCGAGGACCAGGCGGAGCCGGTGGCCCTTCTGGACCTGGTGGTCGATCGCCGGGAGGGTGATCGCCACGTCCTTGCCGGACCTGGCGCCCTCGACCCGGATCGGTGTCACGAGCTGCGCGGGCAGCACCTGCTGGGTGCCGTTCGGGCCGACGTCGTAGACCTTGGCGAACAGCACGGCGTCGTCGCGGGTCGAGGTGACGTGGACGGTCGCGGTCGGGGAGCCGGTGATGGTCAGGTCGTCGGTCACCGGTGCCGAGTCGAACGAGGCGTACTGGCCGGGGAAGTCGAACGACACCCCGACTCCCAGGGCCGACAGCTGGGCGAGCCCGCCGGTGCCGAGGCCCGGCAGGGCGGAGATCGCGGGCGGACTGGCGCCCGCCGGGTTGTCGAAGCGCTGCTCAGGTCCGGTGAGCGCGACCGAGCGTTCGTGGCTCTCCAGGCCGGGGTAGCTGGTGCCGCTCGCGCCGCGCAGTCGGGCCGCGCCGTCGGTGGAGTCGACGCCTCCGGTACGGGTGACGCGGAAGGCGGGGCCGGTGTCCGCGCCCTTGTCGCCCTTGAGGTAGCGGTCGAACCAGGCCGTCACGCGGGCCCGGACCCGACCGCCCTCCAGGTCGCCGCCGTCATGGCCGCCCGCGATCCAGTCGACGTCGACGGGGGCGCCGCCTGCGTGGATCGCCCGCGCGGCCGCGTCGGCCTGGCCGAGCGGGAAGAGGGAGTCGGTCTGGCCCTGCACCAGGAGGGTGGGCACCTTGATGCGGCCGGCGACGGCGGACGGGGAGCGCTCCTCCAGCAGCGCGCGGGCCGCGCTGTCCGGGGTCCCCGATTCGGCGACGCGCTGGTACATCGTGCACAGCGCGGTCTCGAACCGGTCGCAGCCGCCGCCGGCGTTGAAGAAGACGCCGGTCCACAGCTTCTTGAACACTCCGTCGGGGAACAGGGCGTCGGCGAGGTTCCAGTACGTGATGGCCGGGGCGATGGCGTCCACCCGGTCGTCGTGTCCGGCGGCCAGCAGCGAGATCGCGCCGCCGTAGGAGCCGCCCGCGACGCCGACGCGCGGGTCACCGGCCTTGTCGAGCCGGACCTGGGGCTGCCGCGCCAGCCAGTCGATCAGTTTCGAGACGTCGGCGACCTCGCCCCCGGGGGCGTTCAGCCCGATCCTGCCGGTCGACCTGCCGAAGCCGCGCGCCGACCAGGTCAGTACCGCGTATCCGTCGCTCGCCAGGTCCTCCGCCTGCTGCCGGACGTCGTCCTTGCTGCCGCCGAAGCCGTGCGCCAGCAGGACGGCCGGACGGCGGCCGGACGCCGAGGAGGTGAAGTACGAGGTGTCCAGGCGCACCCCGTCGACGGCCATGACCCGGTCGGTGCGGTGCACCGCGGGCGCGGCGTCGGAGGCGACGGCCGTCCATGTCCCGGCACCGGCGAGCACGGCGACGGCGGCCACGGCGGCCGGCAGCCGCCGTGGCTTCCGCGGCCCTCGCAGCACGGGCAGTCGAAGATCCATGCGTCAACGGTACGGGCCGCGACCGACATCCGAAGCAGCCCCGGGGCGGAGCGCCCGCCCCTCCCCCGGGCGTAGAGGCGGGTGGTTCCGTACCGCAGTCGTGGTACGAACCGTCGGTGAACTCCGACCAGTACGCGATTCGCCGGGCCGCCACCGTCGCCGAAGTCGCCGCCGCAGAGCACCTCTTCGACCATCCCGTCCGCACCGAGTGGGCCGAGCGGTTCCTGACCGCCGCCGGACACCATCTCCTGCTCGCCTACGAGGAGGGCACGGTCGCGCCCGTGGGCTTCGTCAGCGGAGTGGAGACCGTCCATCCCGACAAGGGCGCCGAGATGTTCCTGTACGAGCTCGCGGTCGCCCGGCCGTACCGGCGCCGGGGGATCGGGCGGGCGCTGATCGGGCGGCTGGCGGCCCTGGGGCGTGAACTCGGCTGCTACGGCATGTGGGTGCTGATCGACACCGGGAACGACGTCGCCCTCGCCACCTACCGCAGCGCGGGTGGCGAGGACGACGGGACGTGCGCGGTGGTGACGTGGGACTTCGAGGGAGCCGCGCCGGGCTGAGCCGCCGCGCCGGGCTCAGGCGCGCGCGTCCTCCGGGATGGACACCAGCCAGCGGGTGTCGCGGCGCGGGCGCAGGTAGAAGGCCCAGTAGAGAGTGGCGACGGCGGTGATGCCGCCGGTCCACAGGAGGTAGCTCGTCTCCTGGCGGCTGAGGACGTAGGCGAGGACCACGATCAGCAGGACGGGCATGGCGGGCCACAGCGGCATGCGCCAGGCGGGCGTGTGCCGGTGCGCGCCGCGGCGGGCGAGCAGGGCGGCGATCGCGACGAGCAGGTACATGGCCGTCACCGACACGCCGGTCACGCCGTACAGGGTGTCCAGGTTGACGAAGCAGAGCAGGGCGCCGGGGACACCGACGAGCAGGGTGGCGACCCAGGGCGAGCCGAAGCGGCCGAGCCGCGAGAGGCCCTTGTTGACGGGCTCGGGCCAGGCCTTGTCGCGGGCCGAGGCGAACAGCACCCGCGAGTTCTGGATGACCATGACGATGCCCGCGTTGATGATCGCGAGGGCCACGCAGAGGCTGACGAAGGTGCCGACGGCGGAGTTCGACCAGGCGGTGACCATGGAGCTGATGTCGCCGCCGGTCAGGGTCGACAGGTCGGAGGCGCCCATGGTGATCGCGACGACCGGGACCAGGATGATGACCGTGGAGATGGCGAGGGTGGCCAGGACCGTGCGGGCGACGTTGCGGCGCGGGTTCTCCAGCTCCTCGGAGAGGTAGACGGCGGTCGAGAAGCCCTGGGTGACGAAGAGGGCGATGGCGAGGCCGGAGACGACCAGCATGGCCGTCACGGTGTCCGTGTGCCCGTGCGCGCCCGCCACCTGCATCGACACCAGGCTGCCCGCGCCGCGCTCGCTGTGGGCGAAGCCCAGGACCGCCACGACGGCCGCCGCGATGACCTCCAGGACCAGGAAGATTCCGGTGATCCAGGCGTTGGCGCGCAGGTCGAGCAGGCCGGCCAGAGTGGCGAGGAGCATCACACCGGCGCCCGCCAGGGAGGGGTCGAGGTGGACGATCGGCGCGAGGTAGTCGGCGGTGCCCATCGCGATCACCGGCGGGACGATCATGACGACCAGCAGGGACAGCACGAAGACCAGCCAGCCGGCGAGGCGGCCGGCCATCGTCGACACCATGGCGTACTCACCGCCGGCGCTGGGGATGAGGGTGCCCAGTTCCGAGTAGCAGAACGCCACGGCGATACAGAGCAGGGAGCCGATGGCGATCGTCAGGGCGGTGGCCGTGCCGAGCGAGCCGAACAGATCGGGAACGACCACGAAGAGCGTGGAGGCCGGCGTCACGCAGGAGAGCGTGAGCAGCGTGCCGCCGACGACTCCGATGGAACGCTTCAGTGTCCGGGGACTGCTGTCCGGGGCCTCTGCGACGGCGGTGGCGACAGGGCGGAGCGTGTCGGTCATGCGGCGGTTCCGATCGACTTGTGCGAGGTGCTGCGGGCGGGAGCGCTATCGCCTCCGGCGGCTTGGGTCGTTCATCTCTTCGGTCGCTCCCGATGCCGCATGGAACCCCGACGAAAACCGGCGCGTCAATAGCTGTTTACCTTCGGAATTCGTGGCCCGAAGCGGCGATTGATCGCGAATACATGACTTGGGCCAGCCCGTTGCCCGCCTGACGTCCGTACGAGAATCGCAGCGGTCGCGTCAAAAAAAACGTGAAGGCGTCCGGAATGCGGACGAGAGAAACGTCCGGTTTACGTATCCGTACCGCAAATACGGTCGCGAGAATGTCAGTAGGTACCACTAGAGTCCGCAGCACAGTCGAATCACAGTTACGGGTGGGGACAGATGAAGCTGCGGTACACAGCGGCCTGGGTGGGGTTCACGGCCGCCGCGCTGATGGCGACCTCCGCGTGCGGCGCGGGAGAGACGGCCAAGAAGGCGGCCGACGGGGTCGCCGGCAACACCGACAAGATCATGGCGGCGCTCACCCGGGCGACCGACCGCACCGAGCAGGTCGGCTCGGCCGAGGTGAAGATGTCCACCGACCTGGGCACGGGCAAGCCGGTCACCATGGAGGGCACGTACAGCTGGGGCGACGGGTACGCCTTCGACGTCGAGATGGACGCCCAGGCCGCGCAGATGCAGCAGCTGACGACGTCCCCGACGATCCGCATGCTGTTCGTGGACGGCGCCTACTACTACGACGTCGACCCGCAGGCCACCGGCCCCCTCAAGGGCAAGGAGTGGATGAAGGTCGACGCGTCGGCCGTCTTCGGCGAGAAGGGCTCGCAGGCGCTCAGCGGCAGCTCCGCCGGCAGCCCCTCGGCGTCCATGAAGGGCCTCAAGTACGCCAACGACGTCGAGGACCTCGGCAAGGAAACTGTCGACGGGCAGAGCACGACCCACTACCGGGCCGTGGTCGACAAGGCGCACATGGGGAAGTTCAAGGAGGCCTACGGCAACACCGACAACCTCTTCGGCTCCGCCACCGGCGGCGCCGCCTCCGTCACCATGGACGTGTGGGTCGGCGACAAGGACCTGCCGGTGCGCATGAAGCAGAAGTTCGGGACGGCCACGGTCACCATGGACTTCGAGAAGTTCGGCGCCACGGCCGAGGTCGAGGCGCCGCCGGCCGCGCAGACCGGTGACCTCACCGAGGCGATCAAGAAGGCCCAGGAGCAGCAGAGCTGAGCCCGGCCCGGCGATGCCCCGCCCTCCCGGCACGGGGAGACGGGGCATCGCGGGCCCTACGGCCGGGCCGCGGTCAGTGGTTGCGCGGGAAGCCCAGGTCGACGCCCGCCGGGGCCTCGGACGGGTCGGGCCAGCGCGTGGTGACGACCTTGCCGCGGGTGTAGAAGTGCGTGCCGTCGTTGCCGTAGATGTGGTGGTCGCCGAAGAGCGAGTCCTTCCATCCACCGAACGAGTGGTAGCCCACGGGCACCGGGATCGGCACGTTCACGCCGACCATGCCCGCCTCGATCTCCAGCTGGAAGCGGCGGGCGGCACCGCCGTCCCGGGTGAAGATCGCGGTGCCGTTGCCGAACGGCGAGGCGTTGATGAGGGCGACGCCCTCCTCGTAGGTGTCGGCGCGCAGCACGCACAGCACCGGGCCGAAGATCTCCTCCTGGTAGGCCTTCGCGGCGGTCGGCACCCGGTCGAGCAGCGAGATACCGATCCAGTGGCCGTCCTCGAAGCCGTCCACGGTGTATCCGGTGCCGTCGAGCACGACCTCGGCGCCCTCGGCCGCCGCGCCCTCGACGTACGAGGCCACCTTGTCGCGGTGCGCCTTCGTGATGAGCGGGCCCATCTCGGAGGCCGGGTCGTTGCCGGGGCCGATCTTGATCTTCTCGGCGCGCTCGCGGATCTTCGCCACCAGCTCGTCGCCGACCGAGCCGACCGCGACGACGGCGGAGATGGCCATGCAGCGCTCGCCGGCGGAGCCGTAGGCGGCCGACACGGCGGCGTCGGCGGCCGCGTCCAGGTCGGCGTCCGGCAGGACCAGCATGTGGTTCTTGGCGCCGCCCAGAGCCTGGACGCGCTTGCCGTTCGCGGAGGCCGTGGTGTGGATGTAGCGGGCGATCGGGGTCGAGCCGACGAAGGACACGGCCTTGACGTCCGGGTGCTCCAGAAGACGGTCGACGGCCACCTTGTCACCGTGCACGACGTTGAACACGCCGTCCGGCAGGCCCGCCTCGGCGAGCAGCTCGGCGAGCTTCAGCGAGACCGACGGGTCCTTCTCGGACGGCTTCAGCACGAACGTGTTGCCGCACGCGATGGCGATCGGGAACATCCACATCGGGACCATCGCCGGGAAGTTGAACGGCGTGATGCCCGCGACGACGCCCAGCGGCTGCCGGATCGAGGACACGTCGACCCGGGAGGCCACCTCGGTCGACAGCTCGCCCTTCAGCTGCACGGTGATCCCGCACGCCAGCTCGACGATCTCCAGACCGCGCGCGACCTCGCCCAGCGCGTCCGAGTGGACCTTGCCGTGCTCGGCGGTGATCAGCTCGGCGATCTCGTCGCGGTGCGCGTCCAGCAGGGCGCGGAACTTGAACAGGATCGCGGTCCGCCTGGCCAGCGACGAGGTGCCCCAGGTCGCCCAGGCGTCCTTCGCGGCGGCGACGGCGGCGTCCACCTCGTCGACCGTCGCGAACGCGACCTTCGTGGTGACCGCGCCGGTCGCCGGGTCGGTGACCGGCCCGAACGTACCCGACGCGCCTTCGACGGTCTTGCCGCCGATCCAGTGGTTGACGATCTTCGTCATGCCCAGTTGCTCCTTCACAGATGGCGGCGTCGGGTGGAGACGTGCCGTTCGTACAGCTCACGTGCCTTGACCGCCGACGATCGGGTCGCGGTCGCGGCCACGGGTACATCCCACCAGGCCTGCGCCGGAGGCGCGCCCGACACTGTGTCTGCGGTTTCGGTCTCCACGTAGACACATGTGGGAGTGTCGGCGGCCCGCGCCTCGGCGAGCGCCGCGCGCAGTTCGCGGACGGTCTTGGCGCGCAGCACCCGCATGCCGAGGCTGGCCGCGTTGGCGGCGAGGTCGACGGGCAGCGGCGCCCCGGTGTACGTGCCCTCGCCGGACCGGTAGCGGTAGGCGGTGCCGAACCGCTCGCCGCCGACCGACTCCGACAGACCGCCGATGGACGCGTAGCCGTGGTTCTGCACGAGCAGCAGCTTGATCGCGATGCCCTCCTGCACGGCCGTGACGATCTCCGTCGGCATCATCAGATACGTGCCGTCGCCGACCAGCGCCCACACCGGGCGGTCGGGCGCCGCGAGCTTCACGCCGATCGCGGCCGGGATCTCGTAGCCCATGCAGGAGTAGCCGTACTCCAGGTGGTACTGGTCGCGCGAGCGGGCGCGCCACATCTTGTGCAGGTCCCCGGGGAGGGAGCCGGCCGCGTTGATGATCACGTCCGTGTCGTCGACGAGGGCGTCCAGGGCCCCCAGCACCTGCGGCTGCGTGGGCCGTATGTCCGGCTCGTCGGCCTCGTAGCAGGCGTCGACGCGCTGCTCCCAGCGCTCCTTGTCCTCGCCGTACTCGGCGGCGTACCCGTCGCCGACCCCGTGCCCGTGCAGGGCCAGGGCCTCGGCCAGCTGCTGGAGGCCGCTGCGGGCGTCCGCGATCAGGGGCAGGCCGCCGAGCTTGTGGCCGTCGTAGGCGGCGATGTTGAGGTTGAGGAAACGCACGCCGTCGCCCGTGAACAAGGTGTGGGAGGCGGTGGTGAAGTCGGTGTACCGGGTCCCCACGCCGATCACCAGGTCGGCCGTGCGGGCGAGTTCGTCGGCGGTCGCCGTGCCGGTGTGGCCGATGCCGCCGACGTCCTGCGGATGGTCGTAGCGCAGGGAGCCCTTGCCCGCCTGGGTGGAGGCGACCGGGATGCGGGTGGCCGCGGCGAACTCCGCGAGCGCCTCCTCGGCCCGGCTGTGATGCACACCGCCGCCCGCGACCAGCAGCGGCCGCCGGGCGGCGCGGATCACCTGGACCGCCTCGGCGAGCTCGGTCGGGTCGGCGCCCGGACGGCGGACCACCCAGGTGCGCTCGGCCAGGAACTCGGCCGGCCAGTCGTACGCCTCGGCCTGCACGTCCTGCGGCAGGGCGAGCGTGACCGCGCCCGTCTCCACCGGGTCGGTGAGCACCCGCATCGCCTGGAGGGCGGCCGGGATCAGCGCCTCGGGGCGGGTGATCCGGTCGAAGTACTTCGACACCGGGCGCAGACAGTCGTTGACCGACACATCGCCCGCGTACGGCACCTCCAGCTGCTGGAGGACCGGGTCGGCGGCGCGGGTCGCGAAGACGTCGCCGGGCAGGAGCAGCACCGGCAGATGGTTGATCGTGGCGAGCGCGGCACCGGTGACGAGGTTGGTCGCGCCCGGTCCGATGGAGGTGGTCACGGCGTGCGTCGACAGCCGGTTCGACTGGCGGGCGTAGCCGACCGCCGCGTGCACCATGGACTGCTCGTTGCGGCCCTGGAAGTAGGGCATGTCGTCGGCGTACTCGACGAGCGCCTGGCCGACACCGGCGACGTTTCCGTGGCCGAAGATGCCCCAGGTCGCGCCGATCAGCCGCTGCCGGTGCCCGTCCCGCTCGGTGTACTGGGCGGACAGGAAACGCACGAGCGCCTGCGCGACCGTGAGCCTCGTCGTCGAAGTCGTCGAGGTCATCGGTAACCCCCTGTGCTTTCTACGTGGTCCGGGTGGAAGCAGATCCGCCACTCCCGCGTCCCGCCCGGACCGGCCATGACGTTGAGGTAGTACATGGCGTGACCGGGCTGGGCGATGGACGGGCCGTGCCATCCGTCGGGAACGAGGACGGCGTCGCCGGAGCGGACCTCCGCGAGGACGTCGGATCCGCCCGCGCGTGAGGGGAATACGCGCTGATAGCCGAAACCGTTCGGGCCGTCGATCTCGAAGTAGTAGATCTCCTCGAGCTGCGACTCCTCGCCGGGCCGGTGCTCGTCGTGCTTGTGCGGCGGGTACGAGGACCAGTTGCCGCCGGGTGTGACGACCTCGACGGCGATGAGCCGGTCGCAGTCGAACGCGTCGGCGGAGGCGAAGTTGCGCACCTGGCGGGCGCAGCCTCCGCTGCCGCGCTGCTCGACGGGGACCTCCGGCGCGGGGCCGTAGCGGGCGGGGAGTCGTCGCTCGCACTTCGCTCCTGCCAGGGCGAAGCGGCCTCCCGCGCCGGAGGCGATCTGTGCCTGGGTGTCCCGGGGCACGTAGGCGAAGTCGGTGACCCCGCCGAACACGCTGTCCCTGCCCAGGAGTTGGAACTCGTCGTGCTCAATTTGTACGGTACATCCGCCTTCCAGCGGAAGAATGATCCATTCACTGTCCCCCGCGGTGAACGCATGCGTACCGCCCGGTGACAACTCCACGATGCGCAGGCTGCTGTGCGTCCAGCCGGCCCGCTCGGGGTCGATGTCGACGGCGTACCAGGCGTTCGCGGTGGCACCTCGGGGCAGGTGCAGGTCGGTGCTGGTCATGCGGCCCTCACAGCAGTCCTACGGCGGTGTCCACGGCGGCGGCCACATCGCCGTCCGCCGGGTACAGCAACGAGCGGCCGACGACCAGGCCGCGCACGGTGGGGAGTCGGAGCGCGCCGCGCCACTTCTCGTAGGCGGCGACCTGCTCCTCGACCGAACCGCCGACCTCGCCGCCGAGGAGGACGGCGGGCAGCGTGGAGGTCTCCATGACCTGGGCCATGTCGTCGGGGTTCTCGGTGACCGGCACCTTCAGCCAGGTGTAGGCCGAACTGCCGCCCAGGCCGGAGGCGATGGCGATGGACCTGGTGACCGCGTCCGCGCTCAGGTCGTTGCGCAGCCGTCCGTCCGGTCCGCGCCGGCTGATGAACGGCTCGACGAAGACCGGGAGCCTGCGCTCGGCCATCGCGTCGATGGCGCGGGCGGTGGACTCCAGCGTGGTGAGGGAGCCCGGGTCGTCGTAGTCGATGCGCAGCAGCAGCTTGCCCGCGTCGAAGCCGAGGCGGTGGATGTCCTCGGGGCGGTGGCCGGTGAAGCGGTCGTCGAGCTCGAAGGAGGCGCCCTGGAGGCCGCCGCGGTTCATGGAGCCCATGACGACCTTGTGGTCGAGGGCGCCGAGCAGCAGCAGGTCGTCGAGTATGTCGGCGGTGGCGAGGACCCCGTCCACGCCGGGGCGGGACAGTGCCAGGCACAGGCGTTCCAGCAGGTCGGCGCGGTTGGCCATGGCGAGGCGGCGGTCGCCGACGCCGAGGGCGCCGCGGGCCGGGTGGTCGGCGGCGACGATCATCAGCCGGCCGTTGTCACCGAGCAGCGACCTGCGGTGGCGGCGGGCGGCGGCCTCGGCGATCGCCTCGGGGTGCTGGGTGCGGACGCGGACGAGTTCGGCGACGTCCACGCGCGCGAGGCCGGCTCCGGAGCCGCCCTCGTGCCGGACCCCTCCGACGTGGCCCGCCCTCACAGCACCGCTCCGGCGGCGAGAGCCGCGTCGACCTCGTCAGGCGTCGGCATCGCGGAGGAGCACTCCAGGCGGGAGGCGACGATGGCGCCGGCCGCGTTGGCGTAGCGCATGGTCTTCTCCAGGTCCCAGCCGTTGAGCAGGCCGTGGCACAGCGAGCCGCCGAAGGCGTCGCCGGCGCCCAGGCCGTTGAGGACGTTCACCGGCAGCGGGGGGACCTCGGCGGACTCACCCTCGCGGTTGACTGCGAGGACGCCCTTCGGGCCCTGCTTGACGACGGCGAGTTCGACGCCGGCCGCCAGCAGGGCGCGGGCGGCGGCGTGCGGCTCGCGCACCCCGGTGGCGACCTCCACCTCGTCGAGGTTGCCGACGGCGACGGTGGTGTGGCGCAGGGCCTCGGCGTAGAAGGGGCGGGCGGTGTCGGGATCGCTCCAGAACATGGGGCGCCAGTCGAGGTCGAAGACCGTCGTGCCGGCCTTGGCGCGGTGGGCGAGGGCCGCGAGCGTCGCCGTCCGGCTGGGCTCCTCGCTCAGGCCGGTGCCGGTGACCCAGAAGACGCTCGCCTCGCGGACCGCGTCGAGGTCGAGTTCGTGGGCGTGGATCTCCAGGTCGGGCGCCTTGGGCTGCCGGTAGAAGTACAGCGGGAAGTCGTCCGGTGGGAAGACCTCGCAGAAGGTGACCGGGGTCGGCAGCCCGGGGACCGGGGTGACCCAGCGGTCGTCGACGCCGAAGCCGCGCAGCGCCTCGTGCAGATAGGCGCCGAACGGGTCGTCACCGGTCCGGGTGATCACGGCCGTCCGCCGGCCGAGCCGGGCCGCGGCGACGGCCACGTTCGTGGCGGAACCGCCGAGGAACTTCCCGAAGGCCGACACCTGGGCCAGGGGGACACCCGCCTGCAGCGGATAGAGGTCCACTCCGATCCGCCCCATGGTGATCAGGTCGTACGCCATCGGGTTCCCTTCGCTTCGACTTCCACCGGTTCTAATGCCGGACCCCGAGCCCTGTCAATGTTTTGTCCAGACATTCGGACCAGAGCTTGACACCCCCTTGCCGGGGACCGCACGCTGACGGCCATGACTTCGTCGTCACCTCAGTCCTCACTCTCCCGTATCCGCATCGGTTCGGCGCCCGACTCGTGGGGCGTCTGGTTCCCGGACGACCCGCAGCAGGTGCCCTGGCAGCGCTTCCTCGACGAGGTCGCCGACGCCGGCTACGAGTGGATCGAACTGGGTCCGTACGGCTATCTGCCGAGCGACCCCGCCGTACTCGCCGAGGAGACCGCGCGGCGCGGCCTGAAGGTGTCGGCCGGCACGGTGTTCACGGGGCTGCACCACGGGCCGGACGTCTGGGACAAGACCTGGGCCCACGTGTCCGACATCGCCGCCCTGACCCAGGCGATGGGCGCCCGGCACCTGGTCGTCATCCCGTCCTTCTGGCGGGACGACAAGACCGGCGAGGTGCTGGAGCCGGACACGCTGACGCCGGGGCAGTGGCGTGATCTCACCTCGCAGACCGAGCGGCTGGGCCGGGAGGTGCGCGAGCGGTACGGGCTGGAGATCGTCGTCCACCCGCACGCCGACACCCACATCGACAGCGAGGAGAACGTCGTCCGCTTCCTCGACGGCACGGACTCCGACCTGGTGTCGCTGTGCCTGGACACCGGGCACTACGCGTACTGCGGCGGCGACAGCGTCAAGCTGATCGAGACGTACGGCGAGCGCATCGGCTATCTGCACCTGAAGCAGGTCGACCCGGAGATCCTGGCGGAGGTGCGGGCGCAGGAGATCCCGTTCGGGCCGGCCGTGGCCCGCGGGGTGATGTGCGAACCGCCGTCCGGGGTGCCCGCGCTGGGGCCGGTGCTGGAGGCGGCGCAGAGGCTGGACGTGGACCTCTTCGCGATCGTCGAGCAGGACATGTACCCGTGCGAGCCGGATCGGCCGCTGCCGATCGCTCAGCGGACGCGGGCGTTCCTGAGGTCTTGCGGGGCGTAACCCTCCGGGGGTGGGGCGGCTTCTCGTCTGCGGGGTTCCGCGAGTGGGCCTGTGCGGGTCGCGGGTGGCTTGTCGCGCAGTTCCCCGCGCCCCTGACGGGGAGTCGAGCGGGCGCGGGTCGCGGGTGGCTTGTCGCGCAGTTCCCCGCACCCCTGACGGGGAGTCGGGCGGGCGCGGGTCGCGGGTGGCTTGTCGCGCAGTTCCCCGCGCCCCTGACGAAGGGTGGTTGTGCGTTGGGTCTGTCACAAAGGCCTCCCTTCTGTCACAGATGTCGCGTGTACGCGGGTTTCGTGTCACACCCGGTCGACAGGCAAGGCCCCGCCCTCACTCTGTGTCGTTCATGGGACACACGCTGGTGATCGCCAGCGCCGCGCCCGGCTCCCCCGACGGCCGGCCCCGGCCGCCGCTGCGGCGCGCGCAGGGAGGTGCAACTCATGACCGACCGAAGGCTCTGGTCGTACAAGGAGATCGCGGCGCACATCAAGGTGCAGCCGGACACCGTACGGTCCTATCGCAAGCACGGACTGCTGCCGCCGCCCGACCACGTGGAGAGCGGCAAGCCCTACTGGTACGCCGAGACCGTCCGCGCGTGGGTCGCGTCCCGGCCCGGGAACCGGGGCCGCCGGCCGGACTGAGCGGCCGGGGGCGAGCCCGCACCCCGAAAAACCCTTCTGTGCCCCACCCTCGCGTGGGGCACAGTGCGTCGTATGGACTTCTCCGTCAAACCCGTGCTCACCGGTGCGAGGACCGTGCTGCGACCCTTCACCAAGGACGACGCCGACACCATGTGGGAGATCATCGGCGACCCCGAGGTCGTCCGCTTCACCTTCACGCCGAACAGCGAACTCACCCTCGACCGGGTGCGCTCCTGGTACGGCAGCCGGGCCGAGCAGCCCGACCGGCTCGACCTCGCCGTCACCGACCGGGCCACCGGCGAACTCGTCGGCGAGGTCGTCCTGTACGAGTGGGACCCGCAGGCCCGCGGCTGCACCTTCCGCACCCTGGTGGGCCCGCGAGGTCGCGGCCGCGGCCTGGGCACCGAGGCCACCCGGCTGATCGTCGGCTACGCCTTCGAGCAACTAGGTCTGCACCGGGTCCAGTTGGAGCTGTACGGCAACAACCACCGGGCCCGGCGCGTCTATGAGAAGGCCGGATTCGTGGTGGAGGGGGCGCGGCGGGAGGCCGCGCTGCGGGACGGCGAATGGGTGGACGAGGTGATCATGGGGGTTCTCGACCGGGAGTGGGCCGTCCACCGGGGCCGGCCCGAGGACCGCGCGGTCAGCTCCACGGGTCGATGACCGTGACCCCGGCCCCGGGTGCCGTCCCCATCGCGGCCAGCGCGTCCGGCACCGCGTCCAGCGGGATGGTCGACGTCACCAGCAGGTCGGGGCGCAGGACACCCGCGCCGACGAGCTCCAGCATCGCGGCGTAGCCGTGCGCCGGCATGCCGTGGCTGCCGAGCAGTTCCAGCTCCAGGCCGACGGCGCGGGCCATGGGGACGGGGGTCGTGCCGTCCGGTGAGGGCAGCAGGCCGACCTGGATGTGCCGGCCGCGGCGGCGCAGGCAGTTCACGGAGGCCGCGCAGGTCGCCGGGGAGCCGAGGGCGTCCAGGGAGAGATGGGCGCCGCCGCCGGTGAGCGCGCGGATCGCCGCCGCCGTGTCCGCCGTGCGGGTGGCGTCCACGCACTCCGCCGCGCCGAACTTCCGCGCCAGGTCCAGCGCCTGCGGTGCCACGTCGACGGCCACCACCCGCGCCCCGGACGCCGCCGCGATCATCACCGCCGACAGGCCGACGCCGCCGCAGCCGTGCACCGCGACCCACTCCCCCGCCGCCACCCGGCCCTGCCGTACGACCGCACGGAACGCCGTGGCGAACCGGCAGCCGAGGGCGGCCGCGGTCGCGAAGGACATCCCGTCGGGGACGGCGACGAGGTTCACGTCGGCGTGGTCCAGGGCCACGTACTGGGCGAAGGAACCCCAGTGGGTGAAGCCCGGCTGGGTCTGTTGCTCGCACACCTGCTGGTCGCCCGCCGCGCAGGCCGGGCAGGTGCCGCAGGCGCAGACGAACGGCACGGTGACCCGGTCGCCGGGGCGCCAGGCGGTCACCCGGGGCCCCACCGCCTCCACCACACCGGCCAGTTCATGCCCCGGGACGTGCGGGAGGGTGATGTCCGGGTCGTGTCCCTGCCAGCCGTGCCAGTCGCTGCGGCACAGCCCGGTGGCCGCCACCCGCACCACCACCCCGTGCTCCGCGGGCCGCGGGTCGGCCACCTCCCGCACCTCGGCCGGCTCCCCGTACCGTTCGAACACCACAGCTCGCATGCGTCCGTCCTCGCCTCCGCCGGGTACGGGCCCCGGAGCCGGCCACTCCGGGGATCAACCCGCGCCCTCGGCGGAACGCTATCCGGGCACTCCGGCCCTGTCCCGCTCCCGGTCGGTCTCCGTGACCGCCGCCGGCTCCCCCTCGCTCAGCCCGAACCGGCGATGGAACCTGCGCAGCGGGGCCGGGGCCCACCAGGTCGCGCGGCCCGTGAGCCGCATGATCGCCGGAACCAGCAGGCTGCGGACGACCATCGCGTCCATCAGCACCGCCAGCGCGATGCCCAGGCCGAGCATCTTCGTGTTGGTCACGCGGGAGGTGCCGATCGCGACCATCACCACGGCGAGGATCACCGCGGCCGCGGTGATCAGGCCGCCGGTGCGCTGAAGGCCGTGCCGGACCGCCTCGCGGTGGTCGCCGCTGCGGTCGTACTCCTCCTTGATGCGGGACAGCAGGAACACGCCGTAGTCCATGGAGAGGCCGAAGGCCACGCAGAACATCAGGACGGGCAGGGTGGTCTCGATGGAACCGGGGCTGGTGAAGCCGAGCAGGCCGGAGAGATGGCCGTCCTGGAAGACCCAGACCACCGCGCCGAACATCGCCGTCAGGCTGAGCGCGTTCAGCAGCACGGCCTGGATCGGTATGAGCACGCTGCCGGTGAGCAGGAAGACCAGGAACAGGGTGACCACCGTGATGAACACGGCCGCCCAGGGCAGGCGTTCGGCGATCGCGTGCTTGGAGTCGACCAGGACCGCGGCCGTGCCGGTCACCTTGGTGTCGAAGGGGGCGTCCAGGGCGCGCAGGTCGCCGACCAGTCGCTGGGCCGCGTCGTCGACGGCTTCGCCCTTCGGCAGGACCGTGAAGTACGCCGAGTCACCGCGCACCAGGGGGCCGTCCACGCCCGCCACCTCCGGCAGGGCGGACATCCGCGCCTTGTAGGCGGCGTACTGCGCCTGGGTCGCGTCACCCTCGGCCAGCACCTCCAGGCCGCCGCCGGGGCTGCCCGGGAAGTCGTCGCGGATGTGCTGCTGCACGACGTGGGACTCGGCGGTGGAAGGCAGCTGGCGGTCGTCGGCGGTGCCGAACCGCACGCCGAGGAAGGGCAGTCCGAGCAGGACGAGGACGGCCGTGGTCGCCAGCGCGAAGAACGGGGCCCGACGCATGACCAGGGTCGCCGTGCGCGCCCAGGCCGTGCCCTCCTCGCCCGAGACCTTAGGGGGCCGTCCGCGGCGCAGCAGACGGCGCAGGTCGAGCGCGTCCACCCGGTGGCCGAGCAGGACCAGCGCCGCCGGGAGCAGGATCAGGGCGGCCGCGGCGGCCAGCAGCACCACCGCGATGCCGGCGTAGGCGAACGAGCGCAGGAAGTACTGCGGGAAGACGAGCATCGCGGCCAGGGACACGGCGACCGTCAGCGCGGAGAACAGGACCGTGCGGCCCGCCGTGCGCAGCGTGGTGGCGACGGCGGTCAGCGGTTCGGCGCCGCTGGACAGTTCCTCGCGGAAGCGGCGGACGACGAACAGGGCGTAGTCGATGGCCAGTCCCAGGCCGAGGGCCGTGGTGAGGTTCATCGCGAAGACCGAGACGTCGGTGAACTCGGAGATGCCGCGCAGCACCGCGTTGGTGCCGAGGATCGCGATGATGCCGATGCCGAGCGGCAGCAGGGCCGCGACCGCGCTGCCGAAGACCATCACCAGCAGCACCAGGGTGATGGGCAGGGCGATCATCTCGGCCCGGGTCAGGTCCTCGCGGATGATCGTCTGCATCTCGTGCCGGACGGCGACGATGCCGCCGACCTTCACCTCCACCGGGCCCTGGGTCCCCCGGTAGGACGGCTCGATGCGGTCCAGGGTGTCGCCCATCGTCTTCTCGTCGCCCGTGATGCGGGCGGCGATCAGCGCCTCGTGGCCGTCCTTCGCGCGCAGCGCGGGCGCCGCCGAGGGGTCGGCCTGCCAGTAGGAGCCGACGCCGGTCACGCCCTTCTCCTCGGCCAGGCGCGCGGTGAGACGGTTCGCCTCGGCGACGACGGCCGGATCGTCCACGGAGGCCCCGCCCGTGTCGAGCAGCAGCAGGAAGTTGGGCTGGGAGCCGGGGAACTCGCGCTCCAGCGCCTTCGTCGCGTACGTCGACTGCGCGTCCGGGTCCTCCCAGCCGCCGCTGCCCAGCCGGTCGGCGACCCCGCTGCCCGCCAGCACGGCGAGCACGGTGAGCACCAGGGCCGCCAGCAGCGACAGCCGTGGGCGCGCGGTCACGAAGCGCGTCCATCCTCCGACGCGGGGTGGACTGTTGACTTCGGTCATTGTGCGGTGTCCCCTTCACCGTGATCCGTGATCCGTGCTGTACGCAGGCAGGAGCATGGGTCGGTCATTGCCATAGACTGACAAACACGAGAGATCGCTCGCGTTTACCCAGAATGCGAGCGGCCGCTCGCGTTTGTCAATCGCATGCCGAAAGCTGGGGATATCGCGTGCCCGACAAGTCCGACCACCCGGAGCAGGAGAAGCCCCCCGCACAGGGGCAGCCGCGCCGCCGGCAGGCGCGCGGCGAGCGCCGCGTCGCCCAACTGCTCGAGGCCGCCGCCACCGTCTTCTGCGCGACCGGCTACACGGCCGCCAGCACCAACGCCATCGCCCGTGAGGCGGGCGTCTCGCCCGGCACGCTCTACCAGTTCTTCCCGAACAAGGAAGCGATCGCCATCGAACTCGGCGACCGGCTCATGCACGAGATGCGCGAGACGTACGGCGAGGCGCTCGCCCCGGTCGACCCCGCGACCCCGCTGGACGAGGCCGTCGGCGCCGCCGTCGACCGCTTCATCGCCTTCAACTGCGACCATCCGGTGTTCTTCGCCCTGATGCACGGTCCCGACATCCCCGGCCTGATCGCCGAGGAGCACGACGCGCTGCACGCCACGCTGCTCAGCCGGATAGAGGGTCTGCTCTCCTCGTTCCTGCCCGAGGCGCCCCCCGCCGACCTGGCCCGCACGGCACACATGTGCCTGGGCATGTACAAGGCGGGCCTGGAGCTGATCCTGGCCCACGAGGGCGCCGAGCGCGACGCGTACGTCCAGGAGCTGAAGAACGCCCTGAGCCGCTACCTCGCCCCGCTGGTCGGCGACCGGCTCGGCCGCCCCGGCCACACCGCGACCGCAACCCGCTGACCGACCGACCGGCTGACCGACCGACCGGCCGCCGAACGGCTGACCTGCTGACCTGCCGCGCCACCCAGGCGCACCGCACGGCCACCCCCACCTCGGGACGCCACGACGCCACACCGACACCACACACGTGACGCCGCCCGCCGGATCCGCCACCGCCACCGCCACCGCCACCGCCACCGCCACCGGCGGACGACTCCCCTGGCGCGCCCCGGCCCGCCCCGACGCACCCCGGCCGCCCGCCCCACCCCCACCTGCACCCCGACGCGCCCGAACCCGCCGGACCTTCCTTGGATTCATACCCCCTAGGGGTATAGTGTGAAGAGTGTGAACCCCCGTGGGCCCCAGCGGCCCCACCCGCCTCGACGAGGAGTAGCGCCATGACCGCCCAGACCGAAACCCCGGGTTCCGTGACCGCCGTCTACCAGGTCAGCGGGATGAGCTGCGGACACTGCGAGGGATCCGTCTCCGGTGAGCTCTCCGGACTCCCCGGCGTCACCTCGGTGAAGGCCGTCGCCTCCAGCGGTGAGGTCACCGTCGTCTCCGCGGCCCCGCTGGACGAGGAGGCCGTGCGCGCCGCCGTCGACGAGGCCGGCTTCGAGCTCGTCGCCAGGGCCTGACCGGCACCCCGTACACGTTTTCCCGAACGGGCCGTGCCGACCAGCTGATACTGGCTCCGCACGGCCCGTTCCGTTCTCTGGAGTACGGACACCATGACCACTACCGTCACAGACACCCCGATAGACGCTCTCGGCGACACGGCGGAGACCACCGCCACCGCCGAGGTCGAGCTGATCGTCGGCGGGATGACCTGCGCGTCCTGCGCGGCCCGCGTCGAGAAGAAGCTCAACCGCATGGACGGCGTGACCGCCACGGTCAACTACGCGACGGAGAAGGCGAAGGTCACCTACCCCGCCGGGCTCCAGGTCGCCGACCTGATCGCGACCGTCGTGAAGACGGGGTACACGGCCGAGGAACCGGCCCCGCCGGAGCCCGAGCCGCTGGAGCAGGCACCGGCGGCGGACCCCGAGCTCGTGGCCCTGCGCCACCGCCTCCTCGTCTCCACAGCGCTCGCCGTCCCCGTCGTGCTGCTCTCGATGGTTCCCGCGTGGCAGTTCGACAACTGGCAGTGGCTCTCGCTCACCCTGGCCGCCCCCGTGGCCGTCTGGGGCGGGTGGCCCTTCCACCGGGCCGCCTGGACGAACCTGCGGCACGGCGCGGCGACCATGGACACGCTGGTGTCGGTCGGCACGCTGGCCGCGTTCGGCTGGTCGGTGTGGGCGCTGTTCTTCGGCCACGCGGGCATGCCGGGCATGCGGCACGGCTTCGAGTTCACCCTGTCCCGTACGGACGCCGCCTCGGCGCTCTACCTCGAGGTGGCGGCCGGGGTCACCGTCTTCATCCTGCTGGGCCGCTATCTGGAGGCCCGCTCCAAGCGCCGGGCCGGGGCGGCCCTGCGGGCGCTGCTGGAGCTCGGCGCGAAGGACGTGGCCGTGCTGCGGGGCGGCCGGGAAGTGCGCGTACCGGTGGCGCAGCTGGCTGTCGGGGACCGGTTCGTCGTACGGCCCGGGGAGAAGATCGCGACCGACGGGACGGTCACCGAGGGCGCGTCGGCGGTGGACGCGTCCATGCTGACGGGCGAGTCGGTGCCGGTGGACGTGGCGCCCGGGGACAGGGTGACCGGCGCGACCGTCAACGCCGGGGGCCGGCTCGTCGTCGAGGCGACCCGGGTCGGCGCCGACACCCAGCTCGCGCGGATGGCGCGGCTGGTCGAGGACGCGCAGAACGGCAAGGCCGAGGTGCAGCGGCTCGCCGACCGGATCTCCGGGATCTTCGTGCCCGTGGTGCTGCTGCTGGCGGCCGCCACCTTCGCCTGCTGGCTCGTGGCGACCGGCGACACCGGCGCCGCCTTCACGGCGGCCGTCGCGGTGCTGATCATCGCCTGCCCGTGCGCCCTGGGCCTGGCCACGCCGACCGCGCTGCTGGTCGGCACCGGGCGCGGCGCGCAGCTCGGCATCCTGATCAAGGGCCCCGAGGTGCTGGAGTCCACGCGACGCGTCGACACGGTCGTCCTGGACAAGACGGGGACGGTCACCACCGGCCGGATGACCCTCCAGGAGGTGTACGTCGCCGACGGCACCGACGAGAAGCAGCTGCTGCGGCTCGCGGGCGCCCTGGAGCACGCCTCCGAGCACCCCGTCGCCCGGGCGGTCGCCGCCGGCGCCGAGGAACGGGCCGGGGAGCTGCCGGCCGCCGAGCGCTTCGAGAACGTGCCCGGGCGGGGGGTACGCGGACGCGTGGAGGGTCTCGAGGTGGCCGTGGGGCGCCTCTTCGCGACCCTGCCCGAGGAACTGGCCCGCGCCAAGGACGAGGCCGAGAGGGGTGGCCGTACGGCCGTCGTGGTCGGCTGGGACGGAGCGGCCCGCGGGGTTCTCGCGGTCGCGGACGCGGTCAAGGAGACCAGCGCCGAGGCGGTGCGCGAGCTGCGCGCGCTGGGGCTCACGCCGGTACTGCTGACCGGGGACAACCGGGCGGTGGCCGAGGCCGTGGCGCGCACCGTCGGGATCGACCAGGTGATCGCCGAGGTGCTGCCCGAGGACAAGGTCGCGGCCGTACGGCGGCTCCAGGGCGAGGGGCGGACCGTCGCCATGGTCGGCGACGGCGTCAACGACGCGGCCGCGCTCGCCGTCGCCGACCTGGGCCTGGCGATGGGCACGGGGACCGACGCGGCGATCGAGGCGAGCGATCTGACGCTGGTGCGCGGGGATCTGCGGGTGGCCGCGGACGCCATCCGGCTGTCCCGGCGGACGCTGTCCACGATCAGGGGGAACCTGGTGTGGGCGTTCGGCTACAACGTGGCGGCGCTGCCGCTGGCCGCCGCCGGGCTGCTGAACCCGATGATCGCGGGGGCGGCGATGGCCTTCTCCTCGGTGTTCGTCGTGACGAACAGCCTGCGGTTGCGGTCCTTCCGCTGAGCCAAGCCGAAGTTACCCGAGGTTACCGGGAGTTCGACCCATCGGAAGTGACGGTCCCCCTGGAGTCAGGCGCGAGCCTCACATAAGCTCTTCACAAGGCTCGCGCATCATCCTTACGCACGAGCCCCGATCCGCATATCAGGGCTCTTGCGCATCTATAGGACATATGCAAGAGACGCAGATCACAGTGATGCGAAGGTAACCATCGAAGGGATTCGAAGGTCTAAGTTGGCGATGTCAGGAAGCGTCTTGGGGGGCGCCTTCTGGCATCTGAGGATGTCTTGGGGGACTTCCTCAGAGATGCGTTGCCGGGGCACGCACACCGGGGAGCTTTGAGCGGCCCTCCCAGCGTGCGTTGTCCCGGCAGACCGCACACGCAGTAATACGACGAGTCCTGCTCGTCGCGTTCAACAACCGCACACAGCAATGCAGCGATTCAGGCGCTGTCTTCAGACGCCCGGCCGGATCCCGTGGGGGGAATCCGCACCGGGACATGGGAAGGCGCCCTGTACGCCGGCCCGTGGGGGGACCGGCGGCAGGGCGCCTTCTGCTGTCTTCAGAGCCTTCGGGCCCCTGTGGGGCTCAGCGCCCCTCGACCGGAACGAAGTCGCGCTCGACCACGCCCGTGTAGATCTGCCGCGGGCGGCCGATGCGGGAGCCGGGCTCCTTGATCATCTCGTGCCACTGGGCGATCCAGCCCGGCAGCCGGCCGAGGGCGAACAGGACCGTGAACATCTCGGTCGGGAAGCCCATGGCGCGGTAGATCAGGCCGGTGTAGAAGTCCACGTTCGGGTAGAGGTTGCGCGAGACGAAGTAGTCGTCGGAGAGCGCGTGCTCCTCCAGCTTCAGCGCGATGTCCAGCAGCTCGTCGGACTTGCCGAGAGCCGAGAGGACGTCGTGCGCCGCGGCCTTGATGATCTTGGCGCGCGGGTCGAAGGACTTGTACACCCGGTGGCCGAAGCCCATCAGGCGGACGCCGTCCTCCTTGTTCTTCACCTTGCGGATGAAGGAGTCGACATCGCCGCCGTTGGCCTGGATGCCCTCGAGCATCTCCAGGACGGACTGGTTGGCGCCGCCGTGCAGCGGGCCCCAGAGGGCGTTGATGCCGGCCGAGATCGACGCGAACATGTTCGCCTGCGAGGAACCGACCAGGCGGACCGTGGACGTCGAGCAGTTCTGCTCGTGGTCCGCGTGCAGGATCAGCAGCTTGTCGAGCGCGGAGACGACGACCGGGTCGAGCTCGTACTCCTGGGCCGGCACCGAGAACGTCATGCGCAGGAAGTTCTCGACGTAGCCGAGGTCGTTGCGCGGGTAGACGAACGGGTGGCCGATCGACTTCTTGTACGCGTACGCCGCGATCGTCGGGAGCTTGGCGAGCAGCCGGATCGTGGAGAGGTTGCGCTGCTTCTCGTCGAACGGGTTGTGACTGTCCTGGTAGAACGTCGACAGCGCCGAGACGACCGACGACAGCATGGCCATCGGGTGGGCGTCCCGCGGGAAGCCCTTGTAGAAGTTCTTGACGTCCTCGTGCAGCAGGGTGTGCTGCGTGATCTCGTTCTTGAACGAGGTGAGCTCGTCGACGGTCGGCAGCTCGCCGTTGATCAGCAGGTAGGCGACCTCCACGAAGGTGGAGCGCTCGGCCAGCTGCTCGATCGGGTAGCCGCGGTACCGGAGAATTCCCGCCTCGCCGTCGAGGTAGGTGATCGCGGATTTATAGGCTGCGGTGTTGCCGTAGCCGCTGTCCAGAGTCACGAGGCCGGTCTGGGCCCGGAGCTTCCCGATGTCGAAGCCCTTGTCACCGACGGTGCTGTCGATCACCGGGTAGGTGTACTCGCCGTCGCCGTACCGCAGTACTACAGAGTTGTCGCTCACGTCTTCCCTCACCGACGTTGTGCCTCATCTTCGAGGTTGCCCTGACTGTCTCTACCATCCCCCATTTGGCGCACGAGAGTGCACTCGGGGTCGACCATTGGGCTTATCGGCGGCACTCAGTGCCGTCAACTTGGACATCGTGCCCCCTTCATCGCGCATCTGGAAGTGCTCTGTGACCTTCACGACTCATTTGATCGATCATTTTTTGTGATCGGCGCCCCGGAGTGAGGTCGACGCAGGGCGGACACCAGGGCCGGCGGGGGCTACCGGGTGGGCCGACCTGCACATCAGGAGCCGGCCAGCCTGAAGTCCAGCGCCGTACAGCGCCGTCCCGCCGACACCGTGCGCACCGCCTGGCCGATCGCCTTGCGTGAACCCACGAGCACGACCAGCTTCTTGGCCCGGGTGACCGCCGTGTACAGCAGGTTCCGCTGGAGCATCATCCATGCACCGGTGGTGACGGGGATCACCACGGCGGGATATTCACTTCCCTGCGAGCGGTGGATGGTCACCGCGTAGGCGTGGGCCAGCTCGTCCAGTTCGTCGAATTCGTACGCCACCTCCTCGTCCTCGTCCGTCAGCACGGTGAGGCGCTGGTCGACCGGGTCGAGCGAGGTGACCACGCCCACGGTGCCGTTGAAGACGCCGTTGGCGCCCTTCTCGTAGTTGTTTCGGATCTGGGTGACCTTGTCGCCGACCCGGAAGACCCGGCCGCCGAACCGCTTCTCCGGCAGGTCGGGGCGGCCGGGCGTGACCGCCTGCTGGAGCAGGCCGTTGAGTGCGCCGGCACCTGCCGGGCCGCGGTGCATGGGCGCCAGCACCTGGACGTCCCGGCGCGGGTCGAGCCCGAACCTGGCGGGAATACGGCGGGCCGCCACGTCCACCGTGAGCCGGCCGGCCTCCTCCGTGTCGTCCTCGACGAACAGGAAGAAGTCCTTCAGGCCGTCGGTGAGCGGGTGCTGTCCGGAGTTGATGCGGTGCGCGTTCGTCACCACACCCGACTGCTGGGCCTGGCGGAAGACGCGGGTGAGGCGGACGGCGGGGACGGGGCTGCCGTCGGCCAGGAGGTCCCTGAGCACCTCCCCCGCGCCGACGCTGGGGAGTTGGTCGACGTCGCCGACGAAGAGCAGGTGGGCGCCCGGGGGCACCGCCTTGACCAGCTTGTTGGCCAGCAGCAGGTCCAGCATGGACGCCTCGTCGACCACCACGAGGTCGGCGTCCAGCGGCCGGTCCCGGTCGTACGCCGCGTCCCCGCCGGGCTTGAGCTCCAGCAGCCGGTGGACGGTGGAGGCCTCGGCGCCGGTGAGCTCGGCCAGGCGCTTGGCGGCCCGGCCGGTGGGCGCGGCCAGCACGACCTTCGCCCGCTTGGCGCGGGCCAGTTCGACGATCGAGCGGACCGTGAAGGACTTGCCGCAGCCGGGGCCCCCGGTGAGGACGGCGACCTTCTCGGTGAGCGCCAGCCGGACCGCGGCCTCCTGCTCGGGGGCGAGTTCGGCCCCCGTACGCCCCTTGAGCCAGGCGAGCGCCTTGTCCCAGGCCACGTCGTGGAAGGCCGGCATCCGGTCGGCGTCCGTACGCAGCAGGCGCAACAGCTGGGCGGAGAGGGAGAGTTCGGCGCGGTGGAACGGGACGAGGTAGACCGCGGTGACGGGTTCGCCGCCGTCCTGTCCAGGCACCTTCTCCCGTACGACACCGGGGTCTTCGCCGTCCTGCGCGGGTCCCGCGAGTTCGGCGAGGCACTCGATGACCAGCCCGGTGTCGACCTGGAGGAGCTTGACCGCGTCGGCGATCAGCCGCTCCTCGGGCAGATAGCAGTGACCCTGGTCGGCGGACTGCGAAAGGGCGTACTGCAGACCCGCCTTGACGCGGTCCGGGCTGTCGTGCGGGATGCCGACGGACTGGGCGATCCGGTCGGCGGTGAGGAAGCCGATGCCCCAGACGTCGGAGGCCAGCCGGTAGGGCTGGTTCTTCACGACGGAGATCGAGGCGTCGCCGTACTTCTTGTAGATGCGCACCGCGATCGACGTCGAGACCTCGACGCTCTGGAGGAAGAGCATGACCTCCTTGATCGCCTTCTGCTCCTCCCAGGCGTCGGCGATCTTCCTGGTCCGCTTGGGCCCGAGCCCCGGCACCTCGATGAGCCGCTTGGGCTCCTCCTCGATGATCTGGAGGGTGTCGATGCCGAAGTGCTGGGTGATGCGGTCGGCGAAGACCGGACCGATGCCTTTGACCAGGCCGGATCCCAGGTAGCGGCGGATGCCCTGGACGGTGGCGGGGAGCACGGTCGTGTAGTTCTCCACCGTGAACTGCTTGCCGTACTGGGGGTGCGAGCCCCAGCGGCCCTCCATCCGCAGGGACTCCCCGACCTGGGCGCCGAGCAGCGCGCCCACGACCGTGAGGAGGTCGCCGCCACCTCGGCCGGTGTCGACCCGGGCGACCGTGTAGCCGTTCTCCTCGTTGGCGTACGTGATGCGCTCCAGGACGCCTTCGAGCACGGCCAGGCCCCGCTCCGCGCTCCCCGCCTGGCTCCCCGCCTGGCTCCCCGCCTGATTGGACATGATCCGACGGTACCGGCGCGCTCTGACAGCGCGGGCGGCCCGTGGACCACGCTCACCTGAGCGGGAATTATCACGATCTGGTCTCAGCATGTGGTTGAGGTCTTGATTAACCCGCGTGTAATCGATTCCAATCCTCCGTACACGTCGATGTAATCGATTCCACGAGGAGGTGGAACGGCGATGGCGAGCATCAAGGATGTCGCCGCCGAGGCAGGCGTCTCCGTAGCCACGGTGTCGCGCGTGCTGAACGACCATCCGTCGGTCAGCGCCGACGCACGCACTCGCGTGCTGGCCGCCGTGGCGGCGCTGGGCTACCGCCCGAACGCCGTCGCCCGGTCGTTGCGCACCGATCAGACCCGCACTCTCGGCCTGGTCATCAGCGATGTGATGAACCCGTACTTCACCGAGCTGGCCCGTTCCGTCGAGGAGGAGGCTCGCGCGCTCGGCTACAGCGTCATCATCGGCAACGCCGACGAGCGGCCCGACCTCCAGGACCACCACGTACGGACCCTGCTGGACCGCCGGATCGACGGGCTGCTCGTCTCCCCCACCGACGGCGGCTCGCCGCTGATGCTGGACGCCGCGCGCGCGGGGACGCCGATGGTCTTCGTGGACCGGTGGATACCCGGCGTGGACGTGCCCGTCGTCCGGGCGGACGGACGCGCGGCCGTACGCGACCTCGTCGCCCATCTGCACGGGCTCGGACACCGCCGGCTCGCAATCATCGCGGGCCCCGCCGCCACCACCACCGGCAGCGAGCGCGTCCAGGCCTTCCGGGAGGCCATGGCCGAGTACGGACTCCCCCTCCAGGACGCCTACATAGGCCAGGGCGACTTCCAGGCCGAGAGCGGACGACGGGTGACCGAGGGCTTCCTCGACCTCGCCGAACCGCCCGAGGTCGTCTTCGCCGCGGACAACCTGATGGCGCTCGGCGCGCTGGACGCCGTCCGCGCGCGCGGGATGCGGGTTCCCGACGACATCGCGCTCGCCGCGTTCGACGACATCCCGTGGTTCGTGCACACCGATCCGCCGATCACCGCGGTCGCCCAGCCCACGGGCGATCTGGGACGCGCCGCCGTGCGCGCGCTCGTCGCCCGCATGGAGGGACGGCCCCCCGAGTCCGTCGCCCTCACCGCCCGTCTCGTCGTACGCCGTTCGTGCGGCGAGCCGGCTCCCCAGGAGCAGTCCCCCGTAACGAACAGGAGCCAGTCGTGAGCAACGCGGACGAGTTGCTGCGCATCGAAGGCATACGCAAGACCTTCCCCGGTGTGGTCGCGCTCGACGGAGTCGACTTCGACCTGCGCCGGGGCGAGGTGCATGTGCTGCTCGGTGAGAACGGCGCGGGCAAGAGCACGCTGATCAAGATGCTCTCCGGCGCCTACCGCCCCGATGGCGGGCGCATTCTGGTCGGCGACGAGGAGGTGCGCATCCACGGGGCGCAGGACTCCGAACGCCTCGGGATCGCCACCATCTACCAGGAGTTCAACCTCGTTCCCGATCTGACGGTCGCCGAGAACATCTTCCTGGGGCGGCAGCCACGCCGCTTCGGGATGATCGACCGCAAGCGGATGGAGGCGGACGCGGCCGGACTGCTCGAACGGGTCGGCGTCGACGTGTCGCCCCGCGCCCGCGTGCGTGAGCTCGGCATCGCGCGTCTGCAGATGGTCGAGATCGCGAAGGCGCTCAGCCTCGACACCCGCGTGCTCATCATGGACGAACCGACCGCCGTGCTCACCTCCGAGGAGGTCGAGAAGCTCTTCGCCATCGTGCGCAAGCTGCGCGAGGACGGCGTCGGGATCGTGTTCATCACGCACCACCTGGAGGAGATCGCCGCTCTGGGAGACCGCGTCACCGTCATCCGCGACGGCAAGAGTGTCGGGCAGGTCCCGGCCTCCACGCCCGAGGACGAACTCGTACGGCTCATGGTGGGGCGTTCGATCGAACAGCAGTACCCGCGGAAGCGGCCCGACACGGGCCCCGCGCTGCTCACGGTCGAGGGGCTCACCCGAGACGGCGGCTTCCACGACGTGAGCTTCCAGGTGCACGCGGGCGAGGTCGTCGGCATCGCGGGGCTGGTCGGCGCCGGCCGTACGGAGGTCGTACGGGCCGTCTTCGGAGCCGACACCTACGACAAGGGCGCCGTGCAGGTGGCCGGTGCCAAGCTGCGCCGGCACGACGTCAACGCCGCCATGACCGCCGGGATCGGGCTCGTCCCCGAGGACCGCAAGGGTCAGGGGCTGGTGCTCGACGCGTCCGTCGAGGAGAACCTCGGACTGGTGACGATGCGGGCGGCGACCCATGCCGGGCTCGTCGACCTCAAGGGCCAGCGCGAGGCGGCGGCCCGGATCGCCGAGCAGCTCGGGGTGCGGATGGCCGGTCTCGGCCAGCACGTGCGCACGCTCTCCGGCGGCAACCAGCAGAAGGTCGTCATCGGCAAGTGGCTGCTCGCCGACACCAAGGTCCTGATCCTCGACGAGCCGACGCGCGGTATCGACGTCGGCGCGAAGGTCGAGATCTATCAGCTCATCAACGAGCTCACGGCGGCCGGTGCCGCCGTCCTGATGGTCTCCAGCGACCTGCCGGAGGTGCTCGGCATGAGCGACCGGGTGCTGGTGATGGCCCAGGGCCGGATCGCCGGCGAACTCACGGCCGACGAGGCCACCCAGGACGCGGTCATGGCACTGGCCGTCAGCACGAACAACGACAAGACCGAGAAGGAGGCCAACCGTGGCCACTGACACGCTCAAGAGCAAGACAGGCGCCGGCGGCGCCGGGGCGGTCCGTCGCCTCCTGCTCGACAACGGCGCCCTCACCGCGCTGATCGTCCTCGTCGTCGCCATGTCGGCGCTGTCCGGGGACTTCCTGACCACGGACAACCTGCTCAACGTCGGCGTCCAGGCCGCCGTCACCGCCATCCTCGCCTTCGGCGTCACCTTCGTGATCGTCGCGGCGGGCATCGACCTGTCGGTCGGCTCGGTGGCCGCGCTCTCGGCGACCGTGCTCGCCTGGAGCGCCACCTCGCACGGCGTCCCGGTGGTGCTCGCGGTCCTGCTCGCGATCGCCACGGGCATCGTGTGCGGCCTGGTCAACGGCTTCCTGATCGCGTACGGGAAACTGCCTCCGTTCATCGCGACGCTCGCCATGCTCTCGGTGGGCCGCGGCCTGTCGCTGGTGATCTCCGGTGGATCGCCGATCCCCTTCCCGTCCTCCGTCTCGCACCTCGGTGACACGCTCGGCGGCTGGCTGCCGGTGCCGGTCCTCGTGATGATCGTGATGGGTCTCATCGCCGCGGTCGTGCTCGGCCGGACGTACATCGGCCGGTCCATGTACGCGATCGGCGGCAACGAGGAGGCCGCCCGCCTGTCGGGTCTGCGCGTGAACAAGCAGAAGCTCGCCATCTACGCCCTCTCCGGTCTGTTCGCCGCCGCCGCGGGCATCGTGCTCGCCTCCCGGCTCTCCTCCGCCCAGCCGCAGGCCGCCTCCGGCTACGAACTGGACGCGATCGCCGCCGTCGTCATCGGCGGTGCCTCGCTCGCGGGCGGCACCGGCAAGGCGTCCGGCACGCTGATCGGCGCGCTGATCCTGGCGGTGCTGCGCAACGGCCTCAACCTGCTGTCCGTGTCGGCGTTCTGGCAGCAGGTCGTCATCGGTGTCGTCATCGCGCTGGCGGTGCTCCTCGACACCCTGCGCCGCAAGGCGGGCGCCACCCCGGTGGCCGGTGCCTCGCAGGGCGGCAGGGGCAAGCAGGCGACGACCTACGCGCTGGCGGCCGTGATCACGGTGGCGATCGTGGGCGCCACCACCTTCCTGCACGGCGGCAACTCGGCCGGATCCAACCCCAAGGTCGGCCTGTCCCTGTCCACGCTGAACAACCCGTTCTTCGTGCAGATCCGGTCCGGCGCCCAGGCCGAGGCGAAGAAGCTGGGCGTGGACCTGACGGTCACGGACGCCCAGAACGACGCCTCCCAGCAGGCCAACCAGCTTCAGAACTTCACCAGTTCGGGCTACAAGGCGATCATCGTCAACCCCGTGGACTCGGACGCGGCGAGCCCCGCCGTGCGTGCCGCCGAAAAGGCGGACATCCCGGTCGTCGCCGTCGACCGTGGCGTCAACAAGGCCAAGACGGACACGCTCGTCGCCTCCGACAACGTCGCGGGCGGCGCGCTGGCCGCCAAGACGATCGCCGAGAAGCTGGGCGGTCAGGGCAAGATCGTGATTCTCCAGGGGCAGCCGGGCACCTCCGCCGCCCGGGAGCGCGCCGCGGGCTTCGCCGAAGGTCTCAAGGCCTACCCGGGGATCAAGGTCGTGGCCCAGCAGCCCGCCGACTTCGACCGCACCAAGGGGCTCGACGTGATGTCGAACCTGCTCCAGGCCCACCCCGACGTCCAGGGCGTCATCGCCGCGAACGACGAGATGGCGCTCGGCGCGATCAAGGCGCTGGGCTCCAAGGCCGGCAAGTCGGTCTCGGTGGTCGGCTTCGACGGCACCCCCGACGGCCTGACGGCGGTCAAGAACGGCACGCTGTACGCGTCGGTGGCGCAGCAGCCGAGCCAGCTGGGCAGGATCGCGGTGGACAACGCCCTGAAGGCCGCCCAGGACAAGAAGGTGGAGACGACCGTGAAGGTGCCGGTCAAGGTGGTCACGAAGGAGAACGTGGCCGGCTTCACCGGCTGACGGATCGGCCACCGGCCGGGCGGCCCTCACCAGGGGCCGCCCGGCCGTCTCAACCCATGTGCTTAGGGAGTCATCTCATGTACGACTACGACCTTCTGGTCGTGGGGTCGGCCAACGCCGACCTGGTGATCGGTGTCGAGCGACGGCCGGGGGCCGGTGAGACGGTGCTCGGTTCCGACCTGGCCGTCCACCCCGGCGGCAAGGGCGCGAACCAGGCGGTCGCCGCCGCCCGGCTCGGGGCGCGTACGGCGCTGCTGGCCCGGGTCGGCGACGACGCGTACGGCCGGCTGCTCCTGGACGCGCAGCGGGCCGCCGGGGTGGACACGGTGGGCGTCCTGGCCGGCGGTGCGCCGACCGGGGTCGCGCTGATCACGGTGGACCCGTCCGGGGACAACAGCATCGTGGTGTCGCCGGGCGCGAACGGAAAGCTCGCACCGGCGGACGTCCGGGGCGCGGAAAGCCTGTTCCGGGCCTCGCGAGTGGTCTCGGCGCAGCTGGAGATCCCGCTGGAGACGGTCGTCGAGGCGGTCCGGAACCTGGCGCCGGACAGCCGGTTCGTGCTGAACCCGTCGCCGCCGCGTCCGCTGCCGGACGAGGTGCTGGCGGCGTGCGACCCGCTGATCGTGAACGAGCACGAGGCGAAGGTGATCCTCGGCGGGTCCGGTGCGGGCGACGAGCCCGCCGACTGGGCGCGCGCCCTGCTGGCGAAGGGGCCGCGCTCGGTGGTCGTCACCCTGGGCGGCGAGGGCGCGCTGGTGGCCGACGCGGAGGGTGTCACCCGGATCCCCTCCGTGCGGGTGGAGGCCGTGGACACCACGGGCGCCGGTGACGCGTTCACCGCGGCGCTGGCCTGGAAGCTGGGCACGGGCTCGTCCCTCGCGCAGGCCGCGACGTACGCGGCCCGGGTCGGCGCGGCCGCGGTGACGAAGCGGGGCGCGCAGGAGTCGTTCCCGACGGCGGCGGAGGCGGAGGCGCTCTGCCGTGCCGTTCCGGAGGAAGACCCCCGGACCCCCGGCAGGACGAGCGGCTCGGGCAGCGCGGCCGGAACCTCGCCGGAAGGTGATTCCCGGTGAAGCGGGCTGGAATCCTGAACCGGCATCTCTCGGCGGCGCTGGCCGAGTTGGGGCACGGCGACGGGGTGCTGGTGTGTGACGCAGGCATGCCGATACCGGACGGACCGCGCGTGGTGGACCTGGCGTTCCGGGCCGGGGTGCCGTCCTTCGCCGAGGTCCTGGACGGGCTGATGGCCGAGCTGGTGATCGAGGGCGGCACGGCGGCGACGGAGGTGCGGTCGGCGAATCCGGCGGCGGCCGCGCTGCTGGACGGGTACTTCCCCGGGCTGGTGCTGGTGTCGCACGAGCGGCTCAAGGAACTGTCGGCGGGCGCCCGGCTGGTGGTCCGCACGGGCGAGGCACGGCCGTACGCGAACGTGCTGCTGCGCTGCGGCGTGTTCTTCTGACCGCTGTCGCGTGTGCCGGGGTCGCCGCTGTCGCGTGTGCCGGGGTCGCTCGTGGCGCCGTGGCCCGCGCCGGGGTCGCTCGTGCCGGTGCGCCCGTGCCGGGGTCGCCCGCGTGAAAGCTTCGAGGGGGCCCGGTCCGTCGACCTGACCCCCTCGGCTCTTCCCCTCCGTATCAGAACCCCCGCGATCCCCCCAGATCCCCCTCCAAAGGTCCTGATGCCAAGTACGACCCGCCAAGCGCGGGAAGGGTTGCACGGTCTCCGGGATTTTTTTCCGCCCGATGTCGTGCAGAGCGTGGTGAGCGGCCACCGAGCGGGCCGCTGGTCGCCGTGCGCCCGCACGGCGACCGCCGGCGCGGCCGGGCCCGCGCCCCGCAGCCCCGCAGCCCCGCAGCCCCGCAGCCCCGCAGCCCCGCAGCCCCGCAGCCCCTCAGGTCCTCAGGTCCGAGGCACTCACGTGCCCCGGTTCACGTGTTCGGTGAATCGATGCGCCGTCTCCGTCAGGACCTCGCGGCCGTCGCGTGCCCACAGGCCCTCGTTGAAGAGTTCGACCTCGATGGGTCCGGTGTAGCCGGCCGCGTCCACGTGGGCCTTCCACTCCCGCAGGTCGATCGCGCCGTCGCCGAGCTGCCCACGGCCGTCGAGGACGCCCTCGGGCAGGGGGGTGGTCCAGTCGGCGAGCTGGAAGGAGTGGATACGGCCTCCGGCGCCCGCGCGGGCGATCTGGGCGGGCGCCCGGTCGTCCCACCAGACGTGGTATGTGTCGACCGTGACACCCACCTGGTGCGCGGGGAAGCGTTCCGCCAGGTCCAGGGCCTGGGTGAGGGTGGAGACCACGCAGCGGTCGGAGGCGTACATGGGGTGCAGGGCCTCGATCGCGAGGCGGACGCCATGGGACTCGGCGTAGGGGCCCAGTTCCGCGAGGGCGTCGGCGATCCGCTCCCGGGCGCCGTACAGGTCCCTGGAGCCGGCGGGGAGGCCGCCGCCGACCAGGACGAGGGTGTCCGTGCCCAGCGTGGCCGCCTCGTCGACGGCGCGACGGTTGTCGGCGAGGGCCGCCGCCCGTTCGGCCGGGTCGATCGCCGTGAGGAAGCCGCCCCGGCACAGGGTGGTGACGGCGAGACCCGCGTCGCGGACCAGCTTCGCCGCCGCCTCCACGCCGTACGCCTGGACCGGCTCGCGCCACAGGCCCACGCCTGGCACCCCCAGCTCCCGGCAGGCGTCGGCCAGTTCGGGCAGCGACAGCTGCCTGACCGTCATCTGGTTGATGCTGAAGCGGGCGAGTTCGTCGGTCACTGGTTCACTCCGTACAGGGCGAGCAGGGTCCGCATCCGCTCCTGCGCCCGCTTCGGGTCGGGGAACAGGCCCAGTCCGTCGGCGAGTTCGTAGGCGCGGGCGAGGTGCGGGAGGGAGCGGGCCGACTGCAGGCCGCCGACCATCGTGAAGTGGGTCTGGTGGCCGGCCAGCCACGCGAGCAGGACCACGCCCGTCTTGTAGAAGCGGGTGGGCGCCTGGAAGAGGTGGCGGGACAGCTCGACGGTCGGGTCGAGGAGCCCGCGGAATCCCGTCACGTCCCCGGTGTCCAGGACGCGTACGGCCTCCGCCGCGAGCGGGCCGAGCGGGTCGAAGACACCGAGCAGGGCGTGGCTGAAGCCCCGCTCGTCGCCCGCGATCAGCTCGGGATAGTGGAAGTCGTCGCCGGTGTAGCAGCGGACGCCCTCGGGCAGCCGGCGGCGCAGGTCGACCTCTCGCCGGGCGTCCAGGAGGGAGACCTTGATGCCGTCGACCTTGCCGGGGTGGGCGGCGATGACGTCCAGGAACGTCTCGGTGGCCGCGTCGAGGTCCGTCGACCCCCAGTAGCCCTCCAGCGCCGGGTCGAACATCGGGCCCAGCCAGTGCAGGATCACCGGCTCGGCGGCCTGGCGCAGCAGGTGGCCGTAGACCTCCAGGTAGTCCTCGGGTCCCGAGGCGGCGGCGGCCAGCGCGCGGGACGCCATCAGGATCGCCTGGGCGCCCGACTCCTCGACCAGGGCGAGCTGTTCCTCGTAGGCCCGGCGGATCTCGGCCGGTGAGCCGCCGCCGGTGAGCTGGTCGGTGCCGACGCCGCAGGCGATGCGGCCGCCGACCGACCTGGCCTCGGCGGCGCTGCGCCGGATCAGCTCGGCCGCGCCCGCCCAGTCCAGGCCCATGCCGCGCTGGGCGGTGTCCATGGCCTCGGCGACCCCGAGCCCGTGGGACCACAGATGGCGGCGGAAGGCGAGGGTGGCGTCCCAGTCGACGGCCGCCGGGGAGTCGGGGCCGACATCGGCGAACGGGTCGGCGACGACGTGCGCCGCCGAGAAGACCGTACGGGAGGTGAAGGGGATGCCGGGCGTGACGTCCAGGGGTTCGGTGCGGGGCTCGTAGGTCCGCAGTCCGCCCGCCGGGCCGGGGAGCCGGATGGTCACAGCGAGATCTCCGGTACGTCGAGGCGGCGGCCCTCGGCCGAGGACCGCAGGCCCAGTTCGGCGAGCTGCACGCCACGGGCGCCGGCGAGGAGGTCCCAGTGGTAGGGGGCGTCGGCGTAGACGTGCCGCAGGAACAGCTCCCACTGGGCCTTGAAGCCGTTGGCGAACTCGGCGTTGTCCGGGACCTCCTGCCACTGGTCGCGGAAGACCTCGGTGGCGGGGATGTCCGGGTTCCAGACCGGCTTGGGAGTGGCGGAGCGGTGCTGGGCGCGGCAGCTGCGCAGACCCGCGACGGCCGAGCCCTCCGTGCCGTCCACCTGGAACTCGACGAGCTCGTCCCGGTTGACGCGGACCGCCCAGGACGAGTTGATCTGCGCGATCGCGCCGCCTTCGAGTTCGAAGATGCCGTACGCGGCGTCGTCGGCGCTGGCGTCGTAGGGCTTGCCCTGCTCGTCCCAGCGCTGCGGGATGTGGGTGGTGGCGAGGGCCTGGACGGACTTGACCCGGCCGAAGAGCTCGTGCAGGACGTACTCCCAGTGCGGGAACATGTCGGCGACGATGCCGCCGCCGTCCTCGGCACGGTAGTTCCACGAGGGGCGCTGCGCGGGCTGCCAGTCGCCCTCGAAGACCCAGTAGCCGAACTCACCGCGGACGGACAGGATCCGGCCGAAGAAGCCGCCGTCGATCAGGCGCTTCAGCTTGAGCAGGCCCGGCAGGAAGATCTTGTCCTGGACGACGCCGTGCCTGATGCCCTTCTCCTCGGCCAGGCGGGCCAGTTCCAGGGCGCCGTCGAGGCCGGTGGCGGTCGGCTTCTCCGTGTAGACGTGCTTCCCGGCGGTGATCGCCTTCCTGATCGCCTCCTCGCGGGCCGACGTCACCTGGGCGTCGAAGTAGATGTCCACGGCCGGGTCGGCGAGGACCGCGTCCAGGTCCGTCGAGACGTGCTCCAGGCCGTGGCGCTCGGCGAGCGCGCGCAGCGCGTGCTCGCGGCGCCCGACGAGGATCGGTTCCGGCCACAGCACGGTGCCGTCGCCGAGGTCGAGCCCGCCCTGCTCACGGAGGGCCAGCAGGGAGCGGACCAGGTGCTGGCGGTAGCCCATGCGACCGGTCACGCCGTTCATGGCGATACGCACCGTCTTGCGTGTCACGTCAGTCCCTTCGTGGGCGCCGAGCGCCCGGATTCTGGTGTTAACGGGCAACCGCAGCAAGCGCTTTCTATGTAGTGAGAAGCTAGCCTCTGACCGGTGGTCCGGACAAGGCCGTGTCCACTTCGAGTTGTTCGAGGGGGCGAACAACTCGGGTGTGGGGCCGTAAGGTCTGCTCGGACCGCACGACGCCGTCGCTGTGGATCGTGGGCCTGTGCACTCCCTGTACATGCCCTGCGGACGGTCTGTGTGTGCGACGACGTACGGCGAGGTGCGACTCGATGCGCGACCGGAGGACAACGAGATGACGGTGACCCTGGCGGACGTGGCGGCCCGCGCCCAGGTCTCCCCCGCGACGGTGTCGCGCGTACTCAACGGGAACTACCCCGTGGCGGCCTCCACCCGGGAACGGGTGCTGCGGGCGGTGGACGAGCTGGACTACGTGCTGAACGGACCGGCCAGCGCGCTCGCCGCCGCCACCTCCGACCTGGTGGGGATCCTGGTCAACGACATCGCCGACCCGTTCTTCGGGATCATGGCGAGCGCCATCCAGTCCGAGATCGGCGGTCCGGGCGGCCGGGCCGGCGGCGAGCGGCTGGCGGTCGTCTGCAACACGGGCGGCTCCCCGGAGCGCGAACTGACCTATCTCACGCTGCTCCAGCGGCAGCGCGCCGCGGCCGTGGTGCTGACCGGCGGTGCCGTGGAGGACCAGCCGCACGCGGCGGCCGTGGCGGCGAAGCTGCGCAAGCTGGCGGCGGCCGGGACCCGGGTGGTGCTGTGCGGGCGACCGCCCGCGCCGGACACCGGGGCGGTCGCGCTGACCTTCGACAACCGGGGCGGCGGGCGGGAGTTGACCGACCACCTGATCGGACTCGGGCACCGGCGGCTCGGCTACATCGCCGGACCCGAGGAGCGGACGACCACCCGGCACCGGCTGGAGGGACACCGGGCGGCACTGACGGCGGCGGGCATCGACGAGGACCCGCGCTGGACCGTGCACGGCCGCTACGACCGGCGCTCCGGCCACGAGGCGACCCTGGAACTGCTGCGCCGCGACCCGTCCCTCACGGCGGTCGTCGCGGCCAACGACTCCGTCGCCCTGGGCGCCTGCGCGGCGCTGCGCGAGTCCGGGCGGAGGATCCCGGAGGACGTGTCGGTGGCCGGCTTCGACGACCTCCCCTTCAGCATCGACGCGGTGCCGTCCCTGACGACGGTGCGGCTGCCGCTGGCCGAGGCCGGTGCGCGGGCCGGGCGGATCGCGATGGGGCGGGAGGAGCCGCCGCCCGGGGAGATCGCGACGGTTCGGGGGGAGCTGATGGTGCGGGGGTCCTCCGGGGTGCCGCGGGGGTGACCGTACCGTCGGTGTGACTCGCCCCGGCGCTGGTGCGGGCGTCTCGCTGGGGGCTGCCGCCCCCAGACCCCCGCTTCGGCCTGAACGGCCTCGTCCTCAAACGCCGGACGGGCTGAAGAACTCCTGGCCGGCCCAGTCGCAACGCCGGACGGGCTGAGGCGGAACGACGGACGGGCCCAGTCGCAACGCCGGACGGACTGAAGCCGAACGACGGACGGGCCCAGTCGCAACGCCGGACGGACTGAAGCCGAACGACGGACGGACCCAATCGCAACGCCGCACGGACTGAAGCGGAACGCTGGACGGGCCCAAACGCAACGCCAGACGGACTGAAGCCGAACGACGGACGGACCCAATCGCAACGCCGGACGGACTGAAGCGGAACGACGGACGGGCTGCGGCGAGAACCGGTGCCGACTCGGGCGGACCGCGGACAGGCTGTCTCGGGGCTGGTCGTGGCGTGGTGGGCGGCCTACGCTCGGTTCGAGGTATCTCTGACTGAGTCAGCCATCGGATCACCGGGGTCGAGCCATGAGCGTCCAGGACATCCGCTCCTTCAACCGCTTCTACACGAACGTCATCGGCGCCCTCGACTACGGCCGCCACCTGTACGCCCCGTACACCCTCACCGAGTCCCGCGTCCTGTACGAACTCGCGCACTCCCGTCGTACGGACGCGGCCGACCTGCGCGCCGAACTCTCCCTGGACTCCGGCTATCTGAGCCGGATCCTGAACCGCTTCGAGCGGGACGGGCTCGTCGAGCGCGCACCGTCCAAGGACGATCCGCGCCGTCGCCGGGTCACGCTCACCGCGCACGGGCGGGAGGCCGCCGAACTGCTGGACGAGCGGGCCCGGGAGACGGTCGGTTCCCTGCTGGGGAGCGTGGCGCCCGGCGACCGTCCGCGTCTCGCGGAGGCGATGCGCACGATCCGGACCATCCTGGACGAGCGCCGCCCGCCCCGCGCCGAGGACGTGGTCCTGCGCGAGCCGGGACCCGGTGACCTGGGCTGGATCGTGCAGCGCAACGCGGCGCTGTACGCCGCCGAGTACGGGTGGAACACCGACTACGAGGGGCTGGTGGCGAGGATCGTCGCCGACTTCGCCGAGGACCACGACCCGCACCTGGAACGGGTGTGGATCGCCGAGCTCGACGGGCGGCCGGTGGGCTGCGTGATGTGCGTACGGGACGAGGCGCCCGGCACCGCGCGGCTGCGGCTCCTGCTGGTCGAGCCGGACGCGCGCGGCCTGGGGCTCGGGGACCGGCTGGTCACGGCCGTCGTCGCCTTCGCGCGCGAGGTCGGCTACCGGGACCTCGTGCTGTGGACCAACGACGTGCTCGCCGCCGCCCGGCGCGTCTACGGGCGGCACGGCTTCGTCCTCACCGCCGAGACCCCGCACCGTTCCTTCGGCAAGGACCTGGTGGGCCAGGACTGGCGGCTGGACCTGCGCGGGACGGCCGGGTGAGCGGGGCACGAGGGGGCGCGCGGGACGGCGGCGACGAGTAGGGTCGATGGACATGAAGCTGGCCTTCTCCACCCTCGGTGTCCCCGGCCTGCCGCTCCCGGACGTGCTGCGACTGGCCTCCGAGCACGGTTATCACGGAGTGGAGCTGCGCGCGCATCCGGAGGAGCCGGTGCATCCGGGCCTCACCGCCGCCGAACGGACCGATGTGGCGGCCGGGTTCAAGGCGGCGGGCGTCGAGATCCTCGGTCTGGCGGGGTACGCGCGCGTGGCCGCGCCCGGCGACGACACCGCCGTGCTCGACGAGATCCGCGGACTTCTCGACCTGGCCCGCGACCTGGGCGCGCCCTTCGTGCGGGTCTTCCCGGGCGCCGCCACCGGACAGTCCCCGCGGGAGGCCGACGCCGTCGCCGCGCGCCGGCTGGGCACGGCCGCCGAGTACGCCGCCGACGTCGGCGTACGGATCCTGCTGGAGACCCACGACTCGCACCGCACCGGGGCCGCCGCGATCCGGATCCTGGGCCCGGTCGGCCACCGGCAGGCGGGGGCGCTGTGGGACGTGATGCACACCTGGCTGGGCGGCGAGCAGCCCGCGGAGACGTACGCGGCCCTCGCGCCGTACCTCGGCTACGTCCAGGTCAAGGACATCGCCGCCGCCGACGACACCGCGCCGCTGCCGCTGGGCGCCGGGGTCCTGCCGCTCACCGAGTGCGTGGAGGTGCTCTCCCGGCACGGCTGGGACGGCTGGCTGTGCTGGGAGTACGAGAAGCGCTGGTACGAGGATGCCGCGCCGCTGCCGGAGCTGCTGGGCGCGGGGCGGGAGCACCTGGGGCGGTTGCTGAACGAGTCGGCGTAGGGCGGTGGCGCCGCTCGTCGTGCGGGCGTCCGGGGAAATCGGTTCGCCGGAGCCCGGCCCGGCCGGTTAGCCTCACGGCCGTGAACCCGCCCGGCCCCGTCGCCCCCTCATGAGTCTGACGCACGCGCTGATCGACGTACGTCCGCTGCGCACCTCCCCTGTCTTCCGGCGGCTGCTGATCGGGCGGACGGTGTCCATGCTCGGCGGCGTCATGACCATGGTCACCGTCATGTACCAGGTCTGGGACATGACCCACAGCACGGTCTGGAGCGGCGCGGTCGGTCTCGCGCAGGCGCTGCCGATGGTCGCGGTCGGGCTGTTCGCGGGGGCCTGGGTGGACCGGGCCGACCGCCGCCGGGTGTTCCTGCTCGCCACGGTCGGCCAGGCGGTCTGCTCCCTCCTCCTCGCCGTGCAGGGCTTCAACGGGCACGTGCCGGTGGTCGTGCTGCTCGGCCTGGTCGCCGCTCAGTCGTCCTGCGGGGCGGTCGGGGCGCCGGCCGCGGGCGTGTTCGTGCCACGGCTGCTGCCCAAGGAACAGGTGGCGGCCGGGCTCGCCCTGAACCAGATCACCGGCCAGGCGATGATGCTGCTCGGCCCGGCGCTCGCGGGCGTGCTGCTCGGCCGGCTGGGCATCGGCGCCTGCTACCTCCTGGACGCCCTGAGCTTCGGTCTGTCCTTCTACGGCGCCTTCGGGCTGCCCGCGCTGCCGCCCGAGGGCGAGCGCTCCCGGCCGGGACTGCGCGGGGTGCTGGACGGGCTGCGGTTCCTGACCGGCCACCGCGCGGTGCGCGGCGCCCTGCTCACCGATCTGGCCGCGACGGTGCTGTCGTTCCCGGTGAGTCTGTTCCCGCTGGTCAACGCGGAGCGCTTCGGCGACGACCCGAGCACGCTGGGCCTGTTCCTCTCCGCCCTCGCCGTGGGCGGCCTGGCCACCTCCGCGTTCTCCGGCTCGATCACGCGCCTGGGGCGCCCGGGGCCGGTGATGCTGTGCGCGTCCGCCACCTGGGGCGCCGCCCTGGTCCTCTTCGGTCTGACCACCAGCGCCTGGACGGGGCTCGCCCTGCTGGTGCTGGCCGGGGCGGCCGACACCACGGCTGTCGTCTCGCGCAGCACCATCGTGCAGACCCGCACCCCGGACGCCCTGCTCGGCCGGGTCACGGCCGCTGAGCAGATCGTCGGCCAGGCGGGCCCCAACCTGGGCAATCTGCGCGGCGGCCTGATCGCCGGCTGGACGTCCGGAGCGACGGCGCTGATCAGTGGGGGCCTGCTGTGCCTGGCGGCGGTGACGGCGGTGGCCGCCTCGACACCCGAGCTGCGCGGCGCCACCGGGCCGGGGGCCGGGGACTGAACTCGCCGTCGCCCGCGAGGCACCACTCCGGCGCCGCGGGCCACGAGCCGTACCCCGCGTCCGGGTGGAGGTGAGCGGCGCCCGGGACGATCCGGGAATCGCCGAAGGCCCGTCGGTAGACCTTCGAGGAACCAAGGCGCGGATCTACGACCGGAGCACGTCCCGCTGAGCGTCCCGGCCCGGATCCACGACACCCGCTTGCACTTTGTTCAAGTCCTGCCCTACAGTCGTGCCGCACCGACTTGAACAAAGTGCAAGTCGGCTGGGGAGTCCTCCGGAAGGGGAACGCGATGTCATACGAGACAGCGGCCGAGATCGCCGGGGCGACGGCGCGGCGGTACGGCATCCCCGGCGTCGCCGTCGGGATCCTGGCGGGGGGCCGGGAGCTGACCGCGTCCCACGGGATCACCAGCATCGAGAACCCGCTGCCGGTCGACGAGCACACGCTGTTCCAGGTGGCCTCGGTGACCAAGACCCACACGGCGACGGCACTCATGCGGCTGGTCGAGGAGGGGAGGGTCGACCTGGACGCCCCGGTGAGCCGCTACGCCCCCTCGTTCGCGCTCGCCGACGAGGAGGCCGCCGCCCAGGTCACCGTGCGGCGGCTGCTCAACCACACGGCCGGCCTGGACTGGAACCTCCTCGTCGACACCGGCGAGGGCGACGACGCCCTGGCCTCCTTCGTGGCGAAGCTGGCCGGCCACGAGCTGATCGCCCCGCCCGGCGCCCGCTCCTCCTACAGCCAGGCCGGCTTCAACCTGCTGGGGCATCTCCTGGAGAACGTCACGGGGCTGACGTACGAACAGGCCGTCGCCTCCCTCGTACTGGAACCGCTCGGCCTGGCACAGAGCTTCTACCGGGCCGACGACGTACTGACCCGGCGTTTCGCGGTCGGCCACAACCTCGACGCGGACGGCACCCTGTCCGTCGCCCGCCCCTGGAAGGGCACCCGCGCCAACAACCCCGGCGGCGGACTCGTCACCTCGGTCTCGGACCTGTTGCGCTGGGCCCGCTTCCACCTCGGTGACGGCCGGGCGCAGAGCGGTGAGCGGGTCCTGTCGGCCGGGACGCTGCACCGGATGCGGGAGCGGACGGTCGCTCTGCGGGCCAGCTCGCTCGGGGACGCGCTGGGCATCGCCTGGTTCCTGCGCGAGGTGGACGGGGTGCGCACCGTCGGCCACGGCGGCTCGGCGAACGGCCAGTTCGCGGAGCTCCTCCTCGTCCCCGAACGGGACTTCGCGGTGGTCGCGCTGTCCAACGCCGGTCCGGACGGCATCCCCTGCAACCGGACGATCGTCCGCTGGGCACTGGAGACGTACCTCGGCGTGGTCGACCGCGACCCCGAGCCGATCCCGTACGACCCGGCCCGCGCGCGGGAGGTCACCGGCGCGTACGAGAACGACGCGATGACCTTCGCCGTCGGCACGGACGGCACCGGTCTGACCCTGGAGGTCCGGATCAAGCCGGAGCTGCGCGCCGCCTGCGACACCGAGCTCCCGCCGGACCACGCGCCGTTCCCCTTCGGTCTGCTGCCGGGGGACGGCGACGAGTACGTCATCACCGAGGGGGCCTTCAAGGGGCAGCGCGGCTTCTTCGGCCGCGACGACAGCGGCACGGTGACGGGCGTCGACCTGGCCGGACGCCTGTTCTCCCGGGTCCGCGCCACCTCCTAGCCGCTTCATGGACGGCGTCACCCTCGTCGGCGACGCCGCCGGCCCGACGCTTCCCGAGGTCAGGAGACCGGTCGACGGCTCCCGAGGCGCGCGCCGTCCAGCCGCGCGGTGGGGCGCGCGGGTGCCACGGACGTCAGCGCGACCCCACCGACCAGCAGTGCCGCCGCGCACCATCTGAGCGGGCTCACCGACTCGCCCAGGAAGAGGGCCGCGGACGTCATCCCGAAGACGGGGACGAGCAACGAGAAGGGGGCGACCGTTGAGGCGGGGTGACGGCGCAGCAGCCAGCCCCAGGCTCCGAAGCCGAAGACCGTGGTGACCCAGGCGACGTACACGACCGTGCCGACGCCCTGCCGGTCCAGCGCGCCCAGGGCGTCGTAGTCCCGGGCGGGGCCCTCCAGCAGCAGGGACAGGGCCAGCAGCGGCAGGACCGGGACCGTGCTCACCCACACCATGAAGTTCAGGGCGTCCGGGGGTGCCGCCTTGCGGGTCAGGACGTTCGAGGCGCCCCAGCAGACCGCGGCCGCGACGACCAGCGCGAAGGCGCCGAGCGGGCCCGAGGCGCCCTCGTCCACGGCCGCGACGCCGATGCCGGCGAGAGCGACCAGCATGCCCGCCGCGCGGACCGCGGTGGGCCGCTCGCCGAGCACCGCGAACGCGATCAGCGCGGTGAACACCGCCTGTATCTGGAGCACGAGGGACGACAGGCCGGCCGGCATTCCGGCGTCCATGCCGACGAACAGCAGCCCGAACTTCGCCACTCCCAGGACCAGGCCCACCGCCACGATCCATTTCCACGCCACCTTCGGGCGTCCGACGAAGAAGACCGCCGGGACGGCCGCGACCAGGAACCTCAGGGCCGAGAAGAGCAGGGGCGGGAAGTGGTCGAGGCCGATCTCGATGACCGTGAAGTTCACGCCCCAGACGGCGGCCACGGCGACGGCGAGGGCGAGGTGCGCGGGTTTCATACGTCGAGGATCACTTCCCACGACCATGAAGCACCAGCGATGATTGCTGCACGGTCGGATTAAGGAACGCTAAGCGGCCGACGCCGAGCACCAGGAGGGGTCATGCTCGATCTCCAGCGCCTCCGCGCGCTGCACGCCGTCTCCGTGCACGGCACGGTCGGAGCGGCCGCCGCCGCGCTCGGGTACACCCCGTCAGCCGTGTCCCAGCAGATCACCAAGCTGGAGCGGGAGACCAGGACCGTGCTGCTGGAGCGGGAGGGGCGCGGGGTGCGGCTCACCCCCGAGGCACATCAGCTGGCCGCCACCGCACGGCAGTTGATGGCCATCGTGGAGCGGGCCGAGACCGAGCTGGAGGAGCGCCGCGGGCTGCCCGCCGGGCGGCTGACCCTGGCGGCTTTCGCGTCGGCGGCCCGCGGGCTGCTGCCGCCCGTGCTCGCCGACCTGGCCGAGCGGCACCCCGCGCTGGACGCCCGGCTCTGCGAGGTCGACCCGCATCTCTCCGTCGACCTGGTCGCCAAGGGCGCCGTCGACCTCGCGGTGGCGCACGACTGGGACATCGCGCCGCTGCCCGCCCCGGCGGGGGTGGAGCAGGCGGTCATCGGGGACGACCTGTGCGATCTGCTCGTACCCGAGGGGCATCCGCTGGCCGGGCGGACGGACGTGCGGCGGGAGGAGCTGGGCGGCGAGCGGTGGATCTGCCAGCCGCCCGGCCGGGTCTGCCACGACTGGCTCGTGCGCACGCTGCGCGCGGCCGGGCACGAGCCGGACCTCGTGCACCAGGCCGAGGAGAACCCGACCATCGTGGCGCTCGTCGCGGCCGGCCTGGGCGTCGCCCTCATCCCCCGGCTCGGTCGCGGCCCGCTGCCGGACGGGGTCGTGGAGGTGCCGATGGACCCGATGCCCGTGCGCCGCCTGTACGCGCTGTGGCGCACGGGGGCGGCCCGGCGGCCGGCGATCGCGGAGACCGTGCGCGCGCTCCAGGCCCGCTGGCCGGACGTATCGGCGCACGCACCCCGCTGAACACACCCGTACCAACTTACGGAAATCGGGCGGCAGGCGGGAACCCAGCCTTCGCACCCCGCGTCCAACGACCGAACTGCCGGACGAGTCACCGTGGTGCGGTGTCGGCCTCGCTGCTGGCTGCGAACGCTGACGCCCCTCTCCGCCGTACCACGGCCGGCAGCACGCCGCCATCGGCGCGCCCCCCTCCAACTGCGCCGATGGCGGCGCCCCGCTGGTTACTGTGCACTCCCTTGACCGGAAGAAACTTCCCGGATATTGGTGACTCCTTGGAAGTTTCCTTCAGCGGATCTCCTTGGGAGGGAGCGCACGTGCCCGACAACAGCGCGGGAAGCACGGAAAGTTCGAGAAACACAGGTGGTTCACGCAGCACGGGAAGCACCGCACGTCCGTCCAGACGTACCGTCCTCGCCGCCACGGCCGGTGTCACCGCGTCCCTGACGGTCGGCGTGCCCGGGTACGCCGCCGAACGCGACGACCGGCACCTGCACGCCCTCCTCTCCCGTATGACGCTGGAGGAGAAGGTCGGCCAGCTCTTCGTCATGCGGGTCTACGGCCACTCGGCCACCGCGCCCGACCAGGCCGACATCGACGCCAACCTCAGCGAGATCGGCGTCCGCACCGCCGCCGAGCTGATCGCCAAGTACCGCGTCGGCGGCATCATCTACTTCGCCTGGGCGCACAACACCCGCGACCCGCACCAGATCGCGGAACTGTCGAACGGCATCCAGGCCGCGTCCCTGGAGCAGCCGCGCGGCCTGCCCGTCCTCATCTCCACCGACCAGGAGCACGGCATCGTCTGCCGCGTCGGCAAGCCCGCCACGCTGCTGCCGGGCGCGATGGCCGTCGGGGCGGGCGGTTCGCGTGCCGACGCCCGTACGCTCGGCCGGATCTCCGGTGCCGAGCTGCGCGCGATCGGCATCCGGCAGGACTACTCCCCCGTGGCCGACGTGAACGTCAACCCGGCCAACCCGGTGATCGGCGTACGGTCCTTCGGCGCCGACCCGCACGCGGTGGCGGGCCTGGTCACGGCCGAGGTGAAGGGGTACCGGGCGGCGGGCGTGGCCGCGACGGCCAAGCACTTCCCCGGGCACGGCGACACGGCCGTCGACAGCCACTTCGGCTTCCCGGTCATCACCCACAGCCGCGAGCTGTGGCAGGAGCTGGACGCGGTGCCCTTCCGGGCGGCGATCCGGGCGGACATCGACTCGATCATGACCGCGCACATCATGGTCCCGGCGCTGGACGACTCCGGCGACCCGGCGACCCTCTCCCACCCGATCGTGACCGGCATCCTGCGCGGCGAACTCGGCTACGACGGGGTGGTGGTGACCGACGCGCTCACCATGGAGGGCGTGCGTACCAAGTACGGCGACGACCGGGTGCCGGTGCTCGCGCTGAAGGCGGGCGTGGACCAGCTCCTCGACCCGCCCTCCCTCGACGTCGCCTGGAACGCCGTCCTGGACGCGGTTCGCGGCGGCGAGCTGACCGAGGCCCGGCTCGACGAATCGATCCTGCGGGTGCTGCGGCTGAAGGCGAAGCTCGGCCTGTTCGAGCGGCCGTACGTCAGCCGGGCGGGCGTGGACCGCGTGGTCGGCACGGCGGCGCACCTCGCGACGGCCGACCGCATCGCCGAGCGGACGACGACGCTGCTGGTCAACGAGGGCCGGGTGCTCCCGCTGTCCCGCCGCACCCACCCCAGGGTGCTGGTCGTCGGCGCCGACCCGGCGTCCCCGTCGGGCACCACGGGCCCGCCGACGGGCGTCCTCGCGGCCGCTCTCACCGAACTGGGCTTCACGGCGAAGGCGCTGTCCACCGGCACCGCGCCCTCGGCCGCGGTCGTCGCCCAGGCCGTCGCGGCGGCCGGTGACGCGGACGCGGTCGTCGTCGGGACGTACAACGTCACCGGGGCCGGCGGCCAGCGGACGCTGGTGGAGCAGCTGCTCGCGACCGGGAAGCCGGTCGTCGCGATCGCCGTCCGCAACCCCTACGACATCGCGCAACTGCCCGCTGTGAAGGCGTACTTGGCGACGTACTCGTGGACCGACGTCGAACTGCGCGCGGCCGCGCGGGTGATCGCCGGGCACGTGGCGCCGCACGGGAAGCTGCCGGTGCCGGTACCACGGGCGGGCGACCCGGCGCAGGTGCTGTATCCGATCGGGCACGGGCTGACGTACTAGGCGTACGCCCCACGCCCGGCATACCACCCCCGAAGGGCGCAAAGACCCCCGGATGTCTGGCGTGCCCCGCTGTCGCGGGTCACGCTGGACGGGGGTGGCCGGGGGATGGCGATGCGCGGGAGATGGTCCGTGGCGGTGGTGTGCGCCCTGTCGGCGCTGCTCGCCGCCCTGCTGACGGGATGCCAGGGGTCCGGCGGCGCGGGGGACCCGGGCGCGCAGGACGGCCGGCTCGGCGCGCGGCCGAGCCCCAGCGTGCCGGCCGGCTACGGCGCCGAGTTCCTGGGAGCCGACGAGTGCAGCTCCTTCGGCACCACGAGCTTCACCGAGGTGCCGTGCTCCGGCGAGCGGGCGGCGGCCCGGGTCGTGGCCCGCCACGACGGCACGGTGACCGACGGGCCGCCGTGCCCGGCGACCACCGACTTCGTGCTGCACATCAGCGAACAGGCCGCCGCCTCCGACGAGGACGGCGACGGCACGATCCGGCAGGGCTACGCCTGCATGCGCAACCTGGAACCGCCGCATCCCGGCGACCCGGGCGGCGGGGGCGGCCCGCGCACCATCGTCGGCGACTGCGTCTACGGTTCCGGCACCGGCCAGGTGCGCGAGACGGCCTGCGACGGCTCGGGGGCGAAGAAACCCCAGTACAAGGTGGTGAAGGCCGTGGACGCCCGCGTCAAGTGCCCGGCGTCCACGGCCCTCTACGTCCGGCTCGGCGGCACCGACCCGGTGGGCTGCGCCCGCCCGGTCTGACCGCCCCGCCGCCCTACGGCCGCAGCGCGGGCTCCCGCTCCACGTCCCGGACGTCCAGCTTCGCGTCGAACCCGGCCAGCGGCTTCGCCGCCGCCGCGTCCGCCTGCACGGCGGGGGACGCGACACCGGCCCACGCGAGGATCCGGGCGGTGGCGAGCGCCTTCTCGTCGGCGACCAGACCGGCCACGTTCGCGCCGTGGTTCAGACCGGGTGCCGTGAAGACGTACGCGTCCTTCGAGCCCTTGCCGACACGGAACCGCTCCGCGCCCCACGGGTCGTTCTGGCCGTAGACGAACAGCATGTGCCGCGCGTTGTGCGCCACCCAGCCGTCCACGTCACGCATCGCGCCCCGCTCGAACCGCATCGGGATGTCGCGCGGGACGAAGTTCCGGGGCGGCTGGTAGCCGTAGCGGACGTACTTCCGCTCGATGGCCGGGAAGTGGATCGTCGGTGCGCCCAGCTGGGTGCCCGCCTGGTAGTAGTACGGCGTGTACGGCTCCAGGCCCTGGTCCGTGTAGAAGGAGAAGCCGGAGATCGTGTCGACCGAGTTCCAGATCTCGTCGTCGGTCGCGGTGGCCGCGTCCGCCGGGATCGTGTCGCAGTCGGACAGCAGGCTGTACTGCCAGAAGCCCCAGACGTAGTCGAGGACGACCGCCTCGTAGGCCCGGTCCAGGCTGCCGACGGTGGTGAAGGTGTAGCCGTTCTCGGCGGCGTACGCCTCGTACTTCCTCTCCAGCGGCTTGCGGCGCACCAGCGCCTCGCGCTGCACCGCGTTCAGCCGGTCGCGGCACTCCTTGGTGCCGACCGAGGCGAAGAAGCGGTCGTAGGCGGCGTCCTCGTCGTTCACGACGTCGTTGGGGGCGACGTAGGCGACCACGCCGTCCATGTCGTGGGGGTAGAAGCGCTCGAAGTAGGTGGCGGTCATGCCGCCCTTGGAGCCGCCGGTGGCGATCCAGTTCCTGGTGTAGATCTTCTTCAGCGCCTTGAAGATGCGGTGCTGGTCGCTCGCCGCCTGCCAGATGTCGAGCTTGGACCAGTCGGCCGGGTCGGGCCGGGACGGCGTGAAGAAGCGGTACTCCATGGAGACCTGGTTGCCGTCCACGATCTGGGTCGGCTCACGGCGGCTGGGAGTGGTGGAGACGTTGTAGCCGCCGGTGTAGAAGACCGTCGGTCGGCCGACGTCCTTGTGCAGCACGGTGATCCGCTGCTGGAACGTGCCCTTGGACGGGTGCCGGTGGTCGACCGGCTGGGTGTAGTCGAGGACGAAGTAGCGGTAGCCGGCGTACGGCTTCTCCTCGATCAGGCTCATGCCCGGTACGGAGAGCAGCCGCTCCTTGATGTCGGTCGTTCCGGTGGCCTCCGGCACGGCGGCGGTGGCCGCCCCGGCCGTGCTCAACGTGCCTATGAGCACGGTGAGCGCCAGCAGCCATCTGAGCGCCTTGCGCATGCACCCTCCCTGTGAAACGGATGTGCGCCGGAAGCTATCCCAGCAACACCCTTCACACCAGAGGGGGTTGAGACTCGGCGGGTCGGCGGGTCGGCCACGTCAGCACAGGATCCAGCCCGTGCTGACCGTTCCCCGCCCCACGGTGCCCTTGATCCGCACGCAGCGGTGCCCGGCGTGCACGGTCACCGGACCGGCCCGCAGGGTGTACTGCCCGCTGTCGACGACCGGCCGGGTGCCGCGCGCCTGCACGCTGACCGACATCGCCGTCCTGCGGCCGGGGTGGTCGGCGAGGGTGACGGCGCAGACGTAGCCGTCGCGCTTGTAGAGGTGGACGACGCCGGTCGAGAAGGTGACGGTCTTCACCTTCCGCCCGGCGCACTGCGTGGGGGCCGCGTCGGCGCTGCCCGGCGCCGCGAGCGCAAGCAGTCCGGAGGCGGCCAGCACGGTCATGCCGAGTGCCAGCCGCCGGCGTATCGCACCACTGTCCACGGTCGTCCCTCCTGTCACGCGACCATCACCGTACTGGTGTACGGACGCAGGACAGGTGTACGACGGTTGCGCGCGCCTCGCCCCCGGGCCTCGGGGCACCCCGCGCCGGGCCCCGCCACCCGTCGCGTGGGCCCCGCTACACCGTCGGGACGGGCTCGCCCACGAAGGTCCGCCACAGCCGCGCGTACTGGCCGTCCAGGGCCAGCAGTTCGTCGTGCGTGCCGTCCTCGGCGACGCGGCCGTGGGCCATCAGCACGACCCGGTCGGCGCGCGCGGCGGTGGTCAGCCGGTGGGCGACCACGAGCGTCGTACGGCGGCCCGCGAGCCGCTGCGTCGCCTGGTTGACCTGTGCCTCGGTGGCCAGGTCCAGGGCGGCCGTCGCCTCGTCCAGGAGCAGGACGTCGGGGTCGACCAGCTCCGCGCGCGCCAGCGCGATCAACTGCCTTTGCCCGGCGGAGAGGTTGCGGCCACGCTCGGCGACCTCGTGCAGATAGCCGCCCTCCAGCGTGGCGATCATCTCGTGCGCGCCGACCGCGCGGGCCGCCGCCTCCACCTGCGCGTCGGTGGCGTCGGGGCGGCCGTAGGCGATGGCGTCCCGCACGGTGCCCTGGAAGAGGTACGCCTCCTGCGGGACGACACCGAGCCGATGGCGGTACGAGGTGATGTCGAGCGTCCGCAGATCGATGCCGTCGACCGTCACCCGGCCGGCGGTCGGGTCGTAGAACCGGGCCACCAGCTTGACCAGGGTCGACTTGCCGGCCCCGGTCTCGCCGACGAAGGCGACGGTCTGGCCGGCGGGGATCGTCAGGTCGATGCCGGTGAGCGCCGTCTCGTCGTCGCCGTAGGCGAAGCTGACGTCCTCGAAGGCGATCTCGCCGCGCAGGGAGCGCACCGCGAGCGGCTCGTCGGCCGCCTTCGTGGACGTGGGCTCCCGCAGCAGCTCCTGGATGCGGCCGAGGGAGACGGTCGCCTGCTGGTAGCCGTCGAAGACCTGGGAGAGCTGCTGCACAGGGGCGAAGAACAGGTCGATGTAGAGGAGGTAGGCGACCAGGGCGCCCGTGGTGAGGGTGGCCGCGTCGACCCGGCTCGCGCCCGCGATCAGCACCGCGGCCACGGCCGCCGACGACAGGAACTGCACGAAGGGGAAGTAGAGGGAGATCAGCCACTGGCCCCGGATCCGGGCGCGCCGGTAGCTGTCGCTGCGCTGCGCGAATCGCCGCCCGCCGTCCCGCTCCCGCCGGAAGGCCTGCACGATGCGCAGCCCGGACACCGACTCCTGGAGGTCGGCGTTGACCGACGACACGCGCTCGCGGGCCAGTTCGTACGCCTTCACGCTCGCCCGGCGGAAGAAGTAGGTGGCGACGACCAGCGGGGGCAGCGTCGCGAAGACGACGAGCGCCAGCTGGACGTCGATGACCAGCAGGACGCCCATGATGCCGAAGAAGGTGACGACCGAGACGAAGGCGGTGACCAGGCCGGTCTGGAGGAACGTGGAGAGCGCGTCGACGTCGGTCGTCATCCGCGTCATGATCCGGCCGGTCAGCTCCCGCTCGTAGTAGTCGAGTCCCAGCCGCTGGAGCTGGGCGAAGATCTTCAGGCGCAGGGAGTACAGGACGCGCTCGCCGGTGCGTCCCGTCATCCGGGTCTCGCCGATCTGCGCCGCCCACTGCACGAACACCGTGAGCAGGCCGAGCAGGGAGGCCGCCCAGACCGCGCCGAGCGCCATCCGGCTGACGCCCTGGTCGATGCCGTGCCGGATCAGGACGGGCAGCAGGAGGCCCACCCCGGCGTCGACGGCGACGAGCGCCAGGCTGATCAGCAGCGGCCGTCCGAAGCCCCGCAGCAGGTGCTTCAGGCCGTACGACTCCTCCGGGCGCACCGCGCGCGCCTCGTCGATGTCCGGGGTGTCCGCCGCCGGGGGCAGCGCCTCGACCTGGGCGAGGAGTTCGGGGGTGGCCGGCATGCCGGCCAGGGCGTTGTCCTTGGGCTCGCGGTCACCGGTCCACAGGCGGGGGGTCAGCCCGCGTTCGGCGTCGAACTCGGCGTCCAGTTCGTCGCGGACCGAGGTGTCCTCCTGCGGCTCGGCGGGCGGGGTGTGGCCCGGGGAGACCCCGCCCAGCTCGTCCGGGTCGGTGAGCAGGCGCCGGTAGAGGTCCGAGCGTTCCTGGAGCTCCTCGTGGGTGCCGAGGTCGGCGAGCCGGCCGCCGTCGAGGACGGCGATGCGGTCGGCGAGGTTGAGGGTGGAGCGGCGGTGCGCGATGAGCAGGGTGGTGCGGCCCCGCATGACCTGCGCCAGCGCCTCGTGGATCTCGTGCTCCACGCGGGCGTCCACCGCGGACGTGGCGTCGTCGAGGACGAGCAGGCGCGGGTCGGTGAGGATCGCGCGGGCGAGTGCGACGCGCTGGCGCTGGCCGCCGGAGAGGGTGAGGCCGTGCTCGCCGACCATGGTGGCGTAGCCGTCGGGCAGCTCGGCGATGAACCGGTCCGCCTGGGCGGTGCGGGCGGCGGCCTCGATCTGCTCGTCGCTCGCGTCGGGACGGCCGTAGGCGATGTTGGCGCGGACGGTGTCGGAGAAGAGGAAGGAGTCCTCGGGGACCAGCCCGATCGCGGCGCGCAGCGAGTCGAGGGTGAGTTCGCGGACGTCGTGGCCGCCGATCAGGACGGCGCCGTGGGTGACGTCGTAGAAGCGCGGCAGGAGCAGGGAGAGGGTGGACTTGCCGGAGCCGGAGGAGCCGACGACGGCGAGGGTCTCGCCGGCCCGGATCTCGAAGGAGAGGCCCTCCAGCACCGGGCTGGTTCTGCCGGAGGCCTGGTCATAGCCGAACGCGACGTCGTCGAACTCGACGGTCGCGGGCGCGTCGGCGGGCAGCTCAGCGGTGCCGTCCTTGATGGTCGGCTCGGTGTCGATCAGCTCCAGGACGCGTTCGGTGCTCGCGCGGGCCTGCTGCGCGACGGTGAGGACCATGGCCAGCATGCGGACCGGGCCGACGAGCTGGGCGAGGTAGGTGGAGAAGGCGACGAAGGTGCCCAGGGTGATGTGTCCGCCGACGGCGAGCCAGCCGCCGAGCGCCAGCATCGCGACCTGGCCGAGGGCGGGCACGGCCTGGAGCGCCGGGGTGTACCTGGAGTTCAGCCGGACGGTGCGCAGCCGCCCGGCGAAGAGCCGGCGGCCGACCTCGCGCAGCTTGCCGGTCTCTTGGTCCTCCTGCCCGAAGCCCTTCACCACGCGTACGCCGCTGACGGCGCCGTCGACCACGCCCGCGACGGCGGCGGCCTGGGCCTGGGCGTACCAGGTGGAGGGATGCAGCCTGCCGCGGCTGCGGCGGGCGATCCAGCCGAGCGCGGGGGCCACGGCGAGGGCGACCAGGGTCAGCGGCAGCGACAGCCAGGCCATGATCGCGAGGGAGATCACGAAGAGCAGCAGGTTGCCGATGGTCATCGGCAGCATGAAGAGCAGACCCTGGATCAGCTGGAGGTCGCTGGTGGCCCGGCCGATCACCTGCCCGGTGGACAGCTCGTCCTGGCGGCGGCCGTCGAGCCGGGTGATCGTGTCGTACATCTCGGTCCGCAGGTCGTGCTGGACGTCGAGCGCGAGACGTCCGCCGTAGTAGCGACGGACGTAGGTGAGGAGGTAGACGAGGGCGGCCGCGACGATCAGGGCGCCGGCCCAGGGGGTCATGGCGCGGCTGTGGCCGGTGATCACGTCGTCGATGATCACCTTGGTGACCAGCGGGACCAGCGCGGTGACGGCCATGCCGCCCAGGGAGGATCCGAGAGCCAGGAGGACGTCTCCCGGGTGGCGCCAGGCGTAGCCCGCGAGTCTCCGCGCCCAGCCCTGCTTCTCCCCCTGTTGCGCTGCCACGCCGGTGCCTTCCGTTCGTCCTGGTCTACCGGAAGGCACCAACACGGAACGAAGCGGATTTCATCCCTCCGCAACATTCGGGCGGAGCGTGGTCAGGTGCGGACGCGCAGGTGGTAGAAGCGGGTCGTCTGCGCCGCGTTCTGGTTGTCGTCGCTGACCAGCAGGACGTCGAGGCGGCCCCGGGACCGGCCGGTGATCACCATGCCCTCGATGTTGTCGAGGAGCGGGTTCGGCTGCGGCTGTTCGGCGGTCGCACCCAGTGACGGGCAGGTCACCATGTCGGTGAGCAGGGTCTTCCTGATCGGCCGCACGCCGCTCTGGCCCGTGAGGTTCTCGACGCCGCTGGTGTCCGTGGCGCGGCGCGGGTCGGCCAGGTAGAGGCGGACCGTGTTGCCGACGCCGGCGGTGAAGCCGCGCTCCAGCACCAGGAGACGGCCGTCGAGGGTCGCCCGCACCTCGGGGACGCCGAGGCCGGTGTCGGTGCGGTAGGCGTACTGGGCGCCGAGCCGGAAGTGGTCGCCCTTCGTCCGCCGCCAGGTCTGGAAGCGGACGATGCCGGCGCCGTCACCGGCGAGCGGGTACTCCATCGACGCCAGCAGGGTGCGGCCGCCGGGAAGCAGGGTCAGCCCCTCGAAGGTGCCGTTGGAGACGGCGCGGCCGGCCGGGGCGACCTGGAGCGAGGCCGGCACCGGGAGGCGGTCGAGGATCGTGCCGTCGGCTCGGTGGCGGCGCACGGACGGCTCGGTCTCGGAGGTGATCAGACGGGTGCCGTCACGGTCGACGACCAGTCCTTCGGAGTCGAGCGCCGCGCCGTTCTCGTCGGCGAGCGCGGTCACGCCCGTCGGCCGGAGCGTCCGCGCGTCCAGGGTGAACAGCGCGGAACGGTCCGAGAGCGCGGCGAGCCGCCCGGAACGGTCCATGGCCAGGGCGGAGAAGTTGCCGACGAAGGTGCCGTCGTACGTCGTCTTGTCGAGCGCGTCGGAGAAGCGGTCGATGGTGACGGACGGCGAACAGGCCTGGTTCTCCCGGGCGCCGGCCGGGCCGGCGGCGGCCACGGAGGTGGCCGCCGCCAGACAGGCGGTGACGGTGGCGAGTACGGTTCGCAGACGCATGGGCGTCACCGTAGGACGGCTCGGTGACGCCCGGTGGGCCGCGCCGTGAAGGATCCGCCGTCTCAGGACATGAGGTCCCTGTGCACGACCTTCGCGACGCCCTGGATGGTCGTGATGCCGTAGTTCATCGTGCTGTTGCCGTGGGTCAGCACGGTGATCGTGTAGTCGTGGCCGCGCCCCTTGAAGGTGCCGACGCTGTGTACCCGCCAGCCCTGCGTGGAGCGTTGCAGCCAGCCGTTCTTGACGTGCACGGAGACACCGGAGGGCACTCCGTAGGGCGTGCCCCAGCGCTGGGAGGAGACGACCTTCCCCATCAGCTTCTGGATGTAGTCCCGTGAGTTGTCGCTGAGCACCGTGTTCTTGGCGGTGACGAGAGCGAGCAGCTTCTGCTCGTCGGTCACCGTGATCTGGGTCAGCCCCCAGTAGCCGTTCGCGCCCGGCTTCGTCTGGGTCATCTTGGCCGCGGTCAGGAAGCCCTTGATCTTCGTCAGGCCCAACTGCTTCCAGAGCTTGCTGGTCGCGGTGTTGTCCGACTTGGTGATCATGGCGGTGGCGAGCGAGTTCTCGGTGCTCGTCAGATAGCGGTTGTGCTTCTTCGCGTCCCACAGCAGCGTGGCCAGGACGGTGACCTTGACGACGCTGGCCGAGTCGTAGGCGCTGCCGGCACGCAGCGTGCAGTTGGTCTTGGTGGTGCGGTCGTAGAGGCCGACGGCGACGGTGCCCGAGCGGTGGGCGAGCGCGGCCGTGATGTCCGTCTTGAGCTTGGCGGCCAGGGCCGCCTTCGACGATGTGCAGGCGACGGCCGGTGCCGCCGCGGCGGCGGGCGTCGCGGCGGCCACACCCGAAATGAGCACCCCGGCCGTAAGGCCCCCCGCTACTACTCTCGCGCGTCTGGATATCCCGTGAGTCATGCATCTATGACTCACAAGTTCGACCGAATGGTTGTACGGGCATGCGCGGCGATTGTGTGACGACCGGGCGACGGTGTGCCGACCGCGCCCGCCCCCCGGCCGATTCACAGGCAGGGGCCAGGCAGGGCACAGCCCGCACCCACCCCCGCTGTGCACGATGCGGCCGTGACATCTGCCACCGATCCACTCCCCCACCCGACCGTGACCCCCGACCCGCCGCAAGCCTCACCCGCGGCACCCCCGGAGAAGTCGCCCCGCTGGTCGCCGCCCGCGCTGATCGCGATCCTGGTCCTGGTGGCCGTGCTCTACTCCTGGAACCTCTCCGGCTCCGGCCTGAACAGCTTCTACAGCTCGGCCGTGTTCAGCGGCACCCGGAGCTGGAAGGCGTGGTTCTTCGGCTCGCTGGACGCGGGCAACTTCATGACCGTCGACAAGCCACCGTTCGCGCTGATGGTCATGGGCCTGTCCTGCCGGATCCTCGGCTTCGGCACCTGGCAGATGATGCTGCCGATGATCCTCGTCGCGCTGGCGACGATCTGGATCCTGCACAGCTCCGTGAAGCGGGTCTGGGGCCACGGCGCGGCGGCGGTCGCCGCGCTGGTCCTGGCCCTGACCCCGATCACGGTCGCCATCAACCGGGACAACAACCCCGACACCCTGCTGGTGTTCCTCATGGTGTCGGGCGCGGCCCTCGCCCTGCGGGCGACCACGAACGGCAGGCTGCTGCCGCTGCTCGGCTCGGCCGCCTGCTTCGGCCTCGCGTTCAACACGAAGATGCTCCAGGGCTACATCGCGCTGCCCGCCGTCTTCGCGGCCTATCTGTACGCGGCCACGCCGAAGCTCGCCAGGCGGATCGTGAACCTGTTGCTCGCCGGGGTCGTCCTGGCCGTCTCCAGCTTCTGGTGGGCGACGGCCGTCTCACTCGTGCCCGCCGACGAGCGGCCCTACATCGGCGGTTCGACGGACGGCACCGCGTGGGACCTGATCATGGGCTACAACGGCCTCGGCCGGGTCCTCGGCGGCGAGGGCAACGGCGGGGGCGGTGGAGGCGGAGGCGGCGGCTTCTCCGGCGCCGCGGGCCTCGGCCGGCTGTTCAACGACATCCTCGGCGGCCAGATCTCCTGGCTCATCCCCTTCGCGGCGGTCGCCCTCGTCGGCGGCCTGGTGCTGTGCGGCCGCGCCCCGCGCACCGACCTCACCCGCGCCGCGCTGGTGCTGTGGGGCGGCTGGCTGGCCCTGCACTACCTGACGTTCGCCATGGCCGAGGGCACCATGCACCCGTACTACACGACCGCGGTCGCCCCGGGCATCGCGGTGCTGTGCGGGGGCGGCGGCGTCATGCTCCTGCGTGCCCTGCGCGGCGGCGACGCGCGCTGGTCGTGGGTGTTGCCCACCGGGCTCGCGGTCACCGGCGTGTGGGCGGTCGTGCTGCTGCGCCGGGCCACCGACTGGAACACCTGGCTGTGGCCGGTCGTCGCGGTGGTCATGGTGCCGGCGATCGTGGGCCTGTTCCTGTTCCGCTCCGGCAACCGCGCGCGGCTGCTGACGGCGTCCGTGGCCGCCGCGACGGTCGCGGCCCTTGCGGGTCCGACGGCGTACGCGGTCGCCGTTCCCGCGAGTGCGGGCGGCACCGGCGGCGGCATGGGCGGCACCAACCCGACCGCCGGTCCGTCGAACGGCGGCGGCTTCGGCGGGAGCGGTGGCGGTGGCGGTCGGGGCGGCTTCGGCGGCAACGGTGGCGGCCCGGGCGGCGGGGAACTGCCCGCCGGCACCGGGCCGGGCGGTCAGGCGGCCGGCCAGGAAGGCGGCGGGACCACGCCCGGCGGCGGTGCGAACGGCGAGCTGCCGGGCGGTGCCCCGCAGGGCGGCGCGAACGGCGGCTTCCCGGGCGGCGAAGGCGGCCAGACCGGCGGCTTCCCCGGCGGCGCGAACGGTACGGCGCCGGGCGGTGAGAGCGGCGGGCCAGGCGGCGGAGGCATGGACAGTGGCGGCGGCATGGACGGCGGCACCAGCAGCGAGCTGGTCGCCTACCTGGAGAAGCACCAGGACGGCGCCAAGTGGCTGCTCGCGGTGTCCAACTCGCAGAGCGCCGGACAGCTGATCCTGAGCACCCGCAAGCCCGTCATCTCCATGTACGGCTTCACCGGCAGCGACAACGGCATGACGGTCGCCAAGCTCAAGGAACTGGTGAGGAAGGGCGAGTTGCACTACATCCAGGTCGGCGGCGCAGGCATGGGCGGCGGCAACAACGCCTCTGCCGCGGTCACCGCGTGGGTGCAGAAGCACGGCACCGCGGTGGAGGAGAGCGAGTACGGCAAGACCACGGCGTCGGAGTCGAGTTCGGCGTCGAACGCGGAGTCGAACGCGGACGCGGAGTCGGACGCGACCTCCCAGAGCGCCCGGTCGGCGTCGACGCTCTACAGGCTCGACCCGTCGGACGTGAGCTGATCCACGGCGGACCCGTACGGCCCCCGACCACCCGGTCGGGGGCCGCATCGACACGTCAACCCACGTAGACACAGGGCGGATTGCCGGTTCCGCTCACGCGATCGACACGTCCGGTTCATTTACATGACCGCATGTGCATGTCACGATCCCGGGTGCCGCCTCCATTCAACCCGCGTAGATCGGACTCCCCACATGCTGGCGACACGGATCCGCCGCTGGAAGTCAGTGGCGCTCACCACCGCAGCCGTCCTGGTCGGACTCGCCGCCCCGGCGCTCACCGCGACCCCCGCCGCGGCGACCACGACGGCCTACGACTCGACGTACTACAAGAACGCGGTCGGCAAGACCGGTACGAGCCTCAAGTCCGCGCTGCACACGATCATCAGCAGCCAGAGCAAGATCTCGTACTCGGCGGTCTGGAACGCGCTCAAGGTCACCGACCAGGACCCGAACAACAGCAACAACGTGATCCTGCTGTACAGCGGCGTCTCGCGCAGCAAGTCCCTCAACGGCGGCGACGTCGGCGACTGGAACCGCGAGCACACCTGGGCCAAGTCCCACGGCGACTTCGGCGAGGTGACCGGTCCGGGCACGGACCTGCACCACCTGCGCCCCGCGGACGTCCAGGTCAACAGCATCCGGGGCAACCTGGACTTCGACAACGGCGGCAGCACGGTCACCAACGGCGGCGGCAGCCTCGTCGACTCCGACTCCTTCCAGCCGCGCGCCGCGGACCGGGGCGACGTGGCCCGCATGATCCTCTACATGGCCGTGCGCTACGAGGGTGACGACGGCTTCGCCGACTTGGAGCCCAACGAGAAGGTGGGCAACGGCAGCAACCCCTACATGGGCAAGCTCTCCGTCCTCAAGGCGTGGAACGAGGCGGACCCGCCGAGCGCCTTCGAGGAGAAGCGCAACCAGGTCATCTACGACACCTACCAGCACAACCGCAACCCGTTCATCGACCACCCGGAGTGGGTCGAGGCGATCTGGTAGTTCCGGTCCGGCGCGCCGGAGCAGGGCGCTGACGCCATCACCCTGCCGCGGCGCCCGGTCCTACTACTTCCCCCACACCAGTGAAGTCGATCTTGGACTCGGGCGTGTCACCGCCCCGGCACAAGAGCATGGGGGCATCCCGGCAGCTCCGCCGGGGTGCCCCAACTCCCTTTCCTGGAGATGCTCATGAAGCTGCGTTCCTGGTCCCTGGCCGCCGCCCTCGCGCTGACCGCCCTGGTGCTCCCCGCGCAGAACGCCTCCGCACAGGCCGCGCCCCCCGCCTGTCCCGACGGCTCGGTGTGTTTCTGGAGCGGGGAGGGATTCAGCGGCGACTACTGGGAGTGGACGTCCCGCAGCGGTTACCGCGACATGCCGCCCCGCCTGCACGACCACGTCGGTTCCGCCGTCGCGAGCACCCGTGCCTGCTTCGTCAACTGGTCCCCGGTCGAGAAGCGGGACGTCTTCAACGGCGACTGGCGCTCGCGCTACCTCGGCGACTTCGGCGGCCGGATCGACGGGGTGGGCCCGGGCGCCTGCTGAGGCCTACCGCGCGTCGCCACCGTCCCCGGGAGCGCCGTACCAACGCCACCGCGTGAGGCGCGCGTGCCCCGGGATCTCCCCTCGGCCGGTGGCCCACAGCAGGGTGGGCCACCGGTCGGTGTCGGACGGGGCGCTCGGAAAGAGCCGGGCCAGGACCCGATCGCACAGGCCGGCATCCGGAGCCCATTCGACACCGAGCCCCGCGGCGACATCGTGCAGGTGCACCAGCGTCTCGACGACCCCCATGGCGGCGAAGCCCTCGGGGTCGGACACACCGAAGACGTGATGCGACCTGACGGTCGGCGCCGTCGTACGCACCATGGCCGCCAGCAGAGCACCACTGGCCTCCAGCACCTGCACCAGCCCGGCCGGCCCGGCGTCCCGATCGGCGAAGATGACGTTCGCCGGGCCTCCAGGCTTCGCGCGCCGCCAGACGAAGGGGACTTCCCTGTCCGACGGCGGTCGCTCGGGGCCGAGTTGGGCGGCATAGGAGAACAGATCGTCGGCGAGATGCTCGACGGTCTCCCAGCAACTCCACTCCAGGGAGCCCGCCTTGGCGTCCCAGTCGGCTGCCTCCGCGGCCCGCAGGACGCTCACCGCCAGCCGCACGGCGCGGGTCACGTCGGCGGCGGTGATCGGATCAGATGTTCGATGCGCTTCGGGCATGGCGGGACCGTACCAATGATGCTCCTGGCTCGAAGCGTCGCCTCAGCCGAGGTGCGTCGGCGCGAACATGCGCAGCAGCGCCGGGAGGACGACCACCGCCGGCCCCGGTGACGCCAGCGCCTCGGCCAGGTCGGCCGCCAGGCTCTCGGGGGTCGTACGGACTCCCGGGACCCCGAAGGACTCCGCCAGCGCCACGTAGTCCGGGCGGCTCAGCTCGGTCGCCGTCGCCTGCCCGAAGGCGTCGGTCATGTACTCGCGCAGGATGCCGTAGCCGCCGTCGTCGACGATCAGCCAGGTGACGTTCAGGTCGTACTGCCGGGCCGTCGCCAGCTCGGCGATCGAGTACAGGGCGCCGCCGTCGCCCGACACCGCGAGCACCGGGCGGGTCGGGTCGGCGGCGGCCGCGCCGAGGGCCGCGGGGAAGCCGTAGCCGAGGCCGCCGGCCCCCTGCGCGGAGTGCATCGCGTTGGGCGCCTTCGCGTCGAAGGCCGACCACGCCCAGTAGGCGAGAATCGTCATGTCCCAGAAGGACGGGGAGTCGGCCGGCAGGGCCCGGCGGACCGATCCCAGCACCTGCTGTTCCAGGGCGAGTTCCTGGCCGTCGATCCGCTCGGCGACCTTCGAGAGCAGGGTGCGCACCCGCTCCCGCACCGTGTCGTCCGCCCGTTCCGCCACCGTCTCCAGCAGCGCCTGCACCGCCATCCGCGCGTCCGCGTGGATGCCGAGCGCGGGGTGGTTGGCCTCCAGCTTGCCGAGGTCCGCCTCGATCTGGATCACCCGGCCGCGCGGCTTGAACGTGTGGTAGTTCGAGGAGAGTTCACCCAGACCCGAGCCCACCACCAGCAGGACGTCCGCGTCTTCCAGAAGGTCCGTGGTGTACCGGTCCTCCAGCCAGGACTGGAGCGACAGCGGATGGTTCCAGGGGAAGGCGCCCTTGCCGCCGAAGGTGGTGACCACGGGGGCGTTCAGCTTCTCGGCCAGCTGCCTCAGCTTGCCGGAGGCGTCCGCTCTGACCACTCCCCCGCCCGCGATGATCGCCGGGCGGGCGGCACGCGAGAGCAGATCGGCCGCCACGGCGGTCAGTTCGGGGCGCGGCAGCAGCTCGTCGGGGGTCGCGTCGACCGCCGTCACCACCGGCAGGGACGTCTGCGCCAGCAGCACGTCCTGCGGGATCTCCACCCACACCGGGCCGTGCGGGGCGGTCAGCGCCGACTTCCAGGCGGCCGCGATCGCCGACGGGATCTGCGACGCGGCGCGGACCGTGTGGACCGACTTGACGACGCCCCGGAACGAGGACGCCTGGTCCGGGAGTTCGTGCAGATAGCCGTGCCGGCCGCCGCCGAGGCCCGCGGTGGGGATCTGGCTGCTGATCGCCAGCACGGGGGCGGAGGCCGCGGCCGCCTCCTGGAGCGCGGCGAGCGAGGTCAGCGCTCCGGGGCCGGTGGACAGCAGCAGGGGCGCCGCCTCACCGGTGACCCGGCCGTACGCGTCCGCCGCGAACCCGGCGTTGTTCTCCACCCGCAGGCCGATGTAGCGCAGATCCGAGCGGCGCAGCGCGTCGAACATGCCGAGGGCGTGCTGGCCGGGCAGGCCGAAGACGGTCGTCGCGCCGAGCCCGGCCAGGGTCTCCACGACCAGGTCTCCGCCGTTGCGGCCGGGGGGAGGGTTCAGCGCGGCCTCCGTCTGGGCGGGCGTGGGACGGAGTTCCAGGTCGTGGTCGTGAGTCACTTCGCGCGAGCCTCGGCAATCTGGCGGGACATGATCGTGGTCAGTTCGTACGCCGTGTGGGACGCCGCCACCGACGTGATCTCGGCGTGATCGTACGCGGGCGCCACCTCGACGACGTCCGCCGAGACCAGGTGGCAGGAGGCCAGGCCGCGCAGGATCTCCAGCAGTTCGCGGGAGGTCATGCCGCCCGCCTCGGGGGTGCCGGTGCCGGGGGCGTGGGCTGGGTCGAGGCAGTCGATGTCGATGGAGATGTACAGCGGGCGGTCGCCGATGCGCTGGCGCAGCTGGTCGGCGACCTCGTCGGCGCCCCGGCGGTAGACGTCCGCCGAGGTGACGATGCCGAAGCCGAGCTTCTCGTCGTCGGTGAGGTCCTGCTTGCCGTAGAGCGGGCCGCGGGTGCCGACGTGGGAGAGCGCCTCGGTGTCGAGGATGCCTTCCTCGACGGCCCGGCGGAAGGGGGTGCCGTGGGTGTACTCGGCGCCGAAGTAGGTGTCCCAGGTGTCCAGGTGCGCGTCGAAGTGCAGCAGTGCGACGGGCCCGTGCTTCTTGGCCACGGAGCGCAGCAGGGGCAGCGCGATGGTGTGGTCGCCGCCGAGGGTCATGAGACGGGCGCCCGTGCCGAGCAGGTCGTCGGCGGCCGCCTCCACGGTGTCCACGGCCTCGTTGATGTTGAACGGGTTCACCGCTATGTCACCGGCGTCCGCGACCTGGGCGAGCGCGAAGGGAGAGGCGTCCTGCGCCGGGTTGTAGGGGCGCAGGAGCCTGCTCGCCTCCCGGATGGCGTTGCCGCCGAAGCGGGCACCGGGCCGGTACGAGACGCCCGAGTCGAACGGCACGCCCACGACGGCGACGTCTGCGGTGCCGACCTCGTCGAGGCGGGGCAGCCGGGCAAAGGTCGCGGGGCCGGCGTACCGCGGGATGCGGGAGGAGTCGACGGGCCCGCGGGGCGTCTCGCTGCTGCTCATGGAACTGCCTTCTTTCCTACGCTTCGTCGCGTATGCGCTGCTTGCGCTCCGACTTTACTGGGCGGCCGGGACCGGTTCGGACACGGGTTCGGGAGCACGGCCCGCCAGCCGGTCGCGCCAGGCGGCGAGCACGGCGGCGTCGGTGGCCGGGGTGGCCAGGGAGACGACCAGGTAGGCGCCCAGGGAGGCCAGCAGACCGTAGTAGACGGGCTCGTTGGCGAGGATGCCGTAGGCCGCCATCAGGCCGATCACGGTCAGGCCGCCGACCACGACGGAGGCCAGGGCTCCGTGCACGGTGCCGCGCTTCCACAGCAGCCCGCCGAGGATGGGGACGAGGAGTCCGCCGACGAGGAGGTTGTACGCCACGGTCAGCGCCTCGACCACGTTGTTGAGGGCGATGGCCGTGGCGATGACGGCGACCCCCATGATCAGGATGAAGACGCGGTTGCCCCTGACCTCGTCGTGCGCGTCCTCGTCGCGCGCTTCCCCGGACCGCCGTCCCAGGCCGCCGCGCAGCCGCGACCAGATGTCGTTGTTGGCGACGGTGGCGCAGGCGATGAGGGCGCCGGAGGACGTCGACATCACGGCGGCGAGCGCGGCGGCCAGCACCAGGCCCCGGACGCCGACGGGCAGCTCGTCCTTGACGATGGTCGCGAAAGCGTCGTCCGGGCTGCCGAGCTTGGGGTACATCACCTTGGCCGCCGTGCCGATGACGGCGCCGGCGAGGGCGTACACCAGGCAGTAGGTGCCGGCGACCGTGCCGCCCCACTTCGCCGTGCGGTCGTTGCGGGCGGTGAAGACGCGCTGCCAGATGTCCTGGCCGATCAGCATGCCGAAGGTGTAGATCAGCACGTACGTGAAGATGGTCTCGCCGCCGATGCCCAGCGGGTCGAAGTACGCCGTGGGCAGCTTCGCCTTCATCTCGCTGAAGCCGCCGGCCTTGACGACCGCGATGGGCAGCAGCAGGAGCAGCACGCCGATCGTCTTCACCACGAACTGCACCATGTCGGTCAGCGTGATCGACCACATGCCGCCGAGCGTCGAGTACGCGACGACGATCGAGCCGCCCAGGATGATCGCGACGGTCCGGTTCATGTCGAACAGGACGTCGAAGATCGTGGCGTACGCGATGGTCGAGGTGACCGCGAGCATGAGGGTGTACGCCCACATGACCAGACCCGAGATGACGCCCGCCCGGCCGCCGTAGCGCAGGTCGAGCATCTCGGAGACGGTGTAGACCTTGAGGCGGGCGATACGGGCGGAGAAGAAGACGGACAGGGCGAGGAGCCCCAGGCCGATGGTGAAGACCATCCAGGCGCCGGACAGCCCGTACTGGTAGCCCAGCCCCACCCCGCCGATGGTGGACGCGCCGCCGAGCACGATCGCGGCCATGGTGCCGGAGTACATCGCCGGTCCGAGGCGTCGGCCCGCCACGAGGAAGTCGCTCTTCGACTTGGCGCGGCGCATGCCCCACCAGCCCATGGCCAGCATGCCGGCCAGATAGAGGACGATCACTGTGTAATCGACGGCCATGTGGGGCCTCCTTCGCGCACTCTCGGTGGCGTGTCGTGCAGTACCGGGGACGGTCGGCAGCGTTCCTCGGGGACATCCGCCCGTACCCGGGCTGCCGGTCTGCACTGACCCTAGGTGGCCGGAAAGCGACTGCGAAGTGTACGTTTCATCCATTCCGACCGTTCGGAATGGAGGGAACGCACATCATGCCGGACACTCCCGCATCAGCAGTCCCACCCACCCCACCGGTCCCGCTGTCGGCCCTGCTGGCCCGCGAGGACCTGGGTCTGCGCCAGATCGCGGGGCCCGCCGACCCCGGCCTGGTGATCCGCTGGGTGCACACCTCGGAGATGGCCGACCTGTATCCGTATCTGCTGGGCGGCGAACTGCTGCTGACGGCCGGGGTGCACATCCCGGAGGCGGCCGGGTCGGGCACCTACTTCGACGACTACGTCTCGCGGATCGTGGCGGCGGGCGGCGCGGCCCTCGGCTTCGGGCTGGCGCCGGTGCACGACACCGTGCCGCGGGCGCTGGTCGCGGCCTGCGACGCGTACGAGCTGCCGCTGGTGGAGGTGCCTGTGCAGACCACGTTCTCGGGTGTGGCCCGGGCGGTCTGGCAGCTGATGGCCCAGGCCCGGCTGGCCGAGTTGCGCCGGGTCACCGAGGCCCAGCAGAGCCTGGCCGCCGCGGCCTCCCGCCCGGACCCGGTCCCCTCGGTCCTGCGCCAGCTGGCCCAGCGGGTGAGCGGCCGGACGGTGCTGTACGGCCCGGACGGCACGGAACTCGCGACGGCGGGGCGCCTGCGCGGAGAGGAGCCCGAACTCTCGGGACTCTCCGGCCCCTCGGGACCCCCTGGGCCTCCGGGACCTCCTGAACCTCCTGAACCTCCGGGACCTCCTGGGCCTCCGGGACCCCCTGGGCCTGCTGGGCTTTCAGTGCTTTCCGGGCCCGCCGGCCGGGACGGCGAAGGCGGACCCGCGCAGCCCGCCACCCCGGCGGCCGGCGGCCCGCAGCGAGCGGCGCTCGCCCGGCTCGCACGGGTCGTCGCCGACGGGCCGTCCTCCACCGCCACCGACACCGCCGCCGGGGCGCACCTCGCGGCCTACGCCCTCGGCACGGGGCAGGGCTTCGTGCTCGGGGTCGCTGCGCCGCAGCGCGACCCCGGCGACCACACCATCGCCTCGGTGGCGGCTGTCCTGCTGTCCCTGCTCACCGGCGAGCACCAGAGCGGCACGGGGGCGGCCCGTTCGTCGGCGCTCGTCCGACTGCTGCTGGGCGCCGAGCCCGAGGCGGTGGCCCCGCTGCTGGGGGCCGAGCGCTGGAGTGTCGTGCACGCCCGTCCGGACGCCCAGGCCGCCGACCCGGTGGCCGCCTCCGCGCTGGGCGCGGCCCTCGGGTCCGCCCTGGTCGACCTCGCCGAAGGCGTCGTACGGATCCTGGTGCCCGGCGACCGTGAACCGGCCGCGCAGCCCGGCTGGACGCTGGGCGTGAGCGCGCCCGTCGCGCCACGGGACTGGCCGGCCGCCGACCTCCGGGCGGCGCGCGCCCTGGCCCGCGCCCGCGCCACCCGCGTCCCGCTGGTCCGCCACGGCGACCGCCCCGGCCTCGCGGAACTGGTCCCGCACGACGAGGCCGCCGCGCACGCCCGCACCCTTCTCGCCCCGATCGCCGCCACCCCCGCCCTCACCGAGACCCTGCGCACCTGGCTGTCCCTGCACGGCAGTTGGGACCGCACGGCGGTGGCTCTGGCGGTGCACCGCAACACCGTGCGGCAGCGGATCGCCCGGTGTGCCTCGCTGCTGACGGCGGACCTGGACGACCCGGACGTACGGATGGAGCTGTGGTTCGCGCTGAAACAGCAGTGACGCGCGGGTGGTGACGGACCGGCGGTGAAGCGGGTGAGTGACGCGTGTCCCAGCGTGCGGGACGTCGGGTGCTCGCACGTCCGCCTGCCTCACAATGGGCACCATGCCGATATCCGGGACACCCAGCCGCGCCGAACTCGTCGACCATCTCGTACGGACGCGCATCGCGGGCGACGTCGCCACGCCCCGCGAGAACAATCTCTCCCACTACCGCAAGCTGGCCAACGGCGACCGTAACTTCTGGCTCGGGCTGGAGCTCGGCGACCGCTGGACCGACGAGCAGGACGTGCTCGCGGTGATGGCGGAGCGGGTCGGCGTCAACGACGACGCCGAGTACCGGTACGGCCAGGACACCATCGACCCCGAGTTGACGGTGGCCGCGCTGGAGCGGATGGCGGGCCGGCTGCGCAAGGCCGCCGAGGGCCGGCAGCGCGTGCTGCTCGCCACCGGCCACCCGGGTGGGCTGCTCGACGTGCACCGTGCCACGGCCGCCGCGCTGCGCACCGCCGGCTGCGAGATCGTCGTCGTCCCGGAGCTGCTGCAGACCGACGAGGGCTATGTCATGCAGTTCGCGGACGTGGCGGTGCTGGAGCACGGCGCGACCCTCTGGCACACCCATTCCGGCGAGCCGATGCGCGCGATCCTCAAGGGTCTGGAGCGCGAGGGCCGCGCCCTGCCCGACCTGGTCGTCGCGGACCACGGCTGGGCGGGCTTCGCCGGTCAGCACGGCATCGACTCCGTCGGTTACGCGGACTGCAACGACCCGGCGCTGTTCCTGGCCGAGTCGGAAGGCACCCTCCAGGTGGCGGTGCCCCTGGACGACCACGTCGTCAGCCCGAGGTACTACGACCCGCTGACGGCGTATCTCCTGGCGGAGGCGGGCCTGGCGTGACCTGCCGTGATGTGCGGCTCCGGGACCCGGAGCCGCACATCACCGCAGGGGCCGCGTGGTCGCGACCGTCGTGTCAGCGCCCGCCCCAGCCGCCGCCGTGGCCGCCGCCACCCCAGCCGCCGTGGCCGCCGCCGCCCCAACCGCCGCCGCCCCAGCCATTACCCCAACCGTTGCCGTAGCCGCTCCATCCGTTGCCGTAGCCGTAGCCGTTGCCGTAGCCGCCCCAACCGTTGCCGTAGCCGTTTCCGTATAGGCCGTACACGGCGTATACGTTGCCGTTGCCATAACCCCAGCCGTTGCCGTAGCCGTAGCCGTTGTAGAAGCCGGCGCCGCGGTAGTTGCAGTTCCACCAGCTGTAACGACCGTCATTGCAGTAGCGTCCGAAGGAACTCACATCATGGCTAGGCGCGGCCGAAGCGGTGCCCGCCGCTCCGATCGCGGCACCACCGGCCAGCAGCAGGCCGGCAGCCGACGCCGCGAGAAGACGCCTGATCCGTTGGGCTTGCATGGAAGAACCTCGTTCCATCGTTCCCGCGCGGTTCCCGGAGGAACGCACGAGCATTGATGGCCGCCGCCGCAATCACCAGGGATGCGGCACGGTCTTGTTGTCACCGCGCTCCGACAAGAGGCACGGACCGCCCCCCGACGCCTTCAGGCCACCCGCGCGAAGTCATACGGGCGGAAGCTGCGGCTGTGGTCCCGCGCTACCGGAGACCACGTCGGTGGGGCACGCCGTGCGGTGCGTGGCTTTCACCCATCGAGCCTAATCCCCGACCCGCAACTCGTCATCTCGTGCGGCCGCCCGCTGCGCGGGGCCCGGCGTCGGATCCAGGTACACCCGGCTGACCACGGGGAACGCCGTCCGCAGCCGCTGCTCGGCCCGCTCGCAGGCCCACTCGATCTGGGCCGCGGTCGACACGTCCCGGAAGTCGACCTTGGCGGCGACCAGCGCCGCCCGCGGCCCCTGCACCAGGGTCGTCAGCTCCAGTACGGCCTCGATGTGCTCGTCCTTCAACAGCTCCTCGCGGATGCCCTGCCGCACCGGCTTCGGCAGCGGTCGGCCGATCAGGAGCTCGGCGTTGGAGCGGCCCAGGACCCAGGCGACCCACAGCAGGAGCAGGCCGATGAGCAGGGACGCGACGCCGTCCCAGACGCCCGAGCCGGTGAGCTGCCCGCCGAGCAGCCCGCCCGCCGCGAGGACGAGACCGACGAGCGCGGCCGCGTCCTCCATGACGACGGCCTTCACGGCGGTGTCGGCGGTGCGCCGGAGGTAGCGGGCGAAGGGCACCGCCATGCGGGCGGCCTCCCCGCGGGCCTGGCGCACGCCGGTGCGCAGGGAGAAACCCTCCAGGAGGAAGGCGACAGCGAGGACGATGTAGGAGATCAGGGGGTTGCCGAGCTCCTCGCCGGCGACCAGCGTGTGCACGCCGTCGTAGATCGAGAAGACCGCGCCGCCGACGAAGGTGGCGACGGCGGCCAGCATCGCCCAGATGTAGCGCTCGGGGCCGTAGCCGAGGGGGTGGTCCTCGTCGGCCGGTTTCTCGCTGCGCTTGAGGGCGGTGAGCAGCAGCACCTCGGTGACCGTGTCGGCGACGGAGTGCGCGGCCTCCGACAGCATCGCGCTGGAGCCGCTGAGCACGCCGGCGACCGCCTTGGCGAGGGCGATGCCCAGATTGGCGAGCGCGGCGACGATCACCGTGAAGGTGCTCTCGCCGCCGCCGTTGTCCTGCTGTGGTGCCTCCGCTGCCGCCATGCCCCTCAGTCTTGCCGAGGCACGCGCACCACGCCCTCCTGAATCACCGAAATGGCCAGCCGTCCGTCCTGGGTGTAGATCCGGGCCTGGCCCAGACCGCGGCCGCCGTGCGCCGACGGCGACTCCTGGTCGTAGAGGAGCCATTCGTCGGCCCGGAACGGGCGGTGGAACCACATCGCGTGGTCCAGGGAGGCCCCGACGACGTCGCCGACCGCCCAGCCGCCGCGGCCGTGCGCGAGCAGGACCGAGTCGAGGAGGGTCATGTCGGAGACGTAGGTGGCGAGGACGACGTGCAGCAGCGGGTCGTCGGCGAGCTTGCCGTTGGTGCGGAACCACACCTGGGAGTGCGGCTCGCGCGGTTCGCCGAACTTCCCGAAGGGCGGCTCGTCGACATACCGCAGGTCGATCGCCTCGCGGGCCTCGAGGAACTTCTCCACCACCTCGGCGCCGAGGTGGCCGTAGCCGCTCAGCCGCTCCTCGGAGGTGGGCAGCGTGGCGGGGTCGGGCGCGGCCGGCATCGGGGCCTGGTGGTCGAGACCGTCCTCGTACGTCTGGAACGACGCCGACAGACCGAAGATCGGTTTGCCGTGCTGGACGGCGACGACGCGGCGCGTGGTGAAGGAACGGCCGTCGCGGATGCGGTCGACGTCGTAGACGATGGGCGCGCCGGGGTCGCCCTGCCGCAGGAAGTACGCGTGCAGGGAGTGGGCGAGGCGGTCCGCGGGGACCGTCCGCCCGGCGGCGACCAGCGCCTGGGCCGCGACCTGTCCGCCGAAGACGCGCGGGACGACGGCGGACCGGGACTGACCGCGGAAGATGGTCTCCTCGATCTGCTCGAGGTCGAGCAGATCGAGGAGCGACTGAAGAGCCTGACTCATGCGGCCATTTCTACCGGCGAGTAATTACGCGGACCTTACAGACCCATGTTCTTGGCGATGATCGACTTCATGATCTCGCTGGTGCCGCCGTAGATGCGGTTGACGCGGTTGTCGGCGTACAGGCGGGCTATCGGGTACTCGTTCATGAAGCCGTAGCCGCCGTGCAGCTGGAGGCAGCGGTCGATCACGCGGTGCGCGACCTCGGTGCAGAACAGCTTGGCGCTGGCGGCCTCGGCGGGGGTCAGCTCGCCCGCGTCGAGGGCCTCCGTGGCGCGGTCGGCGACGGCCTCGGCCGCGTCCACCTCGGCCTGGCAGGCGGCCAGCTCGAACTTGGTGTTCTGGAAGGACGCGACGGTCTGGCCGAAGACGGTGCGCTGCTGGACGTACTCCTTGGCGAACCGGACGGCGGCCTTGGCCTGCGCGTAGGCGCCGAAGGCGATGCCCCAGCGCTCGGAGGCCAGGTTGTGGCCGAGGTAGTAGAAGCCCTTGTTCTCCTCGCCGAGGAGGTCCTCGACCGGCACCTTCACGTCGACGAACGCCAGCTCGGCGGTGTCGGAGGTCTTCAGGCCCAGCTTGTCGAGCTTGCGGCCGACCGAGTAGCCCTCGGCCTTGGTGTCCACCACGAAGAGGGAGATGCCGTGGCGGCGGTCCTCGGCGGTGGGCGCCGAGGTGCGGGCGCAGACGATCATGCGGTCGGCGTGCACACCGCCGGTGATGAAGGTCTTGGCGCCGTTGAGGACGTAGTGCGTGCCGTCCTCGGAGAGCTTGGCGGTGGTCTTCATGCCCGCGAGGTCGGAGCCGGTGCCCGGCTCGGTCATCGCGATGGCCCACATCTCCTCGGCGGAGACGAACTTCGGCAGGTACCGCTTCTTCTGCTCGTCGGTGGCGAGCAGCTTGATGTAGGGCAGGCCGAGCAGCACGTGCACGCCGGAGCCGCCGAAGGAGACACCCGCGCGGGCGGTCTCCTCGTACAGGACGGCCTCGAACTTGTACGAGTCGATGCCGGCGCCGCCGTACTCCTCGTCGACCTTGATGCCGAAGACGCCCAGCTCGGCGAGCTTGTAGTAGAAGTCGCGCGGCGCCTGGCCCGCGGCGAACCACGCGTCGTACTCCGGTACGACCTCGGCCTCGATGAAGGCGCGCAGGGTCTCCCGGAACGCCTCGTGATCCTCGTTGAACACCGTACGGCGCACGCCGCCACCTCCACGTCTCGGCCGTCGTCAGCTGTCTAAGCGCTTGCTCAGATCAACCGTACCGGCCGGTAGGGAGGGGCGTCGAGGGGCTCGAGCGTAACGCTCGTCACGCCTGCTCGGGCTGCTCCGGCCCGGCCGCCGCGGCCAGGGCGCCGCGCGCCATCCGGTGCAGCAGCTCCGCCGTCACCGCGCGCCCCGGCAGGGCGCCCGGGCGGCCGAGGTGGGGCGTCGAGTTCAGCAGGCCGAAGACCGAGTGCACCGCCGAGCGGGCGGCCGGCTCGGCCAGCGCCGGATACACCTCGCGGACGAGCTCGACCCACAGTTCGACGTACTGCCGCTGGAGCTGGCGCACCAGCTTGCGGTCGCTGTCACGCAGCCGGTCCAGCTCACGGTCGTGCAGCGTGATGAGGGGGCGGTCGTCGAGCGCGAAGTCGATGTGCCCCTCGATGAGCGAGTCGAGAACCGCCTCCGGGGGAATCCCGCCGGCCTCCTTCAGGCGCTGCCTCGCGCCGGTCAGCAGCTGACCGCTGATGCCCACCAGCAGCTCGGCGAGCATCGCGTCCTTGCCCGCGAAGTGCCGGTAGAGACCGGGGCCGCTGATGCCGACCGCGGCGCCTATCTCGTCGACTCCGACACCGTGGAACCCGCGCTCGGCGAACAGCCGGGCGGCCTCCTTGAGGATCTGTTCGCGCCGCGTGGGGGCGTCGGTTCTCGTGGCCATGCAATCGATTCTAGACAGGGAGGTTAGCGGTCGTTAACCTGAAGGAAATGGTTAACGCTCATTAACAGTCGATCGCTGGGTGAGGGGACCGCAGGATGCAAGAGGCACCGGAGCTGACGAGCGCGGCAGACCCCGCGTCGGAGGCCTGGCGGGCCAACGAGGAGGCGCACCGCGTCCTCGTGGAGGAACTGCGCGCGAAGCTGGCCGCGGCCCGGCTGGGCGGCGGTGAGAAGGCGCGGGCCCGGCACACCGCGCGCGGCAAGCTGCTGCCGCGGGACCGCGTGGACACGCTGCTGGACCCCGGCTCGCCCTTCCTGGAGCTGGCCCCGCTCGCCGCCGACGGGATGTACGACGGACAGGCCCCGGCGGCGGGTGTCATCGCCGGCATCGGGCGGGTGAGCGGCCGCGCCTGCGTGATCGTCGCCAACGACGCCACCGTCAAGGGCGGCACGTACTACCCGATGACGGTGAAGAAGCACCTGCGCGCCCAGGAGGTGGCGCTGGAGAACCGTCTGCCCTGCATCTACCTCGTGGACTCCGGCGGGGCCTTCCTGCCCATGCAGGACGAGGTCTTCCCCGACCGCGAGCACTTCGGGCGGATCTTCTACAACCAGGCGCGGATGTCCGGCGCCGGGATCCCGCAGATCGCGGCCGTGCTCGGATCGTGCACGGCCGGCGGGGCGTACGTCCCGGCGATGAGCGACGAGGCCGTGATCGTCCGGAACCAGGGCACGATCTTCCTGGGCGGCCCGCCGCTGGTGAAGGCGGCCACCGGCGAGGTCGTCACCGCCGAGGAGCTCGGCGGCGGCGAGGTGCACGCGCGGGTGTCGGGCGTGACCGACCACCTCGCGGAGGACGACGCCCACGCGCTGCGGATCGTTCGGAACATCGCCGCCACCCTCCCCGCGCGCGGCACGCTGCCCTGGGAGGTCACCGCGGCCGTCGAACCGAAGGTGGACCCGTTCGGGCTCTACGGCGCCGTTCCCGTCGACTCCCGCACCCCCTACGACGCACGCGAGATCATCGCGCGCGTGGTCGACGGGTCGCGGTTCGCCGAGTTCAAGTCCGAGTTCGGGCAGACCCTGGTCACCGGCTTCGCCCGGATCCACGGCCACCCGGTCGGGATCGTCGCCAACAACGGCATCCTGTTCTCCGAGTCGGCCCAGAAGGGCGCCCACTTCATCGAGCTGTGCGACCAGCGCGGCATCCCGCTGGTGTTCCTCCAGAACATCTCGGGCTTCATGGTGGGCAGGGACTACGAGGCGGGTGGCATCGCCAAGCACGGCGCCAAGATGGTCACGGCGGTGGCGTGCACCCGGGTCCCGAAGCTGACGGTCGTGGTCGGCGGGTCGTACGGCGCGGGCAACTACTCCATGTGCGGGCGGGCGTACTCGCCCCGCTTCCTGTGGATGTGGCCGAACGCCAAGATCTCCGTCATGGGCGGGGAGCAGGCCGCCTCCGTTCTCGCGACCGTCAAGCGGGACCAGCTGGAGGCGCGCGGGGAGTCCTGGCCCCTGGAGGCGGAGGAGTCCTTCAAGGACCCGATCCGCGCCCAGTACGAGCACCAGGGCCACGCCTACTACGCCACGGCCCGGCTCTGGGACGACGGCGTGATCGACCCGTTGGAGACCCGGCAGGTGCTGGGCCTGGCCCTGACGGCGTGTGCCAACGCGCCCCTGGGCGAGCCCGCCTTCGGCGTCTTCCGGATGTGAGGGGACCACAGACCATGTTCGACACAGTCCTTGTGGCCAACCGGGGCGAGATCGCCGTGCGCGTGGTGCGGACGCTGCGCGCGCTGGGCGTGCGTTCGGTGGCCGTCTTCTCCGACGCCGACGCGGACGCCCGGCACGTCCGGGAGGCCGACACGGCGGTCCGGATCGGTCCGGCACCGGCGGCCGAGAGCTATCTGTCGGTGGAGCGGCTGCTGGCGGCCGCGGCCCGGACCGGAGCGCAGGCGGTGCACCCCGGATACGGCTTCCTCGCGGAGAACGCCGCGTTCGCGCGCGCGTGCGCCGACGCGGGACTGGCCTTCATCGGCCCCCCGGCGGACGCGATCTCCCTCATGGGCGACAAGATCCGCGCCAAGGAGACGGTGCAGAAGGCCGGTGTCCCGGTCGTGCCCGGATCGAGCGGCAGCGGGCTCACGGACGCCGAACTGGCGGACGCGGCCCGGGAGATCGGCATGCCGGTGCTGCTGAAGCCGTCGGCCGGCGGCGGCGGCAAGGGCATGCGGCTGGTGCGGGACGCGTCGGCGCTGGCCGACGAGATCGCCGCCGCCCGCCGCGAGGCCCGCGCCTCCTTCGGCGACGACACCCTGCTCGTCGAGCGCTGGATCGACCGGCCCCGGCACATCGAGATCCAGGTCCTCGCCGACGCCCACGGGAACGTGGTGCACCTGGGTGAGCGCGAGTGCTCGCTCCAGCGCCGGCACCAGAAGATCGTCGAGGAGGCGCCGAGCGTGCTCCTGGACGAGCGGACCAGAGCGGCGATGGGCGAGGCGGCGGTCCAGGCGGCCCGCTCCTGCGGGTACCGGGGCGCGGGCACGGTGGAGTTCATCGTTCCCGGCAGCGACCCGTCCTCGTACTACTTCATGGAGATGAACACCCGCCTCCAGGTGGAGCACCCGGTCACCGAGCTCGCCGTGTCCATCGGTCCGGCCGGCGCCGGTCGCGGCCTGGACCTGGTGGAGTGGCAGCTGCGGGTGGCGGCGGGCGAACGGCTGCCGTTCACCCAGGACGACGTCCGGCTGACCGGGCACGCCGTCGAGGCCCGCATCTGCGCCGAGGACCCCTCCCGCGGGTTCCTCCCGTCGGGCGGCACGGTGCTGCGGCTCGTCGAGCCGCAGGGCGACGGCGTGCGCACCGACTCGGGGCTCAGCGAGGGCACCGAGGTCGGCAGCCTCTACGACCCGATGCTGGCCAAGGTGATCGCGTACGGGCCGGACCGCGCGACCGCGCTGCGCCGCCTGCGCGCGGCCCTCGCGGAGACGGTCACGCTGGGCGTGCCGACCAACGCGGGGTTCCTGCGCCGGCTGCTGGCCCATCCGGCGGTCGTCGCGGGCGAGCTGGACACCGGCCTGGTCGAGCGGGTGGCGGGCGACCTCGTCGGCACGGACGTGCCCGAGGAGGTCTACGAGGCCGCCGCCGCCGTGCGCCTGGACGCGCTGCGGCCCAAGGACGAGGGCTGGACCGATCCGTTCTCGGTGCCGAGCGGGTGGCGGCTGGGCGGGACGCCCCGGCCGGTCGGCTTCCCGCTGCGCGTGCAGGACCCGGTGGAGTACGTGCCGCGCGGCACCCACACCGTCACCGAGGACCGGGTCCACGTGACCCTGGACGGCGTCCGCCACACCTTCCATCGCGCCGCCGACTGGCTGGGCCGGGACGGCGACGCCTGGCACGTGCGCGACCACGACCCGGTCGCCGCGTCCCTCGACCGGGCCGCCCACTCCGGCGCCGACTCGCTCACCGCGCCCATGCCGGGCACGGTCACCGTGGTGAAGGTGGCCGTCGGGGACGAGGTGAGCGCCGGTCAGAGTCTGCTGGTCGTCGAGGCGATGAAGATGGAGCACGTCATCTCCGCCCCGCACGCCGGCACGGTCGCCGAGCTGGACGTCCGGCCGGGCACGACGGTCGCGATGGACCAGGTGCTCGCCGTCGTCGCACCGCACGAGGAGGCGGAATGACCGTCCAGGCACTGCCCATGGTCGTACCGGCCCCGGGCCTGCCCACGCGGGTGCGGATCCACGAGGTCGGCGCCCGCGACGGGCTGCAGAACGAGAAGACGACCGTGCCGACCGAGGTGAAGGCGGAGTTCGTGCGCCGGCTGGCCGACGCCGGCCTGGGCACGATCGAGGCGACCAGCTTCGTGCACCCGAAGTGGGTACCCCAGCTCGCCGACGCCGAGCAGCTGTTCCCGCTCGTCGCCGGGCTGCCGGTGGACCTTCCGGTGCTCGTGCCCAACGAACGCGGCCTGGAACGGGCGCTGGCGCTCGGCGCGCGCCGGGTCGCCGTGTTCGCCAGCGCCACCGAGTCCTTCGCCAAGGCCAACCTCAACCGGACGGTGGACGAGGCGCTGTCGATGTTCGCGCCGGTGGTGGCGCGGGCGAAGGCCGAGGGCGGGCACGTCCGCGGCTATCTCTCCATGTGCTTCGGCGACCCGTGGGAGGGGGCGGTGCCCGCCCACCAGGTCGTCCGGGTCTGCACGGCGCTCCTGGACATGGGCTGCGACGAGCTGAGCCTCGGCGACACCATCGGGGTCGCGACCCCCGGCCAGGTGCGCGAACTGCTCGCCGCGCTCGACGCCCAGGGTGTCCCCGCCGACGTGCTGGGCGTGCACTTCCACGACACCTACGGCCAGGCCCTCGCCAACACCCTGGCCGCGCTCCAGCAGGGCGTCACCACCGTCGACGCCTCCGCCGGCGGCCTCGGCGGCTGCCCCTACGCCAAGTCCGCGACCGGCAACCTCGCCACCGAAGACCTCGTGTGGATGCTGCGGGGCCTCGGCATCGACACCGGCGTCGACCTCGGCCGTCTCGTCGCCACCAGCGTGTGGATGGCCGACCGACTGGGCCGACCCAGCCCGTCCCGCACCGTACGAGCCCTCTCCCACCAGGAGCAGTGAACACGATGGACCACAAGCTCTCCCCCGAACTCGACGAACTCCGCCGCACAGTCGAGGAGTTCGCCCACGACGTCGTGGCTCCCAAGATCGGCGACTTCTACGAACGGCACGAGTTCCCGTACGAGATCGTCCGTGAGATGGGCCGCATGGGCCTGTTCGGGCTGCCCTTCCCGGAGGAGTACGGCGGCATGGGCGGCGACTACCTCGCCCTGGGCATCGTGCTGGAGGAACTGGCCCGGGTCGACTCGTCCGTGGCCATCACCCTGGAGGCCGGGGTCTCCCTGGGCGCGATGCCGATCCACCTCTTCGGCACGGAGGACCAGAAGCGGGAGTGGCTGCCCCGGCTGTGCTCCGGCGAGATCCTCGGCGCGTTCGGTCTCACCGAGCCGGACGGCGGCTCGGACGCGGGCTCGACCCGGACGACGGCGCGGCTGGACCCGGACACGGACGAGTGGGTGATCAACGGCAGCAAGTGCTTCATCACCAACTCGGGTACGGACATCACGGGTCTGGTGACGGTCACCGCGGTCACCGGCCGCAAGCCGGACGGGAAGCCCCTGATCTCCGCGATCATCGTCCCGTCCGGCACCCCCGGCTTCACGGTAGCGGCCCCCTACTCGAAGGTCGGCTGGAACGCCTCGGACACCCGCGAGCTGTCCTTCTCGGACGTGCGGGTCCCGGCCGCGAACCTGCTGGGCGAACAGGGCCGCGGGTACGCGCAGTTCCTGCGCATCCTCGACGAGGGCCGGGTCGCCATCGCGGCCCTGGCGACCGGGCTGGCGCAGGGCTGTGTGGACGAGTCGGTGAAGTACGCGAAGGAACGGCACGCCTTCGGCCGGCCGATCGGCGCCAACCAGGCCATCCAGTTCAAGATCGCCGACATGGAGATGAAGGCCCACACGGCCCGTCTCGCCTGGCGCGACGCCGCCTCCCGGCTGGTGACCGGGGACCCCTTCAAGAAGGAGGCGGCCCTCGCCAAGCTGTACTCCTCCACGATCGCCGTGGACAACGCCCGTGACGCCACCCAGATCCACGGCGGCTACGGCTTCATGAACGAGTACCCGGTGGCCCGTATGTGGCGCGACTCCAAGATCCTGGAGATCGGCGAGGGCACGAGCGAGGTCCAGCGGATGCTGATCGCCCGGGAGTTGGGGCTGGTGGGCTGAGCCGTCCGGCGGGCGGGCGGCAGCCGTCGCCCGCCCGCCGGTCGGGGCGGACGGGGCACCCCCGCCTCGGCCGCCGGTCGGGCCGGGCGACGCGCCCCCGACCCTGGACACAAGCTGAGGTTAGGCTAACCTACCTTCGAATTGTCCGGCGGTGATCCGCCCCGTTCGAAAGCAGCGTAGCCATGCCCAACGCCAGAGCCACCCACCTCACTCGCCGCGGCATCCTCGCCGCGGGCGGCGCCCTCGGCCTCGGTGCCGCGCTCGCAGCCTGCGGGGACGACGACGCCAAAAGCGGTGGCTCGGACAAGGAGACGGCCGCTGCCGCCAAGTCCGGCCCCTGGACGTTCAAGGACGACCGCGGCACCACGGTGAAGCTCGACAAGATCCCCGCGAACATCGTCGCGTTCACCGGTGTCGGCGCCGCCCTCCACGACTACGGCATCTCGGTCAAGGGCGTCTTCGGCCCGACCAGGACCGCGGACGGCAAGGCCGACGTCCAGGCCGGTGACATGGACATCAGCAAGCTCACGATCCTGGGCAACGTCTGGGACCAGTTCAACGTGGAGAAGTACGCGGCCCTGGCGCCGGACGTGCTGATCTCCACGATGTTCGACACCGCCGGCACCCTCTGGTACGTCCCGGAGACCTCCAAGGACAAGATCGCCAAGCTCGCCCCGAGCGTCGGCGTCTCGGTCTACGACCGCCAGCTCATCGAGCCGCTCCAGCGCATGTGGGAGCTGGCCGAGTCGCTCGGCGCGGACATGAAGGCCGCCGAGGTCGCCGACGCCAAGAAGCGCTTCGAGACGGCGGCCGCCCGGCTGCGCGCGGCCGCCAAGGCCAAGCCCGAGATCAAGGTGATGGCGGGTTCCGCGAGCACGGAGCTGTTCTACGTCTCCGGCACCAACCTCTCCATCGACCTGGAGTACTTCAAGTCCCTCGGCGTGAACTTCGTCGAGCCCCCGGAGAGCGCCAAGAAGCTGGGCGGCGGCTGGTACGAGAGCCTCAGCTGGGAGAACGTCGACAAGTACGCGGCCGACATCATCATGATGGACGACCGCTCCTCGACCATCCAGCCGGCCGACATCGCCGAGGCCACCTGGAAGAAGCTGCCCGCGGTCAAGGCGGGCCAGGTCATCGCGCGTTCGCCCGAGCCGATCCTGTCCTACGACAAGTGCGTGCCGCTGCTCGACAACCTCGCCGAGGCCCTCGAGAAGGCGAAGAAGGTCAGCTGACAGCCCCCCTTCCTGAGCTCCAGGAGCACTGATGACGACGGCCGTGGCCGCCCCGTTCCGTTTCTTCTCCCTCCGGGTCGTACGGACGAGGCGGCTCGGCCCGTCTCTGGTCCGGATCACCTTCGGCGGGCCCGACCTCGCGTTCTTCCACTCGCACGGACGTGACCAGAGCCTGTCGCTGTTCCTGCCGCACCCCGGCCAGAGCGAGCCCGTCGTCCCGGTGGAACTGGGCGACGACTGGTGGCGGGGCTGGCGCGAACTCCCCGACGACGTACGGGCGGTGATGCGCTCGTACACCCTGCGCTCGCTGCGGCGGGACACACTCGGGAAGACCACGGAGATCGACATCGACTTCGTGCTGCACGGCGTGGAGCCGGGCGCGACCGCCCCCGCGGGACCTGCCTCCCGCTGGGCGTCCCGGGCGGCCGCGGGCGACCGCGTCCGGCTGCTCGGCCCGGCGGTCGCGGACAACCGCGCGATCCGCTTCCGCCCGCCCGAGGACACCGACCTGGTGCTGATCTGGGGCGACGAGACCGCACTGCCGGCCGTCGCGGCGATCCTGGAGTCCCTGCCGGCCGGCACGCGTGCCCGGGTCTGGCTGGAGGTGCACCACGCGGGCACCGTCCAGGACCTGACGACACAGGCCGACGCCGAGATCACCTGGCTCGTCCAGGACGAGAGCCGCGCCGAGGGGTCCCCCATGACCCTCGGCGCCCTGCGTGCGGCCCGACTCCCACCCGCAGAGCATCCGTACGTCTGGATCGCGGGCGAGTCGGGCTGCGTGAAGCAGCTGCGGCGCCACTTCGTCGGCGAGCGCCGCATCGACCGGCGCCGGGTCACCTTCGTGGGCTACTGGCGCCAGGGCCTCACCGAGGAACAGCTGCGCGAAGAGGGGTGACCGGGCGGTAAGTGATCACGGTCACGGGAGGGGCGGTGCCTCCCAGTCGTCAATTAGGTTAGGCTTACCTAAGTTGATGAAGGAACTTCGCCGCTCCTCGCCCCCGTCCCACACGGAACTCTCCCCATCCGGAGGACCCCCGCATGCGCTCGCACCTGCTCAATGACCTCACCGCGGAGGACTACCGTCGCTCCGTGACCGAAGGAGTCGAGCGGGTGGCGGCCAAACTCGCCACCACAGACCGGCCGTTCACCGGCATCACGGTCGACGCCCTCACCCCCCGCATCGAGCGGATCGACCTGGACCGGCCGCTGCACGACACCTCGGCCGCCCTGGACGAGCTCGAAGAGGTCTACCTCCGCGACGCGATCTACTTCCACCACCCGCGCTACCTCGCCCACCTCAACTGCCCCGTGGTGATCCCGGCGGTGCTCGGCGAGGCGGTGCTCTCCGCCGTCAACTCCTCCCTGGACACCTGGGACCAGTCGGCCGGCGGCACCCTCATCGAGCGCAAGCTCATCGACTGGACGACCGCCCGCATCGGCCTCGGCCCGGCCGCCGACGGCGTGTTCACCTCCGGCGGCAGCCAGTCCAACCTCCAGGCGCTGCTGCTGGCGCGCGAGGAGGCCAAGACCGACGGGCTCGGCAGACTGCGCATCTTCGCCTCCGAGGCCAGCCACTTCAGCGTCAAGAAGTCCGCGAAACTGCTCGGCCTGGGCCAGGACGCCGTGGTCTCGGTCCCCGTCGACCACGACAAGCGCATGCAGACCGTCGCGCTCGCCCGGGAACTGGAGCGCTGCGCGCAGGACGGCCTCGTCCCCATGGCCGTCGTCGCCACCGGCGGCACCACCGACTTCGGCTCCATCGACCCGCTGCCCGAGATCGCCGAGCTGTGCGAACGGTACGGCGTGTGGATGCACGTCGACGCCGCCTACGGCTGCGGCCTGCTCGCCTCGGTGAAGTACCGGGGCCGCATCGACGGCATCGAGCGCGCCGACTCCGTCACGGTCGACTACCACAAGTCCTTCTTCCAGCCGGTGAGTTCCTCCGCCGTCCTGGTCCGCGACGCCGCCACCCTGCGGCACGCCACCTACCACGCGGAGTACCTCAACCCGCGCCGCATGGTGCAGGAACGTATCCCCAACCAGGTCGACAAGTCCCTCCAGACCACCCGCCGCTTCGACGCGCTCAAGCTGTGGATGACGCTGCGGGTGATGGGCGCCGACGGCATCGGCGGCCTCTTCGACGAGGTCTGCGACCTCGCGGCCGAGGGCTGGGAGCTGCTGGCCGCCGACCCGCGCTTCGACGTGGTCGTCCGGCCGTCCCTGTCCACCCTGGTCTTCCGCTACATACCGGCCGCCGTCACCGACCCGGCCGAGATCGACCGCGCCAACCTCTACGCCCGCAAGGCCCTGTTCGCCTCCGGCGACGCGGTGATCGCGGGCACCAAGGTGGCCGGTCGCCACTACCTGAAGTTCACCCTGCTCAACCCCGAGACCACGGCGGCCGACATCGCCGCCGTCCTCGACCTGATCGCCGGCCACGCCGAGCAGTACCTGGGAGAGTCCCTTGACCGCGCTTCCTGAGTCCCGAGTGACGACGCACGACTTCGTGGGGATCGGGCTCGGCCCCTTCAACCTGGGCCTCGCCTGCCTCACCGAGCCGATCTCCGAACTCGACGGCGTCTTCCTGGAGTCGAAGCCGGACTTCGAGTGGCACGCGGGCATGTTCCTCGACGGCGCCCACCTCCAGACCCCGTTCATGTCGGACCTGGTCACCCTCGCCGACCCGACCTCCCCCTACTCCTTCCTGAACTACCTCAAGGAGCGGGGCCGGCTCTACTCGTTCTACATCCGCGAGAACTTCTATCCCCTGCGGGTCGAGTACGACGACTACTGCCGCTGGGCCGCGAACAAACTGACCAGCGTCCGCTTCGGCACGACGGTCACCGAGGTGACGTACGAGGACGAGCACTACCTCGTGCGGACCACGGCCGGCGACACCTACCGCGCCCGCCGCCTGGTCCTCGGCACCGGCACCTCGCCCTACGTGCCCGAGGCCTGCCGGGACCTGGACGGCGACTTCATCCACAACTCCCGCTACATGCGGCACAAGGCGGAGTTGCAGCGCAAGGAGTCGATCACGCTGGTCGGCAGCGGCCAGTCCGCCGCCGAGATCTACTACGACCTGCTCAGCGAGATAGACGTCCACGGCTACCGGCTGAACTGGGTCACCCGCTCGCCGCGCTTCTTCCCGCTGGAGTACACCAAGCTCACGCTGGAGATGACCTCGCCGGAGTACATCGACTACTTCCGCGAGCTGCCGGAACACACCCGCTACCGCCTCACCGCCGAACAGAAGGGCCTGTTCAAGGGCATCGACGGTGACCTGATCAACGAGATCTTCGACCTGCTCTACCAGAAGAACCTCGGCGGCCCGGTCCCCACCCGTCTGCTCACCAACTCGGCCCTGCACGGCGCGCGGTACGACAACGGCACGTACATCCTCTCCCTGCGCCAGGAGGAGCAGGAGAAGGACTACGAGCTGTACTCCGACGGCCTGATCCTGGCCACCGGCTACAAGTACGCCGAGCCGGAGTTCCTCGCCCCGGTCCGCGACCGGCTGCGCTACGACGAGCACGGCGGCTTCGACGTCGGCCGCAACTACGCCATCGACGTGACGGGCCGGGACGTCTTCCTCCAGAACGCCGGCGTCCACACGCACAGCATCACCTCACCCGACCTGGGCATGGGCGCGTACCGCAACGCGTACATCATCCGTGAGCTGCTCGGCGCCGAGTACTACCCGGTCGAGAAGAAGATCGCGTTCCAGGAGTTCTCGGTATGAACACCCTCAGCACCTCCCGCGTCGGCACCTTCACCGTCCGCCCCCTCGACCCCCTGAAGGACGCCGAGCTGCTGCACACCTGGGTCACCCATCCCAAGGCGGCCTTCTGGATGATGCAGGACGCCCGGCTGGAGGACGTCGAGCGCGCCTACATGGAGATCGCGGCCGACGAGCACCACCACGCCTTCCTCGGTCTGCACGACGGCGTACCGGCCTTCCTGATGGAGAAGTACGACCCGGCCCACCGCGAGCTGGTCGGCCTGTACGAGCCGGAGCCCGGCGACGTCGGCATGCACTTCCTCGTCGCCCCGTCGGACAGGCCCGTGCACGGCTTCACCCGCGCGGTGATCACGACTGTGATGGCGCACCTCTTCGAGGACCCGGCGACCGCCCGGGTCGTCGTCGAGCCCGACGTCGACAACAAGGCCGTGCACGCCCTCAACGAAGCCGTCGGGTTCGTGCCCGACCACGAGATCCAGAAGCCGGAGAAGAAGGCGTTGCTGAGCTTCTGCACCCGCGCGCAGTTCGAGAAGGCGGTGACCGCATGACCCTCGCCGACGCCGTGGCCCACCTCTCCCCCGAGCGCTGGGAGCAGGCCAACCGCCTGCTGATCCGCAAGGCCCTCGCCGAGTTCACGCACGAACGGCTGATCAGCCCCGAACCGGACGGCGACCGCTACGTCGTCCGCAGCGACGACGGACTGACCAGCTACCGCTTCGCCGCCACCCGGCACGCTCTCGACCACTGGCAGGTGGACGCCGGCTCGATCACCCGCCGGCGCGACGGCGCCGACCTGCCGCTGGCCGCGCTGGACTTCTTCATCGAGCTGAAGGCGTCCCTGGGGCTGAGCGACGAGATCCTCCCGGTGTACCTGGAGGAGATCTCCTCCACCCTCTCCGGCACCTGCTACAAGCTCACCAAGCCGCAGATCCCGGCCGCCGAGCTCGCGCGCGGCGGCTTCCAGGCGATCGAGACCGGCATGACCGAGGGCCACCCCTGCTTCGTCGCCAACAACGGGCGGCTGGGTTTCGGGGTCCACGAGTACCTGTCGTACGCCCCCGAGACGGCGAGCCCGGTCCGGCTGGTCTGGCTGGCCGCGCACCGCTCACGGGCCGCGTTCACGGCGGGCGTCGGGATCGAGTACGAGTCGTTCGTCCGCCAGGAGCTGGGCGAGGCGACCGTCGAGCGCTTCCACGGGCAGCTCACCGGCCAGGGACTCGACCCGGCCGACTACCTCCTCATCCCGGTCCACCCCTGGCAGTGGTGGAACAAGCTCACCGTCACCTTCGCCGCCGAGGTGGCCCGCCGGCACCTGGTCTGCCTGGGCGAGGGCGACGACGAGTACCTGGCCCAGCAGTCCATCCGGACCTTCTTCAACTCCTCGCACCCCGAGAAGCACTACGTGAAGACGGCCCTGTCGGTCCTCAACATGGGCTTCATGCGCGGGCTCTCGGCCGCGTACATGGAGGCCACCCCGGCGATCAACGACTGGCTCGCGCAGCTCATCGACAACGACCCGGTGCTGAAGTCGGCCGGTCTGTCGATCATCCGCGAGCGGGCGGCCGTGGGCTACCGGCACCTGGAGTACGAGGCGGCCACCGACCGCTACTCGGCGTACCGCAAGATGCTCGCCGCGCTGTGGCGGGAGAGCCCGGTGCCCTCGCTCCAGGAGGGCGAGTCGCTGGCCACCATGGCCTCGCTGGTCCACGTCGACCACGAGGGCAGGTCGGTCGCCGGGGCGCTCGTCGAGCAGTCCGGCCTGACCCCGACGCAGTGGCTGCGCGTCTACCTCCAGGCGTACTACACCCCGCTGCTGCACAGCTTCTACGCCTACGACCTGGTCTTCATGCCGCACGGCGAGAACACGATCCTGGTGCTGAAGGACGGGGTCGTGCAGCGGGCGATCTACAAGGACATCGCCGAGGAGATCGCGGTCATGGACCCGCACGCGGTGCTGCCGCCCGAGGTCCGGCGGATCCGGGTCGAGGTCCCCGAGGACAAGAAGCTGCTGTCCATCTTCACGGACGTCTTCGACTGCTTCTTCCGCTTCCTGGCCGCCGACCTCGCCACGGAGGGGATCCTGACGGAGGACGGCTTCTGGGGCACGGTCGCCGAGGTGACCCGTGACTACCAGGAGGCGAACCCCGCGCTGGCCGACAAATTCCGTCAGTACGACATGTTCGCCCCCGAGTTCGCCCTCTCCTGCCTCAACCGGCTCCAGCTGCGCAACAACAAGCAGATGGTGGACCTGACGGACCCGTCCGGCGCGCTTCAGCTGGTCGGGACCCTGGACAACCCCCTCGCGGGCCGGTAGCGGCCCCGCACGGACGGACGGGCACCCCGGAGTACGGTCCCCCGGGGTGCCCGTCGGCATCCGGTGGAAGAATTCCCTTCATGGCGGAAATCATCCAGAAGGACGGCACCTGGGCCTTCGACGGCGACGCCCTGCGGCTGACCCCGGGACGGGACAAGAACGTCGGCCTGTTGCGCAGAACCCTGGGTGAACTCGTGATCCCGCTGGGCGCGTTGGCGGGCGTCTCGTTCGAACAGGGCCGCAGGTCGGGGCGGTTGCGACTGCGGCTGCGGGACGGCGCCGACCCTCTGCTGCACGCCACCGGTGGCCGGCTCACCGAGCCGCACGACCCCTACCAGCTGCTCGTGGAGTCCGACCGCTACGGCGTCGCCGAGTACTTCACGGACGAGGTCCGCAACGCGCTGCTGCTGGACGAGGTGCCGTCCGACCCCGTGGCCCAGTTCCTGCTGCCCGGCCCGTCCGTGCCGGTGTCGGTGTCCGCCGGGGACGGCACCGCGAGCTTCGACGGCGACCAGGTGCGCCTGGAGTGGAACTGGAAGACGGAGGACGCCAAGGCCGCGGCCGGCGCCCGCACGCTGGCCGTCGCCGACCTCGTGGCCGTGGAGTGGCATCCGGCGGCCGGCCTGGAGAACGGGTATCTGCGCTTCACCGTGCGCAACGCGCCCACCAAGGCCCCGCCGAAGTACGACCCGAACGCCGTGGAGCTGTGGGGCTTCAAGAAGGACCCGCTGATGGCGCTGGTCGCGGCGGCCGTGCAGGCGCGGCTGCCGCATCCGGCCGCGGCCCCCACCGCGGACGTACGGCAGTCCGCGCCCGAGACGACCCGGCCGCCGGTGCCCGCCTCCGCCGAGGACGGGCACGACGCACTGCTGCGGCGCCTGCGCGAGCTCGGCGAGCTGCACCGCACGGGGGTCCTGACGGACGAGGAGTTCACGCTGGCCAAGCAGGCGATCCTCAAGGGCATGTGAGGACCGCCCGCCCGGCCGGTCCTACTTCGCCCTGCGGGCCACCGTGAAGTGGTCGACCTCGGCGCCGGTCTCGGCGATGCCGCGCACCGTCAGCGTGGCCAGCCGGCCCCGAGAGGCGGGGGTGACGTCCACGCGCAGAAACGAGTAGTTGAGGTAGCGCACCCGGGACCAGGCGACGGTCTCGTTGACCTTGCCGTCCTTGGTGTTGATGAACGCGGCCACCGAGTCGACGTCGTTGACGTGCCCCTCGTACGAGTCCGGGGCGCTGAAGGCGTACAGGCTGCGGCCGGCCGCTCCCGCCGTCACGTAGACCACGCCCTCCGTCTCGGGGTAGGCGGTGCCGCCGATCGGCAGCTTCTTGGCGACCGCGTTGCCCTTGATGACGTCCGTGCGCTCGTACTGGTGGTTGTGGCCGTTGATCACCAGGTCGACGGTGTACTTCTCGAACAGCGGCACCCACTCGGTGCGCACGCCGCCCTCGGAGGAGTGGGCGGTGGAGGTGCAGTAGGCGCAGTGGTGGAAGAAGACCACGACGAAGTCGACGTCCCTGCTGGCCCGGTACTTCTTGAGCTGGGCCTCCAGCCACTTGGTCTGGGTGCCGCCGGAGACGCCGAGGTTGGCCGGGATCTCGAAGGACACGTCGTTGGCGTCCAGCGAGATGATCGCCGTGTTGCCGTAGACGAAGGAGTACACGCCGGGCAGGTTCGTCTTGTCGGGCCCGTTGTCCGGGAGGTTCCAGCGGGCGTCCTCGCCGCCGTAGCCGTTGGGCGAGTACCAGGCCTCCATGTCGTGGTTGCCGTACGCCGGCATCCACGGGACGGACTTGGCGACGGACTCGGTCTGGGCGAGGAACTGGTCCCAGATGCGCGAGTCGAAGCCGGTGTCGGCGGTCTTGCCCGCTCCGGCCGGGTCCGCGTAGGCGATGTCACCGGCGTGCAGGTGGAAGGCCGGGTTCTGGCCCAGCAGCAGGCTGTCGTTGGCGAGGCCGTGGTAGCCGACGCCCTCGTCGCCGAAGGCCGTGAAGGTGAACGGCTCGGCGTGCGCGGGCGCGGTGGTGAAGGTTCCCAGGGTGCCGAGCAGGTGCGGCGCGGCGGGGTCGAAGCCGGCGTGGCCCACACCGTAGTAGTAGGTGCGGCCCGGACGCAGGTGGGTGAGCTCGGCGTGCAGGTAGTACTGGGTGTGGTCGCCGCTCGCGCCGACGCCGGCCGGGGTGTACAGGGTGCGGACCTCGGCCTCGATCTTGCGGGAGAGGTCCCAGGGGTGGGCGCCGATGCGGATGAACGGCTTCCGGACGGCGGTCGGGACCTGCCAGGAGACGCTGATCTCGGTGCGCGGGTCGTTGCCGTAGGCGAGGTGGCGGCCGAAGGGGGCGACGAGGGCGCCGTCGACCGTCTCGGTCGCGGGGGCGGAGGCCTGGGTCGGCACGGCGGCCTGGGCGGTGGCGCCAGGCACGAACGCGCCGCCCGCGACGGCGCCCAGCGTGACCGCGCCGCCTCTGATCATCGTGCGCCGCGAGAATCTGGCGCGCAGGTACTCGTGCTGCTCGGCCATGCTCATGCGCTCGGCAAGCCGGTCAGGTACTCCCATGCGAGGAATGTCCATGGCGAGTGAAACTCGTCTCCCAAGGCAACGGAGCGCAAGACGCCGGATGGACAACTCGCGAACAGCGCCTCATAAGAGTTTCAACAGGGCTCTGCCCGGAATCGGGCAGGTTTCTTGCGAAACCGTCGCCGGTACTCCAGGATCTACCGGGTGCACGACGAACTCGTTGATCATCTGACGCGGTCCACGCCTCTCAACCGGGGCGAGGCGCTGCGGGTGGTCCAGGACGTGCTCGCCTACTTCGACGAGACGACCGAGGAGTTCGTCCGTCGCCGCCACCGCGAGCTCCAGGCCCAGGGCCTGGTGAACGCGACGATCTTCGAACGGATCGAGGCGGACCTGAAATACCGGGCGGTGGCGCCGCCGGAGCTCTCGCTCAGGCAGCTGCGCCGCATGGTCTACGGCTGAGGAATCCCTATATATGTGCGGAATTGTCGGATACATCGGTAAGCGTGATGTCGCCCCCCTCCTCCTGGAAGGCCTCCAGCGCCTGGAGTACCGCGGCTACGACTCCGCGGGCATAGTCGTCACCTCGCCGAAGACGGCCGGCCTCAAGATGGTCAAGGCCAAGGGCCGGGTCCGTGACCTGGAGGCCAAGGTCCCGGCGCGCTTCAAGGGCACCACGGGCATCGCCCACACCCGCTGGGCCACCCACGGCGCCCCGTCCGACGTCAACGCGCACCCGCACATGTCGGGCGACAACAAGGTCGCCGTCGTCCACAACGGCATCATCGACAACGCCTCCGACCTGCGCAGGAAGCTCGAGGCCGACGGCGTCGAGTTCCTCTCCGAGACCGACACCGAGGTGCTCGTCCACCTCATCGCGCGCTCCCAGCAGGAAAAGCTGGAGGACAAGGTCCGCGAGGCGCTGCGGGTCGTCGAGGGCACGTACGGCATCGCCGTGATGCACGCCGACTTCAACGACCGCATCGTGGTGGCCCGCAACGGCTCCCCGGTCGTCCTCGGCATCGGCGAGAAGGAGATGTTCGTCGCCTCCGACGTGGCCGCGCTGGTCGCCCACACCCGGCAGATAGTCACGCTGGACGACGGCGAGATGGCCACCCTCAAGGCGGACGACTTCCGTACGTACACCACCGAGGGCACCCGCACGACCGCCGAGCCGACCACCGTGGAGTGGGAGGCCGAGTCGTACGACATGGGCGGCCACGACACGTACATGCACAAGGAGATCTTCGAGCAGCCCGACGCCGTGGACCGCGTGCTGCGCGGCCGCATCGACGACCGGTTCTCGACGGTCCACCTCGGTGGCCTGAACCTGGACGCCCGCGAGGCGCGTGCCGTGCGCCGGGTGAAGATCCTCGGCTGCGGCACCTCGTACCACGCGGGCATGATCGGCGCCCAGATGATCGAGGAGCTGGCCCGCATCCCCGCGGACGCCGAGCCCGCCTCGGAATTCCGCTACCGCAACGCCGTCGTCGACCCCGACACGCTGTACATCGCCGTCTCGCAGTCCGGTGAGACGTACGACGTGCTGGCGGCCGTGCAGGAGCTCAAGCGCAAGGGCGCGCGGGTGCTGGGTGTCGTCAACGTCGTGGGTTCGGCGATCGCCCGCGAGGCGAACGGCGGCGTCTACGTCCACGCCGGTCCCGAGGTCTGCGTCGTCTCCACCAAGTGCTTCACCAACACCACGGTGGCCTTCGCACTGCTCGCGCTGCACCTGGGCCGCACCCGCGACCTGTCGGTGCGCGACGGCAAGCGGATCATCGAGGGGCTGCGCAGGCTGCCGGCCCAGATCTCCGAGATCCTGGAGCGGGAGGACGAGATCAAGAAGCTGGCCGAGCAGTACGCCGAGGCCCGCTCGATGCTCTTCATCGGCCGGGTCCGGGGCTACCCGGTGGCCCGTGAGGCCTCGCTGAAGCTCAAGGAGGTCTCCTACATCCACGCGGAGGCCTACCCGGCCTCGGAGCTCAAGCACGGTCCGCTGGCGCTGATCGAGCCCGCCCTCCCGACGGTCGCGATCGTCCCGGACGACGACCTGCTGGAGAAGAACCGCGCGGCCCTGGAGGAGATCAAGGCCCGCAGTGGCCGGATCCTCGCGGTCGCGCACCGCGAGCAGGAGAAGGCCGACGAGACGATCGTCGTGCCGAAGAACGAGGACGAGCTGGACCCGATCCTGATGGGCATTCCGCTCCAGCTCCTCGCCTACCACACGGCGAAGGCCCTGGGCCGGGACATCGACAAGCCCCGCAACCTCGCCAAGTCGGTGACGGTGGAGTAGAACCCGCGCCCTCGCGGCCCGCGGAATCGTCACGACAGAACGAACGGACCCTCACGTGTGCCACCCGCACGTGAGGGTCCGCTCTGTCGCCGGGGCCGCCCGTCGCCCCGGCGGCGGCTGCCGGTCAGCCGGTGGCCGTCACCCCCCGGCCGGGGGCAGCACGTCGCGGAAGTGCGGTGGGCCAGTGGGCCAGCGCCGCGGTCGCCGCGTACCAGGCCACCGCTCCGGCGGCCACGGCGAACCAGCCGCCGGCCTTGGCCAGGGCGCCGCTGTCCGCGAAGCGGGATACGGCCAGCAGCAGGAGCGAGACGGTGAACAGGCCGTAGGTGCCCTGGCCGAGCCGGTCGCCGCCCGCCAGGGTGAGGCTGAGCGCCACCAGGGCGAACAGCAGCAGGAAGAGTCCCGCGGCGTTGTCGGTGACCTGGGCGCCGGCCGAGACGGCCCAGGTGAACCAGAGTGCGCCGATGACCACGTAGGCCGTGCCGGCGGCCGTGTCGCGGTCGCGCAGGGCGAGCAGCCCGGCGACGAACAGCGCGACGCCGCCGACGTAGTGGGCGAGGGAGACGGAGTCGGCCGCCGTCACGCCGTCGATCAGGTCCGTGTAGCCGAGTCCGACCGCCAACAGGGTGATTCCCAGGGCGAGTCGGCCGACGATGGTGGTGTTGCTTCCCGCAGAGACGTCGTTGTCCACGGCGGGCTCCCTTCATGCATGTGCAGGTGCGCGGTGAGCGATATATGCCCTTCACAAGGACACAAACACTTTCTACGCGCGAGTAGATTTATGCTGCGCACAAAGGGAGTTGATGCCGTCCGGCCGTCATCTCGCCGAGCCTGGGGGCGCGTTACGGGATGACGATGACGGGCCGCTTGGCCCGCTTGGCGAGCCGCCCGGCGACGGACCCGAAGATCCGTCCGACGATGCCGTGCGTGGACCCGACGACGATCGCGTCGGCCTCGTACTCCCGCCCCACCTCTTCGAGTTCGTGGCAGATGTCGCCACCGCGCTCGACCAGGATCCAGGGCACCTCCGCGAGGTACTCGGCGCAGGCGAGTTCGAGTCCGAGCACCTCGGTCCGGTGGTCCGGCACGTCCACGAAGACCGGTGGCTCGCAGCCCGCCCACACCGTGGTGGGCAGCCGGTTGGCGACATGGACGATGATCAGGCCCGACCCGGAGCGGTGGGCCATGCCGATGGCGTACGCGAGGGCACGCTCGCTGGACGTGGAGCCGTCGAAGCCGACGACCACGCCGTGCTTGAAGGCGGGGTCGCACGAGTGGCGTGGCTCTTCCGCCGCCAGGGGCTCGGCCGCCGTGGGATCGGCGACGGGCCGCTTGCGGTCCGCTGGTTCGAAGAATTCGTGACCGGCCATGAGTGTCTCGGCGTTTTGATCCTCGTGGATGGGGACGACAGTGTGCGACGGGAGGCGTGTCCGGGAATCATCTTCCCAACCCCATACCCCCAAGGGTACGGCGGCACGCCTCCTTCGCCCAGATCCCGTGCAGGCTCCGCGGGATTCCCCGGAGCATGCACGAGGGGGCGCCCGTAACGCAATGGTTGCTGCCCCGTACAGGAGGTTTGCACAGGATTCACTCGGCCGCCCTCGGTGACCCCGTGCCCGAACCGGCGTTGAACCCCCGTGAACGACCGTCACAGGGAGCACGCCATGCCCTCACCCAGCTCCGGCCCCGAGGCACAACGCGCCACCCCGCCGACGCCGGACACCGTGACCGACGTGGTCCGGTGGGCGGCGTTCAGCTGTGTGCTGGTCCCGGTGGTACTCCTCTGGTTCGGCTCCTCGCTCGCGGGTGCCACCGGTACGGCCCTCGGCCTCGCCGCCGTCACGTCCGCCTGCCGTGTCCTGCTGCGCCGGTCCGAGCGTGGCGCGGCCCGGCTGCGCGCCGAGGAGGGCGTACCGTCGGCGCCCTCGCGCGGGCGCCATCACCGGGGTGGAACGGGGGCGCACAGAGGCGGGCGGCACTCGGGAGGGAGTACACCGGTCGGCTGACCGGTTTTTATGCACGCGCCCGCCTCTTTTCAGCCAACTTCTTGAGACTGTGCATCCCGTACCGGAACCACCCCCTACCCCCCGTTCCACCTGCACGGAAAGGGCCTCAGGGGGACTGCGCACCCTACGTGGATTGGCCACTGCGACAAGGCGCACTTCCCTGCACGGCCCACGAGTGCAACGCTTCGTGATCGAATGCTTCACGCCAAGTTGCCATGTCGACAATGTGCCGGGTGGTGAACTGGTCACGCCGGCACCGTGCGACACAGTAGATTCGATCTTGACTGTCTTACGGCGGGGGACTCGTGCAGGACCGAGGGGAAACGTGCAGGAGCGACACAACCGAGGAGCCGCGACCACCGAGGGGGGCTTAGCAGTATGAGCCACGACTCCGCTGCCGCGCCGGAAGCCACGGCCCGGAAGCTTTCCGGGCGACGCCGCAAGGAGATCGTTGCGGTGCTGCTGTTCAGCGGCGGCCCCATCTTCGAGAGTTCCATACCGCTGTCGGTGTTCGGGATCGACCGCCAGGACGCCGGCGTACCGCGCTACCGACTGCTGGTGTGCGCAGGTGAGGACGGCCCGCTGCGGACCACAGGGGGCCTTGAACTCACCGCACCACACGGCCTGGAGGCGATCTCCCGGGCGGGCACGGTCGTCGTGCCGGCCTGGCGTTCGATCACCTCGCCGCCGCCGGAGGACGCGCTCGACGCACTGCGCCGGGCGCACGAGGAAGGCGCCCGCATAGTCGGGCTGTGCACCGGTGCCTTCGTCCTGGCGGCCGCGGGTCTGCTGGACGGCCGTCCGGCGACCACCCACTGGATGTACGCGCCGACGCTGGCCAAGCGCTATCCGTCGGTACACGTCGATCCACGCGAACTGTTCGTCGACGACGGCGATGTGCTGACATCGGCGGGCACCGCGGCCGGAATCGATCTCTGTCTGCACATCGTGCGGACGGACCACGGCAACGAGGCGGCCGGCGCGCTGGCCCGTCGTCTGGTGGTCCCGCCGCGCCGAAGTGGCGGTCAGGAGCGCTACCTCGACCGGTCTTTACCCGAGGAGATCGGCGCCGACCCGCTCGCCGAGGTCGTCGCCTGGGCGCTGGAGCACCTCCACGAACAGTTCGACGTGGAGACCCTGGCCGCGCGTGCCTACATGAGCCGGCGCACCTTCGACCGCCGGTTCCGTTCGCTCACCGGAAGCGCTCCCCTGCAGTGGCTGATCACCCAGCGGGTGCTTCAGGCGCAGCGCCTGCTGGAGACGTCGGACTACTCGGTGGACGAGGTCGCGGGCCGCTGCGGGTTCCGTTCGCCGGTGGCGCTGCGCGGGCACTTCCGCCGCCAGCTGGGCTCCTCGCCGGCCGCGTACCGGGCCGCGTACCGGGCACGCCGGCCGCAGAGCGAGAAGCAGCTGGAGAACGAGGGCCCGACGGCACCCGTCCAGGCGGGTCCGCCGACCACGCTGCATCCGGAGAGCGGACCGGTCCCGCCCCAGACCCGGCGCACACCCGCGGCGCTGGCCGCATCGGCGTCCGGGCCCGGCGACAACGGCCGGGACCCGTACCTGTCGAGCCGGGCCAGCCTGCCCGGACAGCGGAGCGGGATGTGACGGAAGGAACGTGCCGCGATGCGACGTGACGTGAGGTGACCGGGCGTGATGACCGGTCGAGGCGTGAAGTGAGCGGTTGAACGGGGTGCGGGGCGGTCAGGGCCGGGATTTCCGGTCACGGCCGCCCCGCGCCGCGTGGGTCGGCTGGTTCCGGAGCCCGGGCTCGTCCCGCCCTTCCCATCCTCCCCACCACAAGCTCACCGCACGAACGGTTCGACCTGCGGCGGCGCGCCGTAAGGTTAGACACATGAACGATCGCATGGTGTGGATCGACTGCGAGATGACCGGCCTCTCGCTGTCGGACGACGCTCTCATCGAGGTGGCCGCCCTCGTCACCGACTCCGAACTCAACGTGCTCGGCGAAGGTGTGGACATCGTCATCCGTCCGCCGGACTCAGCACTGGAGACGATGCCCGACGTGGTGCGCCAGATGCACACCACGTCCGGACTGCTCGACGAGCTGGCCGGCGGCACGACGCTGGCCGACGCCGAGGCACAGGTCCTGGCGTACGTGCGCGAGCACGTCAAGGAACCCGGCAAGGCTCCGCTGTGCGGCAACTCGGTCGGTACCGACCGCGGCTTCCTGCTCCGCGACATGCCGACCCTGGAGGACTACCTCCACTACCGGATCGTGGACGTCAGCTCGGTGAAGGAGCTGGCCCGGCGCTGGTACCCGCGGGCGTACTTCAACAGCCCCGAGAAGAACGGCAACCACCGCGCCCTCGCCGACATCCGTGAGTCCATCGCGGAACTGCGCTACTACCGCGAGGCCATCTTCGTCCCCCAGCCCGGCCCCGACTCGGACACCGCGAAGACGATCGCGGCGAAGCACGTCCTGCCTGCTCAGCAGGCCTAGCAGGGTCCTTCGGAGGGGCGCCGCAAAAGCCGTGCGCGAGCACCCCTTCGGACCCTGTACACTTTTTCTCGGCCGGTCGGGGAAACCGAAAAGTCAACCGCCGGTCCATGGTGGGTGTAGCTCAGCTGGTAGAGCACCTGGTTGTGGTCCAGGATGCCGCGGGTTCGAGTCCCGTCACTCACCCTGATCGTTCAGCCGGTGGCCTTCTCACGAAGGTCACCGGCTGACGCGTTTTCGGGAGACCTCCACCATCGTGCGCATCGAGCCCGTCAGCACCGCCCGCCTCGACCTCGTTCCCCTGCGCGTCGCACACGCCCGGGAGATGGCCGGCGTCCTGGCCGATCCGGCCCTGCACGCCTTCATCGGCGGCTCGCCCGACACCGCCGAGGCCCTGCGGTCCCGCTACGAGCGTCTCGTCGCCGGCTCCCCCGACCCGACCGTCACCTGGTGCAACTGGGTGCTGCGCCGGCGCGACGACCAGCGTCTGGTCGGCACCGTCCAGGCCACGGTCACCGAAGCGCACCGCGCGGAGATCGCCTGGGTCGTCGGCACACCCTGGCAGAGCCACGGATACGCCTCCGAAGCCGCGCGGGGACTCGTCGCCTGGCTGCACGAACGGTCCGTCCGTACGGTCGTCGCCCACATCCACCCCGACCACCGGGCCTCCGCCGCCGTCGCGTCGGCGGCCGGGCTCGCCCCGACGGACGAGGTGCACGACGGCGAGATCCGCTGGCGCCTGCCCGCCGCGGACCGGCCTTAGACCCGCCGACGGACCGGCCGGAACCTCGACCGGTCCACGCCGAAATCCCGACCGGTCCACGTAGGGACCCGACCGGTCCACGACGGAACCCCCAAGATCGGCGCCAGGCCGGTGACCGGTCCCGGCCGCGACCCCGACCGGTCCACGCCGGGGTCCGGAGGCGCCACCGGGACCCGACCGGTGTCACCCTCCACCACCTGCGCCTGAACTCCCCCGCGCCCGGGAAGCGTTCGCCGGGGTGCGGGACGCATTGGCAGGCCCACCGCACCTGGGCCGCCATAGCCGAGACCCGCCCCACCCCACCCCACCCCACCCCACCCCACCCCACCCCACCCCACCCCACCCCGCAAGGAATCTCCGGACGAGGACAAAGCCGTCAGGTCGAGGATCTCCGGGCAGGACAAGGCCGTCGGGTCACGGATCTCCGGGCAGGACAGGGCCGTCGGGTCACGGATCTCCGGGCAAGGGGGGCGCGGATCTCCGGGCAGAGCTCGGCCGTCAGGTCGAGGATCTCCGGGCAGGACATGGCCGTCGGGTCACGGATCTCCGGGCAAGGGGGGTCGCGGTTCTCCGGGCAGAGCCCGGCCGTCGGGTCGCGGCTCTCCGGGCCGGGCCGTCACGAGGACGCCCGGGCCACCAACTCCGTCGCCAGGACCATCTGGCGTCGCTCCAGGCCCCGGGAGACCGAGGGGCGGCGGTCGGCGATCTCGTTGAGGAGCAGGTCGATCATGGACCGGCCCATCTCCTGGATGGGCTGGCGGACGCTGGTGAGGGGCGGCTCCATGTGCCGGGCGATGGCCGAGTCGTCGTAGCCGACGAGGGCCACGTCGTCCGGGATGCGACGGCCCGCCTCGCGCAGTGCCTGCCGGGCGCCCGCGGCCGTCACGTCCGAGGCGGCGAACACCGCGTCCAGATCGGGGCGACGGGCGAGGAGCGCCGCCATCGCCCGGCTGCCGCCCCCTTCGGTGAAGTCACCCGCCTCGATGAGGCCTTCGTCCGGATCGTGGCCCGCGTCACGCAGGGCGTCCCGATAGCCGTCGATACGCCGCTGGGCGCCGTACACGTCGAGCCGGCCGGTGATGTGGGCGATGCGGCCGCGCCCCCGGGACAGCAGATGCTCCACCGCCGAGCGGGCGCCGCCGTAGTTGTCGGAGTCGACCGACGTCAGCGTCTCCGCCGCCGAGCGCGGGCCGCTGATCACCGCCGGGATCTCCAGCTGGGCCAGCAGGTCGGGCAGCGGGTCGTCGGCGTGCACGGAGACCAGCAGGACGCCGTCCACCCGGTGCGCGGCCAGGTACTCGGCGAGCCGGCGCCGCTCCCGGTCGTTGCCCGCGAAGATCAGCAGCAGCTGCATCTCGGTGTCCGAGAGCGCGGCCCCGACGCCCCGCAGCATGTCCGAGAAGTACGGCTCCGCGAAGAACCGGGTCTCCGGCTCGGGGACGACCAGGGCGATCGCGTCCGTGCGGTTGGCGGCGAGGGCGCGGGCCGCGGTGTTGGGAACGTAGCCGAGTTCCGCGACGGCGGCCTCGACGGCGGCCCGGGTGGCGTCGCTGACCCGGGGCGAACCGTTGATCACCCGGGAGACCGTGCCGCGGCCGACCCCGGCACGCGCGGCGACCTCTTCGAGGGTCGGCCGGCCGCCGCTCCGGTTCCGCGTTCCGTGGCCTGCCATGGGCTCCGCCTCCCCGTCGACCTTACGTTGGCCTGGAATCTAACAGTCCTGCTCCGGCGTCGATGATCTCAGCCTTCGCCCCGAGCCGGACCGAAATGCACCGACCTGTTCATTTTGCGCTCCGCCAACTCCGGTTAGCTAACAGGCCGATAACTGAACGCATCTCTCCGTGTCCGGTCCCTTGACACCCCCGCGCGGACCGACGACTCTTCAACACATCACCTGTGGGAGCGCTCCCACGGTACCTGACACATACACATCCCGCACGTTCCCCGCCCGAGCCGCAGCGAGAACAACGGGCGCCACCAATGCAGTTGGCCGGGGGGTCGGCACGTCAGGCAACAGGAGGACGCAATGCGCACGAGTACCCGCCGGTCCCGCCGGCTGATGGCCCTCGCCGCCGTCGCCGCGCTGACTACGGGGCTGCTGGCCGGCTGTGCCAGTGACTCGGACGACGGCTCGTCGGACTCGAACAACGGTGGTGGAAACGCCAACGGCAAGACCACCCTGACCATAGGCACCTTCGGCGTCTTCGGCTACAAGCAGGCCGGCCTCTACGACGAGTACATGAAGCTCCACCCGGACATCTCCATCAAGGAGAACGTCACCACCCGTACCGACGTGTACTGGCCGAAGACCCTCACCCGCCTCCAGGCCGGCTCCGGCACCGACGACATCCAGGCGATCGAGGTCGGCAACGTCACCGAGGCCGTCGAGACCCAGGCCGACAAGTTCGTCGACCTCGGCAAGGAGGTCGACAAGTCCCAGTGGCTGGACTGGAAGCTCGCCCAGGCCACCACCAAGGACGGCAAGACCATCGGGCTCGGTACGGACATCGGCCCGATGGCGATCTGCTACCGCAAGGACCTGTTCGAGAAGGCCGGCCTGGAGACCGACCGCGCCAAGCTCGCCGCGCAGTGGAAGGGCGACTGGGCCAAGTACGTCGACCTCGGCAAGCAGTACATGAAGAAGGCGCCGAGCGGCACCAAGTTCGTGGACTCCGCCTCCTCGGTCTACAACGCGGCGCTCGGCGGCGAGAGCGAGCGGTACTACGACAAGGACGGCAGCGTCATCTGGGACAAGTCCTCGGGCGTGAAGAAGTCCTGGGACGCCGCGATGACGGTGGCGACCAGCGACATGTCGGCGAAGCTGAAGCAGTTCGACCCGACATGGGACCAGGGCTTCGCCAAGGGTTCGTTCGCGACGGTGGCCTGCCCCGCCTGGATGATGGGCTACATCCAGGAGAAGTCCGGTGACGCCGGCAAGGGCAAGTGGGACGTGGCGGCCGCGCCGACCGCGGCCAACTGGGGTGGTTCGTTCATCGGCGTGCCGACGGCGGGCAAGCACCAGAAGGAGGCCATCGCCCTGGCCAAGTGGCTGACCGCGCCCGAGCAGCAGGCGAAGGTCTTCGCCAAGCAGGCGAGCTTCCCGTCGACCCCGGCGGCGTACGACAGCCTGCAGCCGGCGGCCGCGACGACCTCGTACTTCTCGGACGCGCCGATCACGCAGATCTTCGCCGACTCGGCGAAGACCATCCCCGTCCAGACGTTCGGCACCAAGGACCAGCCGATCGGCACCGCGATCACCGACGTGGGCATCCTCCAGGTCGAGCAGAAGGGCAAGTCTCCCGAGCAGGGCTGGAACGCGGCCAAGGCGGAGATCAAGGACGTGCTCGGCCAGTGACCAGCTCCAAGGAGGCTCTCTCGCACCCCGCGACGAGCGCCGACGCCGCGCCCGGCTCCCAGCCGGGCGCGGCCCGGGGCGCTCAGGGTCGCGGTACGCCGCCGCCGGGCCCGAATTCCTGGCGCAGCCGGCTGTACCGCTGGGACATGAAGGCGTCTCCGTACGCGTTCGTCGCCCCCTTCTTCATCGTCTTCGGGGCCTTCGGGCTCGTGCCGCTGCTGTACACGGCCTGGTACTCGCTGCACAACGTGCAGCTGTCGGGCCTGGATCACCAGACCTGGGCCGGGCTGGACAACTACAAGAACCTGTTGTCCTCGGAGTTCTTCTGGAACGCCCTGGAGAACACCTTCACCATCGGTGTGATCTCCACGGTGCCGCAGTTGCTCATGGCGATCGGTATCGCCCACCTGCTCAACTACCGGCTGCGCGGCTCGACCGTGTGGCGGGTCGTGATGCTCACCCCGTACGCCACCTCGGTGGCGGCGGCCACGCTCGTCTTCACGCTGCTGTACTCGTGGGACGGCGGGATGATCAACTGGCTGCTGCACTTCGTCGGGGTCGACCCGATCAACTGGCGCGAGTCCGACTGGGGCGGCCAGTTCGCCGTCTCGTCGATCGTGATCTGGCGGTGGACCGGCTACAACGCGCTGATCTACCTCGCGGCGATGCAGGCGATCCCCACCGACCTCTACGAGTCGGCGGCCCTGGACGGCGCGGGCCGCTGGCAGCAGTTCCGCCACGTGACGATCCCCATGCTGCGGCCCACGATCCTGTTCACGGTGGTCGTGTCGACGATCGGCGCGACGCAGCTGTTCGGTGAGCCGCTCCTGTTCGGCGGGGTCAGCGGCTCGAAGGGCGGCTCCGCGCACCAGTACCAGACGCTCGGCCTCTACATGTACGACCAGGGCTGGGGCATCGGCAACCTCGGCAAGGCGTCGGCGATCGCATGGACGATGTTCCTGATCCTGCTGATCGTCGCCGCGATCAACCTGCTGGTCACCCGACGGCTGAGGAAATCCCAATGACCACCACTGAACTGACTGTCCCCAAGACGGGAGCGAAGGGGACCCCGGACGGCCGGGGTACCGGACGCCGCCGGGTGCTCGGCGCGGGCAAGCAGCTGCACGCGGGTCCGGTCACCTATGTCGTGCTGACCGTCTTCGCGCTGGTCTCGCTCGCTCCGCTGGTCTGGACGGCCGTCGCCGCCTCGCGCAACAACGCGCGGCTGGCGCAGACACCGCCGCCGCTGTGGTTCGGCGGGAACCTGTTCAAGAACCTCCAGACCGCGTGGGACCAGGCCGGGCTCGGCACCGCGATGGTCAACTCCACGATCGTCGCCGGGACCATCACCGTCGGTACGGTCGTCTTCTCCACGCTCGCCGGGTTCGCCTTCGCCAAGCTGCGGTTCAGGTTCTCCGGCCTTCTGCTGCTGCTGACCATCGGCACGATGATGATCCCGCCGCAGCTGGCCGTCGTGCCGCTGTATCTGTGGATGAGCGACCTGGGCTGGTCGAACCAGCTGCAGACGGTCATCCTGCCCACCCTGGTCAGTGCCTTCGGTACGTTCTTCATGCGGCAGTACCTGGTGCAGGCGCTGCCCACCGAGCTGATCGAGGCGGCGCGGGTCGACGGCGCCAGCAGTTTGCGGGTCGTGTGGCACGTCGTCTTCCCGGCGGCGCGGCCGGCCATGGCGGTGCTCGGCCTGCTGACGTTCGTGATGGCCTGGAACGACTTCCTGTGGCCGATCATCGCGCTCAACCAGCAGAACCCGACGGTGCAGGTCGCCCTGAACTCGCTGGGCACCGGCTACATCCCCGACCAGGCCGTGATCATGGCGGGTGCCCTGCTCGGCACGCTGCCACTGCTGATCGCCTTCCTGTTGTTCGGCAAGCAGATCGTGGGCGGGATCATGCAGGGCGCGATCAAGGGCTGACGCCCCCGCCCTCCTCCGGGGGCCGGGCCACCGCCGCCCCGGCCCCTCCTCCCCTCCCTCGTCTCCTCTGTCTCCTCTTTCTCCCTCCCTCCCTTCCTCCTTCTTCCTTCCGTCGGTTGCCCCGACCTCCCATGGGAGCGCTTCCATGTCTGAGTCCGTTACGCCCGAGACCTTCCCGTCCGCCTTCCTCTGGGGTGCCGCGACCTCCGCGTACCAGATCGAGGGGGCGGTGCGGGAGGGCGGCCGCACCCCCTCGATCTGGGACACCTTCAGCCATACGCCCGGCAGGACAGCCGGCGGCGAGACCGGTGACATCGCTGTCGACCACTACCACCGCTTCCCCGAGGACGTGGCGCTCATGGCCGACCTCGGTCTGAACGCCTACCGCTTCTCGATCTCCTGGTCACGGGTGCAGCCGACCGGCCGGGGCCCGGCGGTCCAGGTCGGCCTGGACTTCTACCGCCGTCTGGTCGACGACCTGCTCGCCCACGGCATCAAGCCGGCCGTCACCCTCTACCACTGGGACCTGCCGCAGGAACTGGAGGACGCGGGCGGCTGGCCGGAGCGCGACACGGCGCTGCGCTTCGCCGAGTACGCGCGGATCGTCGGCGAGGCGCTCGGCGACCGCGTGGAGCAGTGGATCACCCTCAACGAGCCCTGGTGCAGCGCCTTCCTCGGCTACGGCTCCGGCGTGCACGCCCCCGGCCGCACGGACCCGGAAGCCTCCCTGCGGGCCGCGCACCACCTGAACCTGGCACACGGCCTGGGAACGACCGCACTCCGTTCGGTGATGCCGGCCCGCAACTCGGTCGCGATCAGCCTCAACTCCTCGGTGGTCCGCCCCCTCACCCAGGACCCGGCGGACCTGGCCGCGGCCCGCCGCATCGACGACCTCGCCAACGGCGTCTTCCACGGGCCGATCCTGCACGGCGCGTACCCGCAGACCCTGCTGGCGGCGACATCGTCGATCACGGACTGGTCCTACGTCCTCGACGGCGACCTGCGCGCCATCCACCAGCCCCTGGACGCGCTGGGCCTCAACTACTACACGCCCACGCTGGTGTCGGCGGCCCAGCCGACGGGCCAGGGCGCGCGGGCGGACGGGCACGGCGCGAGCGACCACTCCCCGTGGCCGGGCGCCGAGGACGTCGACTTCCACCAGACCCCGGGCGAGCGCACGGAGATGGGCTGGACGATCGACCCGACGGGCCTGCACGACCTGATCATGCGGTACACGCGGGAGGCCCCGGGCCTGCCCCTGTACGTGACGGAGAACGGCGCGGCCTACGACGACAAGCCCGACCCGGACGGCCGCGTCCACGACCCCGAGCGCGTCGCCTACCTGCACGGCCATCTCTCGGCCGTCCGGCGCGCCATCACCGACGGCGCGGACGTCCGCGGCTACTACCTGTGGTCCCTGCTGGACAACTTCGAGTGGGCCTACGGCTACGGCAAGCGGTTCGGCGCGGTCTACGTGGACTACTCGACCCTGGCCCGTACGCCGAAGTCGAGTGCCCGCTGGTACGGGGAGGCGGCCCGGACGGGGGCACTGCCCAGCGTCGAGTCCGCCTCCTGACCGGCCGGACGCGGCCCGTCGTGGGGGCGGCCGACGTCCGACCGAGGGGCGCGGTCCGCCGTGGGGGCGGACCGCGCCCTGCTGTGCGCGCATCGGTGGAACGTGTGACCGGCTGCGGGTGGAACGCATGACCGGCTGCCGGTGGAACGCGTGACTAGTTGTACGTCCCGAACGCCTTGGAGAACGCGAACCGGTCCTGGGTGATCGAGCTGCAGGTGGCGTCCGCGGTGGGCCTGGTGCCGCCGTCGCACTGCTTGTCACGGGTGGCGGACCACATGGACAGCCGGCCCAGGCCCTTGGACTTGGCGAAGTTCACCAGCTGGGTGGCGTCGTCGACCTTGAAGATCTCGGACGCGACGTCGTTGACGCCGATCATCGGGGTGACGGCGACCGCCTTCCAGGCCGCGCTGTCGGAGAGGCCCAGCACGCTCTTGATCTGGGCCTGGGTTGCGGTGGCGGCCTGCTCGGCGTAGGTGCCCATGTCGCCGCTGTAGGAGGGGCCGTAGTCCATCGCCATGATGTTGACGGTGTTGATCTTCACGCCGTTGGACTTGGCGTCGGACAGGAGGTTGACGCCGTCCTGGGTCAGGCCTTCGGGCATCACCGGGAGGGTGAAGGAGACGTCCAGGCCCGGGTGCTGGGCCTGGAGCTCGGCGATGGCCCGGGCGCGACGGGTGTTGGCCGCCGTGTCGGGCAGCGCGCCGCCCTCGACATCGAAGTCGACCTTGGTGAGCTTGTAGGCGTCCACGGCCTTGCCGTACGCCGCCGCCAGCGCGTCCGCCGAGGCGCAGGTCGTGGCCAGTTCGGAGCCGGACGCGCCGCCGAAGGAGACGCGGACGTCACCGCCCTTGGCGCGCAGCGCGCCGATCTGCGCGGCGACCCCGTCACTCGCCAGGTCCGTGACACCGCCCCACTTCGGGGTGCAGCCGCCGCCGTCGGTGACGAAGGCGAGGCTGTAGTCCTTGACGCCGGTCGCGGCGGCGCTCGCGAGCAGGTCGAAGGCCGGGTAGAGGGAGGTGTCGACGTACGGGGCGAAGCCTGCGGCCGCCGTCGTGCCGGTGCCTGTTCCGGTGCCCGTGCCCGTGCTCTGGGACGGGGACGGGGACGGGGGCGACGTGGCCGTCCGGGTGGGAGTGGGGGTGGCCGACGGGGTGGGGGTCGCCGACCGGGTCGGACGGCCGCTCGGCTCCGGGGTCGCGCCGTCGTCCGTGGAGCACTTCGCGCCGTCCACGAGACAACCGGTCGGGTCGCCCGCGCCGTTGACGACGAAGCCGACGGTGGTCGACTCGCCGACCGCCAGTCCGTCCGTGTCCCACTTCGGCGGCTTCACGGTGACGTGTATGCCCTTGACGCTCGACTCGCCGTTCCAGAGGGAGCTGAGCGTGGCGCCGGAGGGCAGGTCGAACTCCAGGGTCCAGTCCTTCTCCGCCTGACCGCTGGTGTTCGTGACGACGTACTGCGCGGTGTAACCCGTCGACCAGTCACTGGTCCTGGTGTACGCGGCGCCGATGCCGGCCGCCTGCGCGGTGCCGGTGAGGACGAGCGCGCCACCGCCGACCACGGCCGCGGCGACCAGTCCGCCGATCGCCTTGTTCCTGCCACTGATCCTGCGCCGGTGCGTGCTCATCACGTGCCTGCCTTCACTGCTCACGGGGGGACTCCCAGACCTGGGACGCGGCAGCACGCTAGCGATCCGGAATCGGACAAGCCGGTTCATCCGGACGGCTGTTGAGGATCTTAGGGTGCGCTTAAGGAAGGGATCGGGGACGGTTAAAGGCAGAGACCGATTCAGCGCACCCCGGCCCCGCGTCTCCGCCGCCGTACGGTGCCGCGATGCCCCCTGCGCACCGGCTCGCGCCCGTCCAGCTGGATCCAGATCCGCACCTCCGTGCCGCCGAGCACGGACGAGCCGATGCGTACGTCCCCGCCCGTCGACTCCGCGAGCCGTCGCACGATGTCCAGGCCGAGCCCGGTCGAGCCGTCGCTGCCCGAGCCCCGCCCGCGTGCCATCGCCGCCGCCGGGTCCGGGATCCCCGGGCCCGCGTCCGACACCAGCACGATCACCGCGTCCTCGCCGTTGTGCACGTCGACCGCGAAGGCCGTGCCCTCGGGGGTGTGCCGGAAGACGTTGCCGAGCAGGGCGTCGAGCGCTGCGGCCAGGTCGGAGCGGGCCACGGGTATGCGCACCGGGCGGTCGACGCCGGCCACCCGCACCTTGCGGCCCTCGTCCTCCGCGAGCGCCGACCAGAAGGCCATCCGCTCCCGCACCACCTCGCCCGCGTCGCACCCGGCCCCCGGCCCGGCCGCCGCGGTCTGCGGCTTGGCCTCGCGGGCCGTGCGGATGATGGTGTCGACCTCGCGCTCCAGCTGGGCGACCGCGGCCCGGGTCTGCTCGGCGGCCGGCCCGTCACCGAGCGAGGCGGCGTTGAGCCGCAGCACCGTCAGGGGTGTGCGCAGCCGGTGGGACAGATCGGCCGCCAGCTCCCGCTCGTTGGCGAGCAGTTGGACGACCTGGTCGGCCATGGAGTTGAACGCCACCGCCGCCAGCCGCAGTTCGGTCGGCCCCTCCTCCGGCACCCGCGCGCCCAGCTGTCCCTCCCCCAGTTCGTGCGCGCTCTCCACGAGCCGCTGCGCGGGCTGCACCATCCGCACCCCCAGGCGGTCGGCGACCGCCACCGAGCCGACGACCAGCGCGGCGCCGACCGCGGCGAGCACCGCCCAGGCGGTGCCGACCCCGTTGCTGACCTCGGACTCGGGGACGTACACCTCGACGACGGCCATCGCGCCGGAGCTGAGCGCGACCGGTTGGAGCAGGGTGGAGCCGCCGGGCACCTCGGTGGTGGAGGCGCGCCCCAGCTTCCGTACGGTCGCGATGTCCTCGTCGGCGGCGCGCTGTCGTCCCAGGTCGACGGCCGCCTTGCCGTCGACCTCGGGTATGTGCACGGCCATCCCGGCGTCGGAGCCCGCGGAGGCGACGACGCGCTCCAGCTGGTCACGGTCCGTGGTGATGGACAGGGCGGGGACGATCGCCGCGGCCTCCCGCTCCGCGTTGGAGAAGGCACGGTCCCGGGCCATCTCCTTGATGACGAGCCCGAGCGGCACCGCGAAGGCGACCACGACCATCGCGGTGACCGCCAGACACACCCTGACCAGCGCCCACCTCATCGGACCCGCTCCGCGTCCGCGCCGGGCGGCTCCAGCTTCACGCCGACGCCCCGCAGGGTGTGCAGATAGCGCGGCCGCGCCGCCGTCTCGCCCAGCTTCCGGCGCAGCCAGGAGAGATGGACGTCGATGGTCTGGTCGTCGCCGTACGACTGCTGCCAGACCTCGGCGAGCAGCTCCCTGCGGGGGACGACGACACCGGGCCGCCCGGCCAGGAAGGCGAGCAGGTCGAACTCACGGCGGGTGAGGTCGAGCCGTACGCCGTCCAGTTCGGCCTGGCGGCGCAGCGGGTCGACGGTCAGGCCGCCGACGCGCAGGACGGTGGACGGCGCGGGCTCGCCGCCCGCGGCCCGGGACCGGCGCAGGACCGCGGCCATCCGTGCCGAGAGGTGCTCGACCGAGAACGGCTTGGTGAGGTAGTCGTCCGCTCCGGCGTTCAACAGCCGGACGATCTCCGTCTCGTCGTCCCGGGCGGTGGCGATGATCACGGGGACGTCCGTGATCCCGCGCAGCATCTTCAGGGCCTCGGACCCGTCGAGATCGGGCAGGCCGAGGTCCAGAACGACGACGTCGAAGCGGAAATGGGCGACCTCGCGCAGCGCCTCCAGCGCGGTGCCGACGCTGCGCACGATGTGTGCGGCGTCGGTCAGGTGCCGGATGAGCGCCGAGCGTACGAACTGGTCGTCCTCGACCACGAGCACACTTGCCATGCGCCGCACCGTACGCCATGGGCGCCGCACCGTCCGGCGCCTGTGGATAACTCCGAGCATGTGCGAACCGTGGGACGTGTGAGGCAGTATGGCCCGCGATGCGCAGAGCACTCGTACACGTACTGGCCTGGTCGCTCGCCACGGGCGCGGCGGTCACGCTGTCGTGGTGGGGTGTCCACACGGTGATGACGGGAACGGCCTACGACCCGCCGCGCGCGCTGCCCATCACGGCGGCCGACGCGACCACGCAGGAGTCGAAGCCACTGGCCTCGTCGACCCGTCGGCCGACCCCTTCGAAGACCCGGTCGGCCGAGTCGAAGACCCCCACGCCGACCCCCTCGAAGTCGGCACCGACCGCGAGCCCCAGCGCGTCCCCCACCCCCTCGGCCACGGCCACGGGCCGGGTCAAGAGCTACGACACCGACGGCGGCCGCGCGGTCTTCGACATCGGCGAGACCTCCGCGACGCTCGTGTCGGCGACGCCCGGCTCCGGCTGGTCGATGCAGGTGTGGACGACGGAGAGCTGGATCCGGGTGGAGTTCAGCTCGGGCGCGGACCGGGTGTCGGTGTTCTGCACCTGGCACGACGGCCCGCCCCGGGTGGAGGTCGGCACGTACTGAGCCACCGGACCGGGCGTCAGGACGGCTCCTGGACGGCTATCGGGACGGTCCTGGACAGGTATCGGGACGGGTCCTAACGGAAGACGGACGGCGGTGGGGCCGGTGAGGCCACCGCCGCCGCGTCCGTGACCGGGACGGCCCCGCCGGTGAAGTCGGCGAGCGTCCGGCCGTGTTCGACCCGCCCCGGGTGCGGGTCCGAGGCGGCGCGGCGGGTCAGTTCGGTGACCGGCAGCGGGAGGTCGCAGGCGACGAGCACCGCGTTGCCGAAGCGCTTGCCGCGCAGCACCGTCGGATCGGCGACGAGGGCGAGTCCCGCGAACCGGGCGGCGACGGTGGCGATCTGGCCGCGCAGATGGGCGAGCGGCGGGCCGTCGGCGAGGTTGGCGGCGTAGAGCCCGCCGGGCTTCAGCGCCCGGCGTACCTCGTCGAGGAACTCGGTCGAGGTCAGGTGGGCGGGGGTGCGGGCTCCGCTGAACACATCGGCGATGACGAGGTCGGCCCAGCCGTCCGGCACCTTGGCGAGCCCGTCCCGGGCGTCCGTGGACCGGACCCGTATCCGCGCGTTCTGCTCCAACGGCAGTTTTCGGCGCACCAGTTGGACAAGGGCCGCGTCCCGCTCGACGACCTGCTGGGTGGAACGGGGGCGGGTGGCGGCGACGTAGCGGGCGAGCGTGAGGGCGCCGCCGCCGAGATGGACGGCGTGGACGGGCTTGCCGGGCGGGGCGGCCAGGTCGATGACGTGGCCGAGGCGGCGCTGGTACTCGAAGGAGAGGTACGAGGGGTCGTCGAGGTCGACGTGCGACTGCGGGGCGCCGTCGATCAGCAGTGTCCAGGCCCGCGCCCGGTCCCGGTCGGGTATCAGCTCGGCGAGCCCGCCGTCGACGGCCTCGACGACGGCGTCGTCGGCGTCCGGCCGGCGCCGGGGGTTCCTGGACTTTCCCATGGGGTCATTGTCGCAAGCCCCTGGTACTCGTGCCGCTCAGCGGCAGCTGTCCGCCGCCTCGATGAGCCGGGCCGCCTCGCCCAGCGCCCGGCGCAGCACCGCCGGGTCGGTCGCGAGGTCCGCCTCGCCGGGCGGGAGCAGCCAGTCCGAGCCCTCGACCGGCGGCTCCGGGTGGAGCCTGAGTCCTCGCCCGTCGGTCTCCGTGCACGTGCTGCCGGGGACGTCCCACGCGGCCGCGGTCCCCGACGGCACGAGGAAGCCGAGGGTGTCGCACCCGTCGTCGTGCAGTACGGGTCCCACCGCGTCCCCGGCCCCACGCCGCAGGATGTCGACCGCCTCCAGCCCCTGCCGGGCCGACACCGTGACGAGGTCGCACACCGCGGCCCCGGTCGGCGGCACCGCACACTCCGCACACTCCGGGGCCGACGGGCGCCCCACCGTCGTCGGCGGCGTACGAGGATCGACGCTCCGGCTGGTCTCCATCCCGGCCTCCACCACAGAACCCACTTGCAGTCCGTGCGGTTCAACGCGTCGCGGCGTCAAGGGCTACGGCGGAAGTCCGCCGCAAAGGATGGCAGTTCATGGCAGATCGTGGATGAGATATCCGGTTTGTAGCTAAACCCTGCGTGGTGGGCCGACCACAGCAGGTACGTTCTTGCCCGCCGGAAACAGGGTGTCACACGGACAACTCGCCCCGATTCCGGCATGGTTCGTCGGTTCGCACGAGAGGACCCGGCCATGGCGTCGTCAACGGTGCCCTTGCCCCAGCCCAACCGGCCCACACGGCCCAACCTCGCCTTCCGGCGGCTGCGCGGACAGCGCTCGCCGGCCGAGTTCGCCGCGCTGGTACGGCGGGCCGCTCGCGAGATCGGCGAGCAGGTCAGCTGCGACGCGCGCTACATCGGCCGGGTGGAGGCGGGCGAGATCCGCTGCCCCAACTACGCGTACGAACGGGTGTTCCTGCACATGTACCCCGGGCGCACGCTCACCGACCTCGGCTTCGCGCCCCGCTCGTCCGTGCGCGGACGAGGCGCGCGCCCGGACGAGGAAGCGCCCCCGGTTCACGCCATGAGCCCGGCGCATGCCACGAGTGCGACGCACGGGGCGAGTGAGACGGACGAGGCGTACGAGCCGTATGAGACGCAGGACACGCACGATCCGCAGGACCCGTACGAAACGCACCACGACCACGAGGAGAGCGACGTGCTGCGTCGCGCATTCATGACCGGCGGGGGCGCCACCATGGCCGCCGTCTCGCTGGCCCCCCTGGGCCTCGCCCACGACGCCGCGGCGGCGGGCCGCCCGTCCCCGCGCGTCGGCGTTCGCGAGGCGAGCGCCCTGGAAGACGCGGTCCGCCGCATCCGGCTGCTGGACGACCGGCACGGCGCCGACGGCCTCTACCGGCGCGCGGCGGCCCCGCTGCGCACCGCGTACGCGCTGCTGGACGCCAACACGACCCGGCAGACGACCGCCGAGCGACTGCACTCGGGCGCCGGTGAACTGGCCATCTCCGTGGGCTGGCTGGCCCATGACTCGGGCCGCTACGACGACGCCCGCTCGCACTACGCGGAGGCGCTCGCCACCGCCCGGGTGACCGGCGACCCCGCGCTGGAGGCCCACGCCTTCTGCAACACGGCCTTCCTCGCCCGCGACGCGGGCCGCCCCCGGGAGGCGGTCCGGGCGGCCCAGGCGGCGCAGCGCGTGGCACGCCCGCTGGGCTCCGCACGCCTGATGTCGCTGCTCGCGCTGCGCGAGGCGGGCGGCTGGGCGGGTCTCGCCGACCGCACCGGCTGCGAACAGGCACTGGTGCGGGCCCAGGCCCTCTACGACCGGGGCCCCTGCGAAGCCGACCCCGAGTGGATGAGCTTCTACGGAGAGGCCGAGCTGGAGGGCCTGGAGGCACAGTGCTGGTCCACCCTGGGCGACTGGCAGCGGGCGGCCCGGCACGCCGCGCGGGCGGCGCACCTCCAGGACCCGCACTTCACCCGGAACATCGCCCTCTACACGGCCGAGCTCGCGGACGACCTGGCCCGCGGCGGCCGCCCCGACGAGGCGGCGACGGCGGGGATGCGGGTGCTGGACCTCCTGGACGAGGTCCAGTCGTCACGCATCCAGACGATGCTGGCGGCCACGGCCCGGGTCCTGCTCCCGCACCGACGGGCCTCGGGAGTCTCGACATTCCTGGACCGGCACGCGTCGCTCCCGCGGAAGGCGTGACCGCCGTCACCACTGACCGTCGTGCCGCCGAGGGCGGCACCCCGCGAGCGCCGGGCCGCGCGACCCGCCCCCGGCCACAGCACCGCAGCGCCGCGGAACACATCCCGCGGTACACACCCCAGCCGCAGCACCGGGCCGTGCGCCCCTGCCTCGGACCGGGTACGAGCTAGTGCCGTGGCAGGCAACGTTGGCCCCGTCGCGACGCCCGGCACGCCCTCTCGCCGCACCGGCCGAAAGCCCACGTACGACCAGTACGAGGACTTCCGGCCGGCACGCCGGGAGCACGCACCGGACGCCGCTCCTGCACGGGCGAACGTCGCCTGCCACGGCACCAGGTCGTGTTCCGAAAGTCCCGTCCGGCCCGCGACGCCTGGCACGGCCCCCCGCCGCGTCGTCGGGATCGCCCGCGTACGCCCGGTACGCGGACGCCCCTCCGCCTTGCGACGCACCGCACCGGACGCCGCGGACCCCGCCCTCCGGGCGGACGACGCCACTTCCGAACACGCCCTAGGCGGCCGCCAGGTGCCCCAGGTCGTTCCAGGCCTCGATCGCCGGCTCCCCGTAGGCCCACCCCAGCACCGACAGCGACGTCGGATTCAGCCGTATCCGCGCCGCGAACCCGATCGGCAGCCCCAGCCACCGGGCACCGATCGACCGCAGCACGTGCCCGTGGGCGAACACCAGCACGTCCCGGTCCTCCGCCCGCGCCCAGGCGACCACCTCGTCCGCCCGCGCGCTCACCTCGGCGAGACTCTCGCCCTCGGGCACACCGTCCCGCCAGATCAGCCAGCCCGGCCGCACGGCCTGGATCTCGGCCGGGGTCATGCCCTCGTACGCTCCGTAGTCCCACTCCATGAGCGTGTCCCAGGCACGCGCGCGCTCACCGAAACCGGCCAGCTCGCACGTCTCACGCGCGCGTACGAGCGGACTGGTGCGCACCTCGACACCGGGCAGCCCGTCGAACGGCGCCCGGTGCAGCCGCTCGCCCAGGAGCTTCGCGCCGCGCCGGCCCTCTTCGAGCAGGGGCACGTCGGTCCTGCCGGTGTGCTTGCCGGACAGCGACCACTCCGTCTGTCCGTGCCGGGCCAGCAGGATGCGCGGTGCCATGAGGGACCTTTCCGGGAGAAATCTTCGAACGGGACCCCTCCATCATCGCTCACCCCGGGCAGGGGCAACCCGGGGGGCGATCTCTGCGTCTTTGAGGGCCGGGGGCGCCCGGAGCGGGTGCGCACATACGCCGTAAAGTGTCACGACCGCGCCAGCAGGCGTCGCAGGGACGAAGAAGGGGGAGGACGATCGGATGTCGCAGACCGAGACACCTCGCATCGAAACGGCCCCTCGGACCCGGCTGCGCTGGTGGACCGAGCTGCCGCTGATCCTGCTGGTGTACGCCTGCTACTCCGCCGGCCGCCTCCTCGCGCGCGGCGACGTCTCCAGTGCCGTCGACCACGGTGTGACGATCCTGCGCATCGAGAAGATCCTGCACCTCAACGCCGAGCACCCGCTCAACCGGCTGTTCACCCGTGAGGCGTGGATCGGGGTGCCGGCGGACTTCTGGTACGCGTCGCTGCACTACCTGGTCACGCCCGTGCTCCTGGTCTGGCTGTTCCGCTCCCGCGCGGTGCACTACCGGGCGGCCCGCACCTGGCTGATGACCTCCACCTTCCTCGGTCTGATCGGCTTCACCCTGCTGCCCACCTGCCCGCCCCGGCTGCTGTCGGCGGGCCACGGCTTCGTGGACACCATGGCCCAGTACAGCTCGTACGGCTGGTGGGGCGGCGACGCGAGCGCGCCGCGCGGCCTGGGCGGCATGACGAACCAGTACGCGGCGATGCCGAGCCTGCACGTGGGCTGGGCGCTGTGGTGCGGGGTCATGCTCTGGCGGTTCGGCGGCACCCGCGCGACGAAGGCCGCCGGAATCGTCTACCCGCTGTTCACCACGATCGTCGTGATGGGCACCGCCAACCACTACTTCCTCGACGCGGTCGCGGGCGCCGCCGTGATGGGCGCCGGACTGCTGCTGGCACCACTGGTGACGCGGGCCGCGGACCGGTTCCGGGCCCGCTTCGAGGCACAGCGCGGGGCACCTGTCCCGTCCGGCTCGACGGCCTCCGCCGACGCAGGTTCCTCGATTGTCAGTGCCGGATGCCAGACTTCCGCGGGTGAGCGATTTCCACGGCAGCGCGATGCGCGGTTCGGGCCCGGAGCCGAGCCGGGTGCCTCCCCCTCGGACGCCGGGGAGGGCACTCCGGCAGCGGCTCGCTGAGCTGCGCGGTCCGGACGTACCGGCCAAGGCGCTGGACGCGCGCGCCCTCGCGGCGCTCGCCGCCAACCCCGGGTGCAAGCGGCGCGCGATCCTCGACGGCGCCGGGGTGAACAAGGCGGCGCTGGCGGGCGCGCTGGGCTCGCCCTCGGTCTTCGGGCAGTCGCAGTTCGCCTTCACCCGCGGCAACGCGTTCGAGGCACGGGTCAAGGCGGACGGCGGCGCGGAGCTGCTGCGGCTGGCGCACGAGCGGCTGGACCGGTCGGCCGAGCCGCCCGAGCGGGCCCACACCCCCGACCTCGCGGCGAGCGGACCGGAAGGCCGCACGGCGCGTACGGCACTGGCGCTGCGCGAGGCCGCCGAGGCCCCCGGCACCTGGACGCTGCTCGACCACCCCATGCTGGCGCTGGACGTGGCGGGCTCCCCGGCCTTCCTGGAACCGGACGCGGTGGTCGTGCACCCGGACGGCAGCTGGACGGTCGTGGAGATCAAGTCCTTCCCGATGCTCGACGGTTCGGCGGACCCGGCGAAGGTCGGCGCGGCCGCGCGGCAGGCCGCGGTGTACGTGCTGGCGCTGGAGGAGGTGGCCGCCCGGCTCGACCCGGCTCCACGGGTGCGCCACCGCGTCCTGCTGGTGTGTCCGAAGGACTTCTCGAACCTGCCCACCGCCTCGGCCGTCGACGTGCGCAAGCAGCGCGCGGTCACCAGCCGCCAGCTGGCCCGGCTCACCCGCGTCCAGGACATCGCCGACGCCCTCCCCGAGGGCACCTGCTTCTCTCCCGAGCTGCCCGCCGAGGAACTCACGGCCGCCGTCGAGTCGGTCCCCGCCGTGTACGCGCCGGAGTGCCTGGCCGCCTGCGAGCTGGCGTTCCACTGCCGCGACCGCTCGCGCGCGGAGGGCGCGGTGACCTCGCTGGGCCGCTCGGTGCGGGCCGACCTGGGCTCTCTGTCGACCGTCGAGGACGTCCTCGCGGCGGCCCGCGGCGAGGCCGGTGACCCGCGGGATCCGGCGGTGGCGGCGCTGCGCAGGGCGGCCCGGCTGCGCGCCGAGGCTCTGGGCCGGGAGGCGGCACCTTGTCGCTGATCTCCACCCTCGCCCGGCTGGAGGCCGTCTCCACCGGCCGCGCCCAGCCCACCGCCACCGTCCGGCACCGGCATCTGTCGCAACGGCCGCTGGTCCTCGTGCCGCTCGTCACCGCCGGTGAGGCCGGTGCCCCGCTCGGCGCGCTGGTCGGCACCGACCGGGACGCGCCACGCCTGCTCGTGGTGGCGCAGCCGCGCGACCGCGATCTGCGGTTCGCGTTCCTGGCCGAACTGGCCGACGTCGTCCTGCCGTACGTCGACGCGTACGCGGACGTCGTCGAGGCCGCCGAGCGCAACGAGACCGACCCGGAGACGGGCAAGCGGGTCAAGGTCGAGGTCGAGCTGTGCGCGGACGCGCCCCAGCTGATCGTGCCGAGCCGCGCGGGCATCGACCTCGTACGACTGCTGGGGCGCTCGACGCGCTTCCGCCGCACCGCCGAGCAGGATCCGGAGACCCCGCATCCGGCGCCGCCGCGGGTACCGCTGCTGGGGCGCTGGCTGACCCATTTCGGCGAGCGGTCCCGGGTGCCCGGCTCCGCGCTGCTGCTGGCCCTGACCGAGGTACTGGGCCGGCACTGGGCGACCGGCCAGTCCAGCCTGGAGGACCAGCACCTGGGCGCGCTGCTCGCCTGGATCGACCCGCCGGAGGGTGTCTCCGGCGCCGAGGCCGCGCTGCGCGCCGAGCTCGCGCGGGACAGCGGCGGGCAGTTGGTGTGCCCGCCCGCGGGCCCGGCGACCGACCCGGCGTTCGACAACAAACTGCTCGCGCCCGCGATCGAGCGCTACGACCGGGCGCGTACCGCCCTCGCGGCCGCCGAGGACGGGCTGGAGGCGGACGACCGGCTCGGTGAAGTGACCACCGCCGAGCGCGAGATCCGCACCCTGGTCGACAGCCGCACCCGGCCCACCTGGGAGAAGGTGTGGGACGGCCTGGAACTGCTGCGCACGCTGCCCGAGGGGGCGCACGTCGAGGAGCGGTGGACACGCGACCGCTGGTCGTTCACCGCCCACCGCGACCGCGTCCTGGCCGGTGAGCCCCCGCAGCCGCGCCGCGACGACGCGGTGACCGCGGCCAACAAGCTCGCCTCGCGCGAGCGGGAACAGGCCCGGCTGGAGGCCCAGGAGGCGCTCGACGACCCGCTGGTGATGGCGGGCAGGCGGCTGGCCGGGGAGGCGTTCGCGGGCGAGGTCACGGACGTCGTCATGGCGTACAGCGAGGGCAAGCGGCCCAGTCCGCGCCCGCTGGTGACCGTCCGCACCGACGACCGCCCGCACCTGGGCGAACGGGTCAAGGTGCACCGCTCGCTGGGCGGGAAGCCGCAGGCGGCGGAGTTCGTCGGGTACGAGGGCGAGGGGCTGCTCGTGCTGCGGGTGGTCGACAAGATGGGCCGCGGCAAGGAACCCGAGGCCGGATCCGTGCCCGAGAAGGGGGATCCGGTCTGCTTCACGCTCTTCGAGCACGAGCAGCGCGGCGGCGCGAAGCTGCCCGACCCGGAGAACACGCCGTGGACGCACGGCGGACCGCCCGGCGAGACGGCCACCCTGCCGGAGGCCGCCGACCCCGTGACCGAGGAGGACGTGCTGTGACCGTCGAGGCCGCCTTCGACCCTGGTGCCGCGGCGGCGCGGGCCACCGACTCGATCCTCCGCGACACCCTGCACGGCACGCACCGCGGAGTCGTCGTGGACTCCCCGCCCGGCGCCGGGAAGTCCACGCTCGTGGTGCGCGCCGCGCTGGAGCTCGCCGAAGCCGGGCGCCCGTTGATGGTCGTCGCGCAGACCAACGCCCAGGTCGACGACCTCGTCGCGCGGCTCGCCGAGAAGAACGCGGAGCTGCCGGTCGGCCGGCTGCACAGCAGCGACGCCGACCCGTACGACAAGGCGCTGGACGACCTGCCGAACGTCCGCAAGTCGGCGAAGGCGGCGGATCTCACCGGCCTCCCGGTGGTCGTCTCCACCGCGGCCAAGTGGGCCCACGTCAAGGTCGACGAGCCGTGGCGGCACGCGATCGTCGACGAGGCCTACCAGATGCGCTCCGACGCGCTGCTCGCCGTGGCCGGACTGTTCGAGCGGGCGCTGTTCGTGGGCGACCCCGGGCAGCTGGACCCCTTCGCGATGGTCGGCAGCGAGCAGTGGGCGGGGCTGTCGTACGACCCCTCGGCCTCCGCCGTGACGACCCTGCTGGCCCACAACCCGGAGCTGCCGCAGCACCGCCTGCCGGTTTCGTGGCGGCTGCCGGCCTCGGCGGCGCCCCTGGTCTCGGACGCGTTCTACCCGTACACCCCCTTCCGCAGCGGCACGGGTCACGACGACCGCCGGCTCGCGTTCGCCGTCCCGTCGGACGGCTCGGGCCCGGACCGGGTGATCGACGAGGCCGCGCTCTCGGGCTGGGGACTGCTCGAACTGCCCGCCCGGCACACACCCCGCACGGACCCGGAGGCGGTGCGCGCGCTGGCCACGGTCGTACGGCGGCTGCTGGACCGCGGGGGCGCGGCGACGTCGGAACGCTCGCCCGACGCCGCTCCCCTCACGGCCGACCGTATCGCCGTCGGCACGGCGCACCGGGACCAGGCCGCGGCGGTCCGGGCCGCGCTGGCCGACCTGGGCGTCGCGGACGTCACCGTGGACACGGCGAACCGGCTCCAGGGCAGGGAGTTCGACGTCACGGTGGTCCTGCACCCGCTCTCCGGCCGCCCCGACGCCACCGCCTTCCACCTGGAGACGGGCCGCCTGTGCGTCCTCGCCTCGCGTCACCGGCACGCGTGCATCGTGGTGTGCCGGGCGGGGGTGAGCGACCTCCTGGACGACTACCCGTCGACGGAACCGGTCCAGCTGGGCACGCTGGTGAAGTTCCCGGACGGCTGGGAGGCGAACCACGCGGTCCTGGCCCGGCTGAGCGAGCACCGGGTGAGCTGGCGACCGTGAGCGGGCGGCCTCGGATGCACGGCAGGGTGGCCCGGCGGCCGTGAGCGCGTCGGGAGCGCCCGGTCACCTGGCGGCCGTGAGCGCCTCGGGAGCACCCGCTCACCTGGCGGCCGTGCGCGGACTGCGGGAACATCGTGCGGTCCCGCGGGCTTGAGAGTGCGGGGCGGTGACGCCTGTCCGGTGTGCCCTTGCGCCCCGGGGAGAGAATGGAGGGTGGACTTCCTGACAGGGGGTGCCACCGACAACCGTACGAGGAGGAGAAGACATGGCGGAGCCCACGCCGCGTCGCACCGAACCGCGGCTACGCCCCGCGCCCCTGCTCTTCGAGCCCACGGAAGTGGCGACCGACCCGGAGCACTTCTTCGACCTGGAGTCGATCGACGATCCGGCGGCGCTGCTGGCCCGGGCCACGGAGCTGACCCTCGCGTTCCGGGCGGCCACCGACCGGGCGGTGGAGTTCCAGGCGATCGCCGCCGCTCAGCTCGCCGATCCGCGCCGGTTCGACCGGCTCACGGCCGCGGACATCGCCGAGCGGGCCGAGTGGACCGAGGACTACGCGAAGAAGATGGTCGAGTTCGGCCGGGACCTGATGCGGGGCGGCACCGAGGGCCGGGGACACGTCGACCCGGTCTGAGCGGCGCGGGCGGACCACCTCCACGGCATATGCCAGGCGGGCAAGATACCCCCTCCCGTCCCTCCCTGTCCCGGTTTCCCGCAACCCTCGGGAATCACTCGCTCACGCCCGGTAGATGTAGGTGGCATGAGCAGCACACAGGATGAGCCGTTCCCCGGCCGCGACCGCTCCGATGTCTCGGGAGTCACCGCGGACGGCGCCGACTGGCTGGCCTCCGCCGGAACGTATCCGCGCAGCACCCTCGCACTGTGGCACGAGCGGCCGGACGCCCCGGTCGTCCTGCCCTGCGGCTCCGTCTTCGACGTGGTCAGCGCCCCCGCGATCTTCGGTCGCCGGATGCTCGACCGGCTGTGGGACGAAGGGCCGGGCTCGGGGCCGGTGGCCGCGTTCCGGGGGCGGATGCTGCTGTTCGCGGCGCCCGGCACGGCCCAGCGGCTGCCCTCCCTGATGGAGTGGGAGGAGTGGGGGGCCCACGGCCGCCCGGACGGCCGTACGGGGTCCGTGCCGCCGCTGCTGTGCCACGGCGGCGGCGACGCGGTGACCGTGCCGGCCCTCGCCCCCGTGACAGGCGCCACGACCACGTCCGCCGCCCGCTGGCTCGTCGCCCCCGACACCCGGCACCCATGGCTGCCGGGCCCCGAGATCCTGCTCTGGGCGGCCGTCCGCGCGGCCCGCTCGGCGGTGCGGATATCGATTTTTCCTCCCGCCGATCAGGATGCTAAGGTCTACGACGTCAGCAGGCGCCGCTAGCTCAGTTGGTTAGAGCAGCTGACTCTTAATCAGCGGGTCCGGGGTTCGAGTCCCTGGCGGCGCACCATGATGATGGCGACGGGGTTCGCGGTTTCCGCGAACCCCGTCGTCGTATGCCCGCCTGTCCGTGTGCCCGTCTGTCCGTGTGCCCGTCTGCGCACGGCGCGGAACGGGGACGTCGGCGCCTCACCGGGCCGCCGTGACTCCCGTCGTGATCTTCACCGTCCACGCGCCGGACGGCGTGCGCCCCTCCACGTCCACGCGGACGTTCTCGCCCGGTACCGTGAAGCTCTCCCCCAGGCCCACCAGGGCGTCCGCGAGGGGCGGGTAGACCGAGTCCTCCCAGCAGGCCTCGCCGCGCGGGTGGGCGTCGACCACCTCGATGGGGCCGCGGCCGGACGCCGCGCCGCTCTGCACGCGGTAGACGAGGACACCCGCGTCGCAGACCGCGCGGTCGTTGCCGATCGGGCCGCGCGCCTCGAAGGCGAGGACGCTGTCGGGACCGGTGCGCACCACCGCGAGCTTGGTGCCGTCACCGAGGCCGAAAGCGGGGGATCCGGCGGCGCCGGTGACCGGGACGCCGGGGCCCGCGCCGAGGGGTTCGAGGGTCAGCCGGGTCGGACGGGCACCCCGTACACACATCACCTGGCGGGGTTCCAGCCACCCCAGCTTCCACTTGTGCCAGGCGAAGAGATCGGGGGCCAGTCCGAACTGGCTGCCCATCAGGTCCCAGTCGCCGACGTAGGTGTCCCAGTCGCCCTTGCCGTCCGCCGGCCGGTGGTAGAGGTCCGGCAGGTCGAAGACGTGGCCCGTCTCGTGCGCGAGCACCAGGCGGTCCGGCGGGTGCTGCTCGAAGACGGTCACCACCCGGCGCAGGTCCGTGCCGTCCGCCCGCAGGGGGGTGTCCAGATTGACGACCTTCGTGGCGTCCGAGTCGACGCCGGGCGCGTCGGGGTCGGCGACGAAGTAGACGATGTCGTAGCGCGAGAAGTCGACCTGCGGGTCGGCGCCGGCGAGCGCGTCACGCAGGTAGGCGGCCCGGTCCGCGGCGTTCCAGTCACGCCGTATGGCGTACGCGGTGGACGGCTTCGGCATCCGGATCCAGCGCTGGAGCGGATGCGGGCGGAGGGTGAACTTGCCGTAGGACGCGCGTTCGAAGAAGCGGCTGGTGGCCGGGAAGTGGTCGGCGGCGAGCTGCGCGGGTGTGGTCCGCGGGACCGAGTCCGGGAAGGACAGGAAGATCATCACCGCGTCCAGCCGGTGGACCGGACGCGGATAGGCGGCGTTCCAGGTGTCCAGGCCCTCCGAGTGGTGGGCATCGGTGCGTTGCAACTCGCAGGGCTCGACCGAGAAGGGCTCGGCGACGGACGGACCGCCGAACAGGGAGGTCGCGGCGAGCGCCGACATCGTGGTGAACACGGCGGCGGTACTGCGCAGTCGGGAATGTGCCGCCACCCGGCCGAGGCCCCGGCAGGTCCGACGCCCGAGTCCCTTGCGGAGCAGCTGACGCGGCAACAGGACCTCCGGATGCGGTTCACGGGACGACGCCGCATCCAGACTGTGTACTTTTGCTGTCCTATGTCCTGTTTATCTGACCCGGATGAGTGAGAGGCCCGGAATCTGGGTAAAGAACGACACCCCCGAAGTACTCACGGAACGTCACAAGCGGTCCGCCACTCGAAGAACCCGCCCAGGTGCGGGCAGAAACGATCTGTCAGAAAGGGCACCCCGTCGGGGACACTGGACAGTGGCTGGAAGGCCTTGGGACCACCCTCTATGATCGGCACACTTTGCTGCGCGGACAGAGATCGAGTGCACTGCGGGAGCGAGCGGTGAGCGGAACGTCCGAAGGGCCGACGCCCGCGGCAGACCTCGATCGGTCGGCCGTCACAGACAGTGATCTTGACGCGCCCCCTCGTGGCGGGTCGACTCGCGACACGGCGACCCGTGACACGGCGCCCCGTGGGGGATCGCCTCGCGACGAGTCGCCTCGTGAGGGATCGCCTCGCGACGCGGCGACCCGTGAAGGATCGCCTCGCGGTGGATCACCACGCGACGGATCGCCTCGCGGCGAGTCGCCGTACCGCTCCGTCTTCACCACGGCGCCCCTCGCGATGGCCGTCGTCGACCGCGACGGCCTCGTCGTCGACGCCAACGACATGCTGGGCGTCCTGCTCGGCGGCGACCCGGCGGCGCTCGCCGGACGTCCGGCCGCCGACCTGGTCGACCTGACCTCCGACACCCGTACCTGGCACGCCTACCGCGAGGTGCTGCGCGGCCGGCAGGCGAAGCTGCGCTGCACCCGGCGGCTCAAGCACCCCGACGGCCAGTCGGTGTGGGTGCAGGTCACCGTCGCGCCCCTGAGCGGCGACGAACCCGGCGTCCTGCTGTCCGTCGCCGACATCAGCGCCCGCCGTGAACTCCAGGCCCGACTGCGGCACTTGCAGATGCACGACCCGGTGACCCGGCTGCCCAACCGCACCCTGTTCTTCGAGCGCCTGACGGCCGCGCTGGAGGCGGAGTCGTACGAGCAGAGCGGCACCGGACGGATCGGTCTGTGCTATCTGGACCTGGACGGCTTCAAGGCGGTCAACGACACTCTCGGCCATCGCGTCGGCGACCGGCTGCTGGCCGCCGTGGCCGAACGGCTGACCCACGTCGCCGAGGCGGCCGGACTGTCCCGGACCGGCACGCCGCTGGTGGCCCGGCTCGGGGGCGACGAGTTCGCCCTGTTGGTCGAGGACTCCACCGGCACCGACCAGCTGGCCGAGCTCGCCGAATCCGTGCTGACGGCCCTCCAGGCCCCCTTCGACCTGGCCGGCCGGCGGCTGTCGCTGTCCGCGTCGATCGGGGTCGTGGAACGGCACGCGGCCGGGACCACGGCCACCGGTCTGATGCAGGCCGCCGACACCACGCTGTACTGGGCGAAAGCCGACGGCAAGTCCCGCTGGACGCTGTTCGACCCGGAGCGCAACGCCCACCGCATGACCCGGCAGGCCCTGGCCTCCGCGCTGCGGCCCGCCATCGAGCGCGGCGAGTTCGTCCTGGAGTACCAGCCGCTGGTCGGCATGGAGGACGGCCGGCTGCGCGGGGTCGAGGCCCTCGCGCGCTGGAACCATCCCCAGTTCGGCCTGCTGACGCCGAATCGGTTCATCGCACTGGCCGAGGAGGACGGCTCGATCGTCCAGCTCGGCCGCTGGGCGCTGACCACCTCCTGCCGGCAGGCCCGCCGCTGGCAGCTCGACCACCCGGACGAGCCGCCGATCTTCGTGAGCGTCAACGTGGCCGTCCGTCAGATCTGGGACTCCGACCTGGTCGCGGACGTGGCGAAGGTCCTCGCCGAGACGGAACTCGCGCCGAGCCTGCTTCAGTTGGAGCTCACCGAGTCCGCGGTGATGGGATCCGCGGGGCGCCCCCTCCAGACCCTCCAGGCGTTGAGCGACATGGGCGTGCGGATCGCCATCGACGACTTCGGCACCGGCTACTCCAACCTCGCCTACCTCAGCCGGCTGCCCGTCTCCGTGCTGAAGCTGGACGGCTCCTTCGTCCGGGGCTTCCAGTACGACGAGGCGGGCGAGCGTCCGAACCCCGCCGACGAGGTCGTCGTCGAGGCGATGATCCAACTCGCCCATCGTCTCGGGCTGACCGTCACCGCCGAGTGCGTGGAGACCCGTACCCAGGCCTCCCGGCTGCGGCACATCGGCTGCGACACCGGCCAGGGGTGGTTGTACTCCCGGCCGGTGCCGCCGGACCGCATCGACGAGTTGCTGGGGACGACGTCCTACGCCGTCGGCAACCCGTAGGCGTCCGCGATCAGTTCGTAGGAGCGCAGGCGCAGCTCACCGCGGTGGGCGTGGGACGTGAGCATCAACTCGTCGGCGCCGGTGCGCTTCTGGAGTTCGTCCAGGCCGGAGCGGACCTCGTCGACCGTGCCGTGGACGATGTTGGCGGCCCAGGAGTCGGTGAACTCCTGCTCCAGCGGGCTGAACTCGTACGCCTCGGCGTCCTCCGGGCTGGGGAAGAGCCCGGGACGGCCGGAGCGCAGCCGGATCATGTTCAGGGCGGTGGCGCGCACCTGGCGGCGGGCCTCCTTCTCGTCGTCCGCGGCGAGCGCGGAGACCCCGATGAGGGCGTAGGGCTCGTCGAGGACGGCGGACGGGCGGAACTGCTCCCGGTACAGGTCGAGCGCCGGAACGGTGTTCTGCGCGGAGAAGTGGTGCGCGAAGGCGAAGGGCAGGCCGAGCATGGCGGCCAGCCGGGCGCTGAAGCCGGAGGAGCCCAGCAGCCAGACCGGGGGGCGGTTCGGGGACTGCACACCGCCGGGCGAGCTGCCCTGGATCGGTCCCGGGATGGCGTGGATACGGGCGTAGGGGTGGCCGTCGGGGAAGTCGTCGTCCAGGAAGCGCAGCAGTTCCGCGAGCTGCTGGGGGAAGTCGTCGGCGCTCTCGTCGAGGCGGTCGCTGCGGCGCAGGGCGGCCGCGGTGGCGCCGTCCGTGCCGGGGGCGCGGCCGAGGCCGAGGTCGACGCGGCCGGGGGCCATCGCCTCCAGCGTGCCGAACTGCTCGGCGATCACCAGCGGCGCGTGGTTGGGCAGCATGACACCGCCCGAGCCGAGCCGGATGCGCTCGGTGTGGGCGGCGAGGTGGGCGAGGATCACCGCGGGCGAGGAGGAGGCGACGCCCGGCATGGAGTGGTGCTCGGCGACCCAGTAGCGGTGGAAGCCACGGGACTCCGCGAGCCGGGCCAGCTCGACGCTGGTGCGCAGGGCGTCGGTCGCGGTGCTGCCCGCGCCCACGGTCACCAGGTCCAGTACGGAGAGGGGCACGGGGGCGGTACCCCGCGCCTCGCCCCGGATGCCCTGCGCGTCGCCCCGGGTCTCGTCTGCCGTCACGGTGAGTGCCTCCTGTTTTCCGGCCTACGCTGTCGTGCCAGCGCTAACAGGAGGGTGTCGCCGTTTATTCCCGGAGGCGGGGCGGGAAGGGGGGCCGGGGCGCGGTTCGGGCGGGGCTCAGCGCGAGGCACGGTGCGGGACGGGACGCGGCGCGGTTCTGGGCGGGGTTCGGCGCGGGACGCGGTGCGGCGCGGGACACGGCACGGCGCGGGACACGGCACGGCGCGGGACACGGCACGGCGCGGGACGCGGTGCGGCGCGCGCTTCGGGGCGGGGTGCGGCGCGGGACACGGCGCGGTTCTGGGCGGGGGCGCAAGGGTCCGGCGCAGGGCGCGGCTCTCAGCCGGCGTCGGTCTCGGCCCGGCGCGGTACCCGGGTCTCCGGGTCTGCTCAGCGCCAGGCTCTCGGAGTGGCGGCGGAGCCCCGCCCCGGGCCAGGCAGGAGGCGCGGCCGAAACCCGGCCCCGCGTTCGGCGGGAGGCCCAGCCGAAGCCCGAGCCGGGGCGCGGCGCGAGGCGCGACCCGGGGGCAGAAGCAAGGCCCGACGCACCGACGGGGCCATCGCGAGCGGTCCGGGATCCGGCCCGGAACCCGACCCGCAGTCCGACCAGGGATCCGGCCCGGCGCGAGGCCCGGCACAGGATCGAAGGCGAGACCCTGCACAGGATCGAAGGCGATGCCCGGCACGGGATCGATCGCGCGGCCCGCCACAGGGGTCCGAGCCGAAGCCCGACACCGAGCCCGATCCGCAGCGCGCCCGAAGCCCGACCCAGGGCCGGACGCGGCGCCGGGTCCAGTGCCGGGCGCGCACGAGGGACGGCCCTCGATCCGACCCGAAGCCCAGGGCCGGGCCCGGCGCGGAACCCGGCCCGAGGACCGGCCCGGGTCAGACGCGAGGCCCGGCGCGGAACCCAGCCCGAGGACCGCCCCGGGTCAGACGCGAGGCTCGGCGCGGAGCCGGCCCGAGGACCGCCCCCGGGTCAGACGCGAGGCCCGGCGCGAACCCAGCCCGAGGACCGCCCCGGGTCAGACGCGAGGCTCGGCGCGGAACCCGGCCCGAGGACCGCCCCGGGTCAGACGCGAGGCTCGGCGCGGAACCCGGCCCGAAAACCGCCCCGGGTCAGACGCGAGGCCCGGCGCGAACCCAGCCCGAAACCCGGCGCGGAGCCCGGACTCAAGCCTTGCCCCCCTCACACCTGCACGATCGGCTCCCGGGTGAACAGTGCCCCCAGTGTCGGGGCGTTCACGCGTCGGTCCGCCAGGCGGAGGGCCTCCCAGACCGTGACCTGGTTGGCGGTGAGGACCGGCTTGCCGAGCTCCTTCTCCAGGGCGGGGAGGTGCGCGGCCGTGTGCAGGGCGGTGTCCGGCAGGAGCAGCGCCTCGGCGGACGGCTCGTCGGCCGCCCTGGCCAGCGCGAACAGCTCCTCCTCGCCCCACGTACCGACCTCGGCCGCGGTGACGATCCCGGCGCCGCGGACCCCGGCCACCTCCGCGCCGGCGGCCCGCAGGAAGTCCGCGAACAGCTCCGCCACGTCGTCCGGGTAGGTCGCCCCGACCGCGATCCGCCGCACCCCCAGCTCCCGCACCGCGTGCACGAAGCCGAAGGAGGTCGAGGAGGCCGGCATCCCGGCCGCCCGGGCGAGGCCGCGCACCTGCTCCTGGGCGCCGTCCCAGCCGTGCACGAAGCTGCCGCTGGTGCAGGCCCACACGATCGCCTCGGCCCCCGACAGCCGCAGCTCCTCGACGCCCGCCGCGAGCCGCTCAGGTGAGCCCATCTCGCGCAGCGCGTCCACCCGGTGCGCGTCCTCGCCGATGTCCGTGTGGACGACGTCCACCCGGATGTCGCTGCCCAGGAGCTGCTCGATGCGCGGATAGTCGTCCTCGGCCGAGTGGCCCGGGTAGAGGAATCCGAGTGCGGTCATGTCCAGCCTTCCTGCTGTTCTTCCGGCAGTACGGGCCACTCACGCGCCGACTCTTCCAGCAGCGCCTGATACGGCCCCACGGCTCGGGTACCCAGCCTGCGCAGCGCCGCCCACATCGTTACCTGGTTGGCCGACAGGACGGGTATGCGTAGTTCCGCCTCCAGCTGAGGGATGACGTCGTACGTCGGCAGGTTCGTGCAGGAGATGAACAGTACGTCCGCGGCCCGCCCCCGGGCCGCGCGCCGCGCCATGTCGGCCACGTCCCGGTACCGGACCTTCCAGATGTGCCGGGTCAGCCCCATGTAGGCGCAGCCCGTCACCGCGACGCCCGCCTGGGCGACGTACTCCTCGAGCGCCCGTGTCACGGACTCGGTGTACGGGGTGACCAGCGCCGCCCGCCCCGCGCCGAGCTCCGCGAGCGCCTCCAGGAGCGCGCCGGACGTGGTCACGGAGGGCACCGTGCCCGCCCGGGTCATCGCCTCGCACATCGCGCGCTCACCGGCGATCCCGCCGACGAAGCTGCCCGAGGTGCAGGCGTAGGCGACGACCTCGGGCGAGACGGCGTTGAGCGTGCGCACCGCCTCGTCCAGCGTCTCGTGTTCGCTGACCCGGCGCGCCAGGTCGAGGCTGACCTCGACCGGCACGAACGGTGTCCGGGTCAGATGGAGCGAGATGTCGTCGGGCACCCAGCGCCACAGTTCGCGGTCGAGCGCGAAGTCGAAGGGGGCCACCACGCCGACGCCTCGTTGCGGACGCGGGCCACCGAGAAAGGTGATGTCCGGGGACTCCATGGCAGGCACCTGCCTCACCGTGCGGAAGGAGGGGACAACGGACCGTACGCACGCCCGTGTTGACGAAGGTAGGTTCGGGTGCGAGCGTGGTCAATCCGCGCATGTCAGACGCTCGCACCCGGCGAAGAACGGCTGCCCATGACCGCCCCCACGCTCCTTGTCCTCGACGCCGACCCCCGGCCCCGACTGGGCCGCCTCACCGGCCGCGCCCGGATCGTGCACGCCGACGAGGACTCGCTCGCCCGGCATCTCCCGGACGCCGACGTGCTGCTCGTGTGGGACTTCACCTCCACGGCGGTGCGCGACGCATGGCCGGGCGGGGGTCCCCGGCCGCGCTGGGTGCACACGGCGAGCGCGGGCGTGGACCATCTGATGTGCCCGGAACTCGCCGCGTCCGACACGGTGGTGACGAACGCGCGCGGCATCTTCGAGCAGCCCATCGCCGAGTACGTCGCCGCACTCGTCCTGGCGATGGCCAAGGACCTGCCGCGCACCCTGGAGTTGCAGGGCCGGCGCGAGTGGCGCCACCGGGAGGGGCAGCGGCTGGCCGGCACCCGCGCGTGTGTCGTCGGGTCGGGCCCCATCGGCCGGGCGATCGCCCGCACGCTGAAGGCGCTCGGCGTCACGACGGCGGTCGTCGGTCGGGTGCCGCGCACCGGGATCCACGGCCCCCAGGACCTGGACCGGCTGCTGGCCCGCGCCGACTGGGTGATCTCGGCCGCGCCGCTCACCGAGGACACGCGCGGCATGTTCGACACCCGCCGGTTCGGCGTGATGCAGCCCTCGGCCCGGTTCGTGAACGTCGGGCGGGGGCCGCTGGTCGTCGAGGACGCGCTCGCCCAGGCGCTCGTCAAGCGCTGGATCGCCGGGGCCGCGCTGGACGTCTTCGAGTCCGAACCCCTCACCCCTGACAGCCCGTTGTGGCAGGTCCCGGGTCTGATCGTGTCCCCGCACATGAGTGGGGACACGGTCGGCTGGCGGGACGACCTCGGCGCCCAGTTCGTCGAGTTGTACGAGCGCTGGGCGGCGGGCCGGAGCCTGTCGAACGTGGTCGACAAGAAACGCGGATACGTACCCGGACACTGACGCCGCCAGGAGGGTGCATGACGGAGCCGACCGACCTCACCGAACTGACCGCCGTACGACTCGTCGAGGGTTTCCGCAAGGGCGAGTTCAGCCCCGTGGAGGCGACCCGGGCGGTGCTGGAGCGGGCCGAACGCATCCAGCCGGAGGTGAACGCGTTCGTGCGGCTGCTCGCGGACGAGGCGCTCGCCCGGGCCCGGGAGTCGGCCGATCGCTGGCGGCGCGGCGAACCGCGCGGCCCGGTGGACGGCGTGCCGGTCACGGTGAAGGACATCCTGCTGCTGCGCGGCCATCCGACCCTGCGCGGGTCGAAGAGCATCGCGGAGGAGGGCAGTTGGGACGAGGACGCGCCCTCCGTGGCCCGGCTGCGGGAGCAGGGCGCGGTCTTCGTCGGCAAGACCACGACACCCGAGTTCGGCTGGAAGGGCGTCACGGACTCGCCGCTGAGCGGAACGACCCGCAATCCCTACGACATCTCGCGCACCGCGGGCGGCTCCAGCGGCGGCAGCGCGGCCGCCGTGGCCCTGGGCGCGGGCCCGCTGTCGCTGGGCACGGACGGCGGGGGCAGCGTGCGTATCCCGGCGGCCTTCTGCGGGATCTTCGCGCTGAAGCCGACGTACGGGCGGGTGCCGCTGTACCCGGCGAGCGCGTTCGGCACGCTGTCGCACGTCGGGCCGATGACCCGGGACGCGGCGGACGCGGCGGTGCTGCTGGACGTGATCTCCGCGCCGGACGCGCGCGACTGGTCGGCGCTTGGGCCGGCCGGGGTGTCCTTCAGCGACGCTCTGGCCGGGGGTGTGCGCGGGCTGCGAGTGGCGTACTCACCCTGTCTGGGCGGGCAGGTGGCGGTGGCCCCGGCGGTCGCGGCGGCGGTCCGGGGGGCGGTGGAGGGGCTGGCCGGGCTCGGCGCGTACGTCGAGGAGCGCGACCCCGACTTCACCGACCCGGTGGACGCCTTCCACACCCTGTGGTTCACCGGCGCGGCCCGCGTCGCCCAGCGACTCGGGCCGCGGCAGCGGCAGTCGATGGATCCGGGGCTGCGGGAGATCTGCGCCACGGGGGCCCGCCGGTCGGCGCTGGACTACCTGGCCGCGGTGGACGTCCGGATGGAACTCGGACGCCGCATGGGCCGCTTCCACGAGTCGTACGACCTGCTGGTCACGCCGACCCTGCCGATCACCGCGTTCGAGGCGGGCGTCGAGGTGCCGAACGGCTCCGGCTACCGCCGCTGGACGGGGTGGACGCCGTTCACCTACCCGTTCAACATGACGCAGCAGCCCGCGGCGACCGTCCCGGTGGGGGCGGACGGTGCCGGTCTGCCGGTGGGGATGCAGATCGTGGCCGCCCGGCACCGCGACGACCTGGTGCTGCGCGCGGCCCACGCCCTGTACGAGGCCGGGTTCACGGCGTCGTTGCGCTCCGCCGGAAGCTGAGCGTCTCCCCCGCCGCCCCCGACCGCCACAGGTCGTTGCACGCCTGCGCCATGGCCTCCAGGCCGTCCACCACCTGCCCCCAGACGATGCCGGGCACCCAGCCCACGTCGCCGTTGAGGAGCAGGTTGTTGCGCTCGTAGAAGAGGGCGAGGTCGACGACCGTGGTGCCGGGGCGGACCTCGGCGTCGTAGCCGTACGCCTTCGTACCCAGTTCCGCGCCCGCGAAGGAGAAATAGCAGAGATCTCCCGGGATGGGGGTGACCGTCGGATTTTCCAGGGGTGGCTCTGTTTTCGCGAAAGGCGGGAAAAGGGCGTAGATCTCATTGCGCGCGTACTTCGCGTGGTAAACGTCGGCGGACAACGGAAGGGAATTCCATACGGCCGCGCAGGTGATCGGCGCGCGGTCGTCCAGCAGCTTCGCCGTGCAGTGGATTCCCCGCTTGACCAGCGAGATTTCGATGTAGCGATCAGCCATGCGTTCCATGGTCCCGCGCCGGTCAAGGGCGCCTCGTTCGCGATCGCGACCGAAACTCGTCCGCATAGGTCGCATGGTCTCGGGTAGCCGCGCGGCCATGGCTCCACCTCACGGGAACGACGAACGCAAAGCCTCGCCCACCCGCAGATCGCTGCTCGCGGGGGTCGCGGCACTCGGCGCGCTGGGTGCCGCCGGCTGCAGCCGCGTGGCCACGGCGTCCACCACCGAGGGGGGTGATCTGCTCGACCGGCTCAGGGCACAGGGTGTCGTACGGCTCGGTATCGCGGGCGAGATCCCCTTCGGCTACATCGACAGGAACGGTGATCTGACCGGCGAGGCGCCGGAACTGGCGAGAACCGTGTTCAAACGGCTCGGCATCGACCGGGTCCAGCCGGTGCCGACGGAGTTCGGCTCGCTCATTCCGGGCCTGAACTCGCAGCAGTTCGATGTCGTGGCGGCCGGGATGTACGTCAACGCGGACCGCTGCGAGCAGGTCGTCTTCGCCGACCCGGACTATCAGATGCTCGACTCGTTCATCGTGCGCAAGGGCAATCCGAAGGGCCTGCACACGTACAAGGACGTCGTCGCGAAGAAGGCGAGGTTCGCGACCGGGACCGGTTACGCCGAGATCCAGTACGCGGTCGAGGCCGGCTACAAGGAGAGCGACATCCTCGTCGTCCCGGACCAGGTCGCCGGACTCAACGCGGTCGAGGCGGGGCGGGTCGACGTCTTCGCCGGTACGGCGCTCACCACCCGCGAGGTCGTCAAGAAGTCGAGCAAGGCCGAGGCGACGAAGGCGTTCGCGCCGGTGGTCGACGGCAAGCCGCACGTCGACGGGGGCGCCTTCGCGTTCCGGCCGACCGAGACGAGGCTGCGGGACGCCTTCAACGTGGAACTGCACAAGCTGAAGAAGAGCGGGGAGTTGTTCCGCATCCTGCGGCCGTTCGGCTTCACCGAGGCGGAGATGACCGATCTGACCGCGAAGGAGCTGTGCGGCGGATGACTCCAGGACTCTGGGAACTCGTACTCAAGGGCATAGGCACCACGCTCCAACTGCTGGTCTACGGCGCTCTGCTGGCCGCGGCCGTCTCCTTCGCCGTCGGCATCGCCCGCACCCACCGGCTATGGATCGTCCGCTTCCTCGCGGGCCTCTACACCGAGGTGTTCCGCGGGACCTCGGCCCTCGTCATGATCTTCTGGGTGTTCTTCGTGCTGCCGGTCGCCTTCGGCTGGCAGCTCGTCCCGATGTGGGCGGGCACGCTGGCGCTGGGGCTGACCTACGGGGCGTACGGCTCTGAGATCGTGCGCGGCGCGCTGAACGCGGTCGATCCGGCCCAGAGGGAGGGCGGCATCGCGCTCGGCTTCACGCCCTGGCAGCGGATGCGGCTGATCCTGCTGCCGCAGGCGGTGCCGGAGATGATCCCGCCCTTCTGCAACCTGCTGATCGAACTGCTCAAGGGCACCGCGCTGGTGTCCGTGATGGGCATGGGCGACCTGACGTTCAGCGCCAACCTGGTGCGGCTGGCGCTCCAGGAGAGCGCGGAGATCTACACCTATGTGCTGCTGATCTACTTCGTGATCGCCTTCCTGCTCACGCGCCTCATGCACGGGCTGGAGAACCGGCTGAAAGCAGGAATCGGCAAGGAGCCGCAACGCGGCGCGGCCGCGCGTGAGCTCAAGCGGGCCGAGACGACCGGGGTCGGAGGTGTCGCCGCGTGACGTGGGACTGGAACGCCGTACAGGACTTCATGCCGCGCTTCTGGGACGGCCTGGTGGTCACCCTGGAAGCGCTGGCGCTCGGCTCGCTGATCTCGTTCGCCCTCGGGCTGGTGTGGGCGCTGCTGATGCGGACGCCGACGCGCTGGGTGCGCTGGCCGGTGGGGGTCGTCACGGAGTTCGTGCGCGACACCCCGCTGCTGGTGCAGTTGTTCTTCCTCTTCTACGTGCTGCCCGAGTGGGGCCTGACCCTCTCCGCGCTGGCCACCGGTGTGATCGGCATCGGCCTGCACTACTCGACGTACACGATGCAGGTCTACCGGGCCGGCATCGAGGCCGTGCCGGCCGGTCAGTGGGAGGCGGCGACGGCGCTCAGCCTGCCGGCCATGAGGACCTGGCGGGCGGTGATCCTTCCGCAGGCGATCCGGCGGGTGGTGCCGGCCCTCGGCAACTACGTCATCGCCATGCTCAAGGACACGCCGATGCTGATGGTGATCACCGTGCTGGAGATGCTCGGCCGGGCCCGGCTCTTCTCCCAGCAGCACTTCCAGTTCACCGAGCCCCTCACGGTGATCGGCGTGGCCTTCATCCTCATTTCCTATCTGGCCTCCCTTCTTCTGCGAGCCCTGGAGCGACGCCTTGTCCGCTGAGACCCCCCTGCTGAACGATCCCGACGCCCACAGCAATCCGCCGGTGGACGGCAGCGAACTGATCCGCTTCGACCAGGTCACCAAGCGGTTCGGCGACAACACCGTCCTCGACCGGCTCGACTTCTCCGTCGACTCAGGCAAGCACGTGACGCTGATCGGCCCGTCCGGCTCCGGCAAGACGACGATCCTGCGGCTGCTGATGACGCTGACCAAGCCCGACGAGGGCACGATCACGGTGGCCGGGGAACGACTGCACCCGGCCCCGGAGAAGCAGCTCCGCGAGGTCCGCAAGAAGATCGGGATGGTCTTCCAGCAGTTCAACCTCTTCCCGAACATGACCGTGCTCAGGAACCTCACCGAGGCGCCCGTCACCGTCCTCGGGCTGTCCCGGGACGAGGCGGAGGTACGCGCCCGCGAGCTGCTCGACCTGGTGGGTCTCGCCGACAAGTGCGACATGCGGCCGACGCAGCTGTCCGGCGGGCAGCAGCAGCGGGTGGCGATCGCCCGCGCCCTCGCGATGCGGCCGCAGGTGCTCCTGCTCGACGAGGTGACCTCGGCGCTGGACCCGGAGCTGGTGGCGGGCGTCCTCGACCTGCTCAGGGACATCGCCGGCAGCACGGACATCACGATGCTCTGCGTGACCCACGAGATGAACTTCGCCCGGGACATCTCCGACCAGGTACTGATGTTCGACGCGGGTCGCGTCATCGAGTCCGGGCCGCCGGAGAAGCTCTTCGGCGATCCCGACCACGAACGCACCCGGGAGTTCCTCGGCGCGGTGCTGTGACCGCGGTGCTGTGACCGCGGTGCCGAGAGCGTGGAAATCCCGGCGTGCAATTACACGAAGTGAACGCGACATCACCCCAGGTCTCGACACCGTGGCCTGACTCTGGCATATGCCAGAGAGCCAGAGCCGCAGTTGGGAGGGCCACATTCTCGCCAACACCCCCTCCCGATCCGTCTCTTGGCGGTTATCGTGGAGGGGATCCGTTGTCCGGATCACGGCCCAGGAAGCGACCGGGGGGAAACACCGTGGCGCTGAAGCACGAGCCGACCGCGCCGTACCACTCGGCTCAGGACGCCCTGCGCGTCCTGGAGACGGTGGCACGGCGCGCCAGCGGTGTCACCGACACCCTGCTCGCCCGCGAGACCGGCCTGGGCACGGAGCGACTGACCGCGCTCCTGCTCATGCTGCGCCGCGAGGGTTACGTCGAGCAGATCACCGACGGGGCGTACGTCACCGGCCACGCCCTCGCCCGGCTGGGCTCCGCCCACGAGCGCGAGCAGGCCCTGCACGAGAAGCTCCAGCACACCCTGGACCGGCTGCGCGACTCCGTCGGCGCCGCCGTCTACATCAGCCGGTACGTCGACGGCGAGGTCAAGGTCACCCAGTACGCGGACAGCCCCACGACCCCCGCGGTCAACGAATGGGTCGACTTCCGCTTCTCCGCGCACGCCACCGCGGTCGGCAAGAGCCTGCTCGGCCAGCTCGACCACAACGGCCGGCGCGACCACCTCTCCCGGCACAAGATGGCCCGCCTCACCTCGCGCACCATCACCAGCGACAAACTCCTGCTCTCCCGTCTGGAGGCGCAGCCGCCCACGGTGCCGGTCCTCGACCTCCAGGAGTACGCGATCGGCACGGTCTGCGCGGCCGTCCCGATCACGGCCGGTTCGTCAGTGGGCTGCCTCGCGGTCTCCCTCCCGCTGGAGCACGCGCACCGGCTCCGGCAGGCGGCGGACGCGCTGAACCGGAACGCCGCGCCCGTGCTGCTGTCGCTGGCGATCTGAGCCAGGGCCCGGACCGGGCGGCCCGTCCGTGGTCACGAGCACGCCCGCGGACCATGTAATATTTTCCTCGTCGTCGCCCGCCGAGTGCGGACGGCGGGAGTCATGCGCCGCTAGCTCAGTTGGTTAGAGCAGCTGACTCTTAATCAGCGGGTCCGGGGTTCGAGTCCCTGGCGGCGCACAGATGAGGAGCCCCTCGCGACAGCGGGGGGCTCCTTCGCTATCAGCTCCTCCCGCCCCCGCGCCCGGTACTCCGCCACCAGCCCGGCCAGGTCAGCGGCGTCCAGCCTGCGGTACGCGGCCACCCCGGGTGGACGCCACCACACCGGGTCCGCGCACCGAAACCCCTCCCGCCGCAGCCCCACCCGATGGATCTTGTTCGTGGCGGTCACCGGCATCCGCTCCACCACCCGGACGAACCGCGGCGCCATCTTCGTCCCCAGGTCCGGCTGGTCCAGCAGGAACTCCGCGAAACCGAGCGGGTCGAAGTCACCGGCGAGGGCCGCCATCACCTGGTCCCCGGCGACCGGATCCGGCACCGCGTACACCGCGACGGCCGCGGCACCCTCGTACCGGGCGAGGATGTTCTCGATCAGGGCGCCGGCGAGGTTCTCGCTGTCGACGCGCAGCCGGTCGTCGGCCCGCCCGGCGAAGTAGAGGAAGCCGTCCCGGTCCCGGTAGAAGAGGTCGCCGGTCCAGTACCAGCCACCGCCGCGGCGCCGCTCGCGGTCCGCCTCGGGGTTGCGCCAGTAGCCCTCGAAGGGGTTCGGCCCGCGGTTGACCAGTTCGCCGATCGCCTCGTCCCCGTTGAGCAGCCGCCCGCCCGGGTCGAAGACGGCCGGCGGGCACTCCGCGTGCGTCCCCGGGTCCAGGACGACGAGGTCACCCCCGCGGGCGGCGCGCCCCACCGCCCCCGTCGGGGTTCCCGGCATCCACTGGACCGCGGCCCCGCCCTCCGACGAGCCGTACCCCTCCACCAGCCGCACCCCGAACCGGCGCTCGAAGGCCGCCGCGTCCACCGCGCCCGCCTCCGTGCCGAAGCCCAGCCGCAGCGGGTTGTCCGGGTCGTCGGGGCGCGCCTCGGTGGCGAGAAGGTACTGCACGGCCCGTCCCACATACGTGAAGTACGTCGCCCGGTAGCGCCGCACGTCCGTCAGGAACCGCGACGCCGAGAAGCGCCGCCGCAGCGCCACCCCCGCCCCGGCCGCCAGCGCGGGCGCCCAGTCGGCGATCACCGCGTTGCCGTGGAACATCGGCATGCAGACGTAGTGCACGTCGTCCGGGCGGACGTGGAAGTGGTCCACCAGCGAGCGTCCGGCGGCGGCCAGCCGGCCCTGGGAGCAGATCGCGGCCTTGGGGGCGCCGGTCGAGCCGGAGGTGAAGCAGAGCAGCACCCGGTCGGCCGGGGTGGCCCGGGAGGCGTCGGGCCGGGCGTCCGCGTACGGGGTGAGCAGGTCGGCGTAGGCCTCGCCGTCGGTCACCAGCAGGCGCACGCCGGGGAGTTCGAGTCCGTCGAGAAGGTGCAGGTGGGCCCGTTCGGTGACCAGGACCCGGCACTCGGTGTGCCGGATGTCCCGGGCCAGTTCGGACCCCCGGCGGGTGGGGTTGACGCCGACGACGGCCGCTCCGGCCAGGGCGGTCGCGCCCAGCCACAACGGGAACTCCGGGGTGTTGTCGAGCAGGACGCCCACATGCGGTGCGGCGCCCGGTGGGAGCAGTTCGGCCAGCAGCGCCGCGCGGGCCGCCGCCCCGGCCGCCACCTCGTGGTGGGTCAGCACCCGCTCCTCGAACCACAGCCCCGGCCGGTGGTCGCCCCACCTCGCCGCTACGAGTTCGGCGACCGTACCCCTCGTGGACTCCATGAACGCGCACGGTAATTGACGTACCGTCAGAAGGGGAGGGTCGTGCGCCGGGAAGCTCCCGGAACCCGCCCTAGAAGCCGACGTCGCCCGCGGAGGCGGCGGCGTGGGTGTACGTCACCATGAAGGCGACGCAGAACCCGAGGACCACGCCGAGCAACGCGAGCATGGCGACGGTGGCCGCCGCCTGCTTGGCCTTGCGCGGCGCGAGAGCCGTGGCGATCACCTCGCGAGGCCCCTCCTTGTAATGCACGGTGATGTAGTCGCCCTCGACGACGGTGGCGGGGCCGTCCTCCTCCTCGAAGCGGACGGTGCGGCCGTCGCGCGCGGTGAACTCGTACACGTGGTGCAGGGTCGTGCGCACGGAGCTGTCGTTGGTTCCGCCGTGCACCGTGGTGAAGGCTCGCAGACAGCGCGCCTCCGCGGTCAGACCGCTGTTCCAGGCCATGCGCAGCTGGACCGTGCGGCGCAGCACGCGGTACGCGGCGAAGACAGTCACGGCCATGATCAGGCCGGGTACGACGTAGAACATCACGTCCATGGGATCCCCCGATCTCCGGTACGCCCTGCCATCGGCGGGGCGTGCCAGGAACCTACCCCCGGGCCGCGCCCGAGCAGCTCAAGGAACGCTCAGAACTCGTCGGGGCGCACCCGGGTGCGCCGGAACCAGAGGTCCCGTCGCACCCGGACCCTGCCCGTGGGGGGATCAGAAGGTGACGTCGGAGCAGGCGTAGAACGCGTTGGCCGTGTCCGCGATCGTCCACACCGCGACGATGACGTGGTGGCCGCTCAGCCCGGACGGCAGCGTGCCGCTGCGGGAGAGCGTGGACGGCGGACGCTGGTTGTTGTAGGGCACCGTCAGGAACGGTGTGGTGTTGAGGTCGGAGCGGGCCAGGTTGTGGTTCTGGTTCCAGCCCGCCTTGGTGACGTAGTACTTGAAGTCGGTCGTGGCGTGCATCGCGGTGAACTGCCAGCGGAAGGTGTAGCTCTGTCCGCCCGTCACCTTGGTGGTCGGCCAGGCGCCGCCCGACGGGGTCTTCGGGCTGTCGAGCTGGGCGAACCGCGTGTTGTTGCCGGAGCAGATGCGGCCGTCGGCCGGACCCGCGGCCGGGAAGCCCTTGGGGCCCTCGACGCTCTGCGGCTCCCACTGGATGTCGCCGCAGTTGGTCACCGTGCCGTTCTGGCACAGCTTCTGCCTGCTGATGGGCAGGTCGGTGTAGCCGTGGCTGCTGGCACCACCCGACGAGAGCACGATGGCTCCGGTGGTGGCGAGGCCCACCACGGCGGCGTACCACTTGGTCTTTCTGCGCATGCTGCCGCTCCTGGAGAACGTGGGGGAAGTTCACTGAGCCGTGCAGGTCTAGACCAAGTCTCAGATTATTGCTGCCTCTTGAACATGTCCATACCAATCACGGGGCCGCTTCCCCTCTGCCCGCGCAGAACGCCACCGTCAGGTCCTTCACCAACGCCTTGCGTTCGTAGTCGTCCAGTTCGACCAGTCCGCGCATGGTCAGCCGGGTCACCGTGTCCTCCACCGAGTCGACGACCGAGGTGAGCACACTCGCCCGGTGCTGGGCGTCCAGGGCGGCGATCCGGCGGCGGTGCATCGCGGCGGCGACCTCCGGCGCGTACTCCACCCGCACCGGCTGGACCGAGAACACCTCCAGACCGACCGGCCCCGCGTCCTGCGCCACCCGACGGGTCAGCGCGTCGGTGGCCGCGTCCATCGAGCCCCGCGCCGCGCCCGGCAGCTCCACCGCCACCCGGGCCAGCGCCGCCTCCACGCACTCGCGCAGATAGGTCTCGTGGTCCTCGACCGCGAGCGTGGCCCGCGCGGTGTCCCGCACCCGCCACACCACCAGCACCACCACCCGCAGCGCGACCCCGTTGCCGTCGGCGGCCTGCATCGGCTCGCTGCGCCAGTGCCGCAGCCGCACGTCGACCCGGCGGCGCAGCAGCAGCGGGTTGACCCACAGCAGTCCGGTACGCCGGACCGTGCCCCGGTAGCGGCCGAACAGGTCGAGCACCCAGGCCCGCCCGGTCCGGCCCCGGGCCAGGCCGCCGAACCCGAACAGCCCGAGCGCCCCGGCCCCGGCGTACGCCGCCCACTGCGCCGGGCCGAGCCCGGCCCCGGCCGACGCCGGCAGCCGCAGCGCCTCCGCCGCCAGCGGTGGCAGCAGACCCGCCCACCAGGAGGTGGCCGCGCACCCGGCCATCCCGCAGGCCCCGGCGAGCACGCCCACCGCGCCGGGCAGCACCCGGCCGGGCCGCTCCACCAGATCGGGGTCGACCTGGGGCACCGGGCGCGCCTTCACCGGCCCCGGACGCCGGAACCGCGGCTGCTCACCGGTGCCCTGCCGACGCCCCACGACCGCGGGTCCGAGCGGCACGGACACCGGGTCGGGTTCGTCGCGGAACAACAGATGGACAGGGATCTCGGTGGTCACCTCGTTCTGGATGAGCCGGACCGGCCGGGTCTGTCCCTCGGCCGGCCCCGGCCCTTCGGACTCGGGCGTCTGTGACGTGGTCGTACTGCTCATGCGTGCCTCCAGCCTCCGCGCCAGATGCGTCACAACAGTGGGCGAGTAGTGGGTCTGCGAGTGGATGTCGGTCCGACGGATGCCGGTCCGCGAGTGGACACCGGTCCGACGGTTGCCGTCCTGCGAGTCGATGCCGGACCGACGGATGCCGATCTGCGCGTGGATGCCGGTCCGCCGGCGGTCTACGAGAAGAGCCGACGCCAGGTCTCCGGCCCCGGGTAGCCGTCGGCGGCGCCGCCCCGCCAGCCCTGGGAGCGCTGGAACGCCTCGACGGCGCGCCGGGCCGCCTCGCCCCAGCGCGGCCCCGGCCCGGTCGGGTAGGAGGTGCCGAACCCTTTCTTCACCAGCTGCCGGCCGAGCAGGGTGACGTACGAGTTGTCCGCGCCGGGCCGGAACATGGCCCGACCGGGGTAGGCCGGGGGCTGGGCGGGCGGCGCGGTCGGGCCCGCCGCCTTGACCCCGATGTCCCGGCCGGCGCCGGTGGCCAGCAGTTCCCAGGTGCGCGGGCCCGGCAGTCCGTCCGCCGCCGCGCCGGTCCAGCCCTGGGCCCGCTGGAACGCCTCGGTGGCCTTGCGGTCCGCGTCGGACCAACGGGGGCCGGGACCGGAGGTGTAGTAGGCGCCGGCGCCCCGGCTCACCAGCATCTGGCCCAACAGGGTGACGTACTTGTTGTCCGCGCCGGGCCCGAAGTACGCCGCTCCCGGGTACGGGGTCGCGGTCCCGACCGGTTTTGCGCCACCCGTGGCCGGCTGCGGGCCCGCCGTGTCCGCCGCCAGCCCCTTGTACCGGTAGGCGAGGTACTTCTCCGAGTGGCTCCAGTAGGCGTAGGGGGTGGACTGGCGGCGGGCGTGCGGGGGCGTCTGTTCATAGGCGCTGTAGTAGGTGTGCGTGTAGTCCGTCCAGCCGCCGAAGAGGACGACGTGCGAGCCTTTCTGCGGGTCCGCCGGATTGTGGAACAGCAGAATGTCTCCGGGCTGCATCTCCTCCTTGGCGATTCGTTCCCCGTACTGGTTGAGGCTGCCCGTCCATTCGTTCCCCGCCAGCTTCCAGGCCATGGAGACGAAGCCCGAGCAGTCCTGCCGGTATCCGTCGGACCAGTAGGCCTCCATGCTGTACGGCACTCCCGCGTCGATCCATTTCTTCGCCCGGTTGATGATCTCCGTGCGGGTGGTCGCGGGGGCCTTGACCGAGGCCGCGGGCTTGGCCGGCCGGCCGCCCGGGCCGTGCAGCGGGGCCTTGCCGCCCTGAGGGGTGTCGGGCTCGTCACCTGCGGGAACGCCCGGGCGGCCGGGTGCGGGCGGGGCGGCGAGCGCGGGTGTCGTGGCCGCCGCCCCGAGCGCGGCGGACGCGGCGGCGGCCACGACCAGGGCGCGGTGGGCGGCCGGGTGGCCGATGGTGCGGTTGGCGGAACGCGGCAGGACACGGCGCCAGTGGACGCAGCCCGGGCAGTCGCAGTCGCTCGCGGGATCGAATTCCTCGAATACCGGAGTCTCCATGCGATTCCCCTCACACTCCAGATGGAAATGCCCGCGCGTGATCACCTCGTCAGTTTCCCAACTGTCTTCCGGGTGCGCATGTTGACGGTCCGAATGATGTACGGCGGCCGGGCGACGGGAGCGGAAGGGCGGAAAGCGGCCACCAGGCGGCCGTGAGGTGGTCGCGAGGCGGTCCGGAGCACCTCCGCAGGTCATGTAGAGTTAACGACGTCAGCACGCGCCGCTAGCTCAGTTGGTTAGAGCAGCTGACTCTTAATCAGCGGGTCCGGGGTTCGAGTCCCTGGCGGCGCACAGACGGAGGAAGCCCCTCGCAGCAGCGAGGGGCTTTTTCGCTGTTTGGCCGGATACCCTCTGGCCATGGCAGCCCGAGACCTCCAAGAGCGGATCAAGAAGCTCATCATCGACGGTCGGCTGCCCTCCGGGGCCCCACTGCCGACCGAGCCCGAGCTGATGGAGTTCCTCGGCGCGAGCCGGAACTCGGTGCGCGAGGCGCTGAAGGCGCTCCAGGCGATGGGCATCGTCGAGATCCGGCACGGCTTCGGCACGTATGTCGGACCCATGTCCCTCGCGCCGATGATCGAAGGCCTCGCCTTCCGCACGGTCGCCGGACACTACCGGGGCGAGGACAGCCTGCTTCAGCTGCTGGAGCTGCGCGAGGCGGTGGAGACGGGACTGGTCTCCCGGCTCGCGGGCCGGATCCCCGAGGCCGACCTCGCCGAACTGGACGCGCTCGTCGACCGTATGGAAGAGGAGGCCGAGCGGGGGGCCGGCCTCGCCGAGACCGACCGGGCCTTTCACGCCACCCTCTACCGGGGCCTGGGAAACGTGCTGTTGCGCGAGGTGCTGGAGGCCTTCTGGGACGCCTTCCACCGCGTCCGCACCGATCTGGCGGACGTTCCGCAGGATCCGCTGGTCACCTGCCGTCAGCACCGGGACATCGTGCGGGCGGTGCGTTCCGGCGACGCGGTTCGAGCGGAGGAGTCCATAAGGGATCACTTCGGCAATATTCGCGCCCGACTGTCCACAACTGATCCACAACTCCCCCACAGGCGCCACAATGAACGCGTATGACCGGTAAACACCGCGTTTCGCATCTTGCGATCATGCCGAACACCGTAGAACCCTGTTTCTCAAGATGCTGTCGATTGGCGGCACTTGGGGGGCAAGAAGCCGGTTGCGGCCGATGCGGGGAGAGGGACCCCGTTCCTGGAGGCGTGCCGAGGGGGGCACCCTGCGACCGGAAGGGCGCAGTTCCCTGTTCATGAGTTGTGCGGTAGCTGTGCCCCGCCACTGAAGCACCTGTGCAGGCCGAGGGGGGTCGGAGCAGGTGCAAGGAACCGACAGACACGCGGTCATCCGCGTGTGGGGGGATGACTCATGACGTCGACGCCGATGGGCGCCCGGCACAACTTCGACCCGTCACAAACCACCCAGCTCCGGACACCTTCGCACTCGACCGGCCAGTTCCGCCGGATGAAGAAAACGCTTCCGAGATACGACTACGAGCACTACAGCCGACTGGCGGGACCCCTCACACAGCCCGACCCGAACCAGCCGTACAAGGTGCAGTACCGCTCGCTGCTCTCGCAGGAGCCGCACCGGATCCGGGCTGCCCTCATGCTGGGCGCGGCCCCACTGCTGTCGCTGATCCTGCTGGCCTGGCTGCTGCGGCCGGAGCACTGGACCTCGCGCGACTACCCCGCCTTCTCCTGGCTGCCCGCGCTCGACATCGTCATGCTCGTCTCGATCGGTCTGATCGAGTTCTTCCGCTGCATGAACGTACTGTCGAACGCGCACGCCACGCTGGTCGCCCGCGACCCGATCCCGGTCGTGCCCGAGACCGGCACCAGAGTCGCCTTCCTGACCTCCTTCGTGCCCGGCAAGGAGCCGCTGGAGATGGTGACCAGGACCCTGGAGGCCGCCGTTCGGCTGCGCCACCGGGGTCTGCTGCATGTCTGGCTCCTCGACGAGGGCGACGACCCCGAGGTCAAGGAGGTCTGCGCCCGGCTCGGGGTGCACCACTTCTCCCGCAAGGGCGTCGAGAAGTGGAACCGGCCCAAGGGCGCGCACCGGGCCAAGACCAAGCACGGCAACTACAACGCCTGGCTGGAGGCGCACGGCGACGCGTACGAGTACTTCGCCTCCGTCGACACCGACCACGTGCCGCTGCCGAACTACCTGGAGCGGATGCTCGGCTTCTTCCGCGACCCGGACGTCGGCTTCGTCATCGGCCCGCAGGTGTACGGCAACTACGACACGTTCGTCACCAAGGCCGCCGAGTCCCAGCAGTTCCTCTTCCACGCGCTGATCCAGCGCGCCGGCAACTTCTACGGCGCGCCGATGTTCGTCGGCACCTCCAACGCCGTACGCATCAAGGCGCTGAAGCAGATCGGCGGTCTGTACGACTCGATCACCGAGGACATGGCGACCGGCTTCGAGATCCACCGGCACCGCAACCCGGCCACCGGCCACAAGTGGCGGTCGGTCTACACGCCCGACGTGCTCGCGGTCGGCGAGGGGCCGAACGCCTGGACGGACTTCTTCACCCAGCAGCTGCGCTGGTCCCGGGGCACCTACGAGACGATCCTCAAGCAGTACTGGAAGGGCTTCTTCTCGCTGCCGCCTGGCAAGCTCTTCAACTACACGATGATGATCATCTTCTACCCGATGTCGGCCCTCAACTGGATCCTCGCGGCCCTGAGCTGCGCGCTGTTCCTGGGCCTGGGCGCCTCGGGCGTGAACATCGACCCGACCGTGTGGCTGATGCTCTACGGCAACGCCTCCGCACTCCAGATCGGCCTGTACATCTGGAACCGGAGGCACAACGTCTCCCCGCACGAACCGGAGGGTTCGGGCGGGGTCGCCGGCATGGTGATGTCGGCGCTGTCCGCGCCGGTCTACGCCCGCTCGCTGATGGACACGGTGCTGCGCCGCCGCAGCAGGTTCGTGGTGACGCCCAAGGGCGACTCGGCCAGCCCGGACACCCTGTTCGGCACGTTCCGCATCCACCTGTTCTTCATCCTGGTCTTCGCCGGGTCGATCGCCGCCGGCTTCCTCCAGGGGCACTCCCACCCCGCGATGCTCGTCTGGGCCTCGTTCGCCCTGCTGATCACCGCGTCGCCGATCTTCGCCTGGCGGTACACGCTCCGGCAGGCGCGGAAGCGGACCGCCGAGGCCGCCCCGGAGCCGCAGGACGCGGTCCCGGCGCCGACGCCGGCTCCGGCTCCGGCCGCCGCGCCGGTGCCCACGCCGTACGCGGCACACGGCCCGGCGCCCAGGCCGACCTGGGCCGCCTCGAACGCGAGCGGCGACCAGACCATGCAGATCGCCCTGGGTGGACTGGGGGGACGTAAGGAATGAACGAGGGAGCCGGCCGCCGACGCGCCCGTCGACTCGCGATAGGTGCGGCGGTGGTCCTCGCCCTGGCCGGGATGAACGGCCCCTGGGTGTACCGCGTCGGAACCGAGAAATATCACGAGTACGCGATCAACAGACCGGAGTACAAGGCCGACAACGGCCGCTGGCAGATCGTGGAGTTCCCCGAGGAGTACCGCCAGGACACCATCCACGCGGTCCTCCTGCACACAGGCAAGGTCCTGCTCGTGGCGGGATCGGGCAACAACCAGGACAACTTCGACGCCAAGAAGTTCGACAGCCGGATCTGGGACCCGGTCAAGGGCACCATCAAGAAGGTGCCCACCCCGAGCGACCTGTTCTGCACGGGCCACACCCAGCTCGCCGACGGCAACATCCTCATCGCGGGCGGCACCAAGCGCTACGAGAAGCTGAAGGGTGACGTCACCAAGGCCGGCGGCCTGATGATCGTCCACAACGAGAACCCCGACCAGCCGATCACGCTGCCCGCGGGCACGAAGTTCACCGGCAAGGAGAACGGCAGGACCTTCGTCTCCAAGGACCCGGTGCTCGTGCCGCGCGCCAAGAAGGTCTTCGACCCGAAGACCGGCAAGTTCCTGCGCAACGACCCCGGTCTGGGCCGGATCTACGTGGAGGCGCAGAAGAGCGGCGCCCGGTACCAGACCGGCACCCAGGACAACTACGGCATCGCGGGTCTGACAGGGGCCGACGCGCGCAACACCTACGGCATCGCGCAGAAGCTCGCCCTCGACAAGAAGGACTTCCAGGGGATCAGGGACGCCTACGAGTTCGACCCGGTCGCCGAGAGGTACGTCAAGGTCGACCCGATGAACGAGGCCCGCTGGTACCCGACGCTCACCACCCTGAGCGACGGCAGGATCCTCAGCGTCTCCGGCCTCGACGACATCGGTCAGCTGGTCCCGGGCAAGAACGAGACCTTCGACCCGAAGACCAAGAAGTGGAGCTACCTCTCGACGATCCGCCAGTTCCCCACGTATCCGGCGCTGTTCCTGATGCAGAACGGCAAGATCTTCTACTCGGGGTCCAACGCGGGCTACGGACCGGACAACGTGGGCCGTGAGCCGGGCATCTGGGACGTCGCCACCAACGCGTTCGTCAAGCTGCCCGGGCTGAGCGACGCCGACCGGATGGAGACGTCCGGCACGGTGCTGCTGCCGCCCGCGCAGAACGAGACGTACATGGTGATCGGCGGCGGGGGGGTCGGTGAGTCCAAGCTGTCCAGCAACAGGACGCGGCTGATCGACCTGAAGGACGCGGCTCCCGCGTTCGTGGACGGGCCGACGCTGGAGAAGGGCACCCGGTACGCGCAGTCCTCCATCCTGCCCGACGACACCGTGCTGGTGTCGGGCGGCTCGGAGGACTACCGGGGCCGCGGTGACTCCGACATCCTCCAGGCGCGGATCTACCACCCGGACAGCAACACCTTCACCCGGGTCGCCGACCCGCTGGTGGGCCGCAACTACCACTCGGGGTCGATCCTGCTGCCCGACGGGCGGGTGATGTTCTTCGGCTCGGACTCGCTGTACGGCGACAGGGCCAACACCAAGCCGGGCACGTTCGAGCAGCGCATCGAGATCTACACACCGCCGTACCTCTACCGGGACTCGCGGCCGTCGCTGTCCGGGGGCCCGCAGACCGTCTCGCGCGGCGACACGGGCACGTTCACCTCGCAGCACGCCACGTCGATCAGGAAGGTGCGGCTGATCCGGCCGAGCGCCTCGACGCATGTCACGGACGTCGACCAGCGGTCGATCGCGCTGGACTTCAGGACGTCCGGCGACAAGATCACGGTGACCGTGCCGAAGAACGTGAACCTCGTCCAGTCGGGGTGGTACATGCTGTTCGTGGACGACGATCAGGGAACGCCGAGCGAGGCGCAGTGGGTCAAGGTGCGTTAGGGCTGCGCCGGCGGGGCGTTGTCCGATGCGGGGGCGTTCTCGGGGGCGGGTGTTGTCGGGACGGAGCTCTGTCGGATGCGGGAGCGTCGTCGGATGCGGGAGCGTCGTGGCCTGGCGCGCAGTTCCCCACGCCCCTGATAGGTCGTGGCTTGGCGTGTGGTCGTCCGCGCGCCTGACAGGGCGGGGCTACGCGGGTGGTCCGCGCGCCTGAACAGGGCGGGGCCTGGATCGTGGGTCCCCGCGCCCCTGAGGGGGCGCGGGGTGGGGTTACTTGGAGGCTTTCGCCAGGTTCAGGGCGTAGTCCGGCCACCACTGGCCTGCCTTCGGGCCGCCCTTGCACTCGCCGTCCGACTCTCCCGGTCGTTTGACCCAGAGGTAGGCGTCGACCAGCGGGTCCGCCGTGCTGGTCGTCGGGGGTTCGCCCAGGGCCCGGCCCGGCGGGTTGCACCAGCGCTCGTCCGGATCGCCGCCCGTGTACGGCCCGTTGCCGTTACGGCTGGTGTCGATGACGAAGTGCTTGTCGCCGACCTTCGCCGACAGCTCCTTGCCGTAGTCGAGGGACTCCTGGGTGGAGTAGAAGTTGGAGACGTTGACCGCGAAGCCGTCGGCCCCGTCGACGCCCGCCGACCGCAACGGCTCGACCACCTGGTCCGGGTGGCCCCAGCCGGCGTTGCCCGCGTCGAGATAGACCTTGGTGTTCTTCAGGGACGTGAGAGCGCCGACCGCGCCCTTCAGGAGGTCGTAGCGCTCCTCGTGGAACTCCTCCGGGGTGCAGCCGTCCACCAGGTGCAGGAGGGCGTCCGGCTCCAGGACCACCGTGGCGGGACGGTCCCCGATCCCCCTGGCCACGCCGTCGATCCAGTTCCGGTAGGCGTCGCCGTCGGCGGCGCCGCCCTGCGAGTACTGCCCGCAGTCGCGGTGCGGGATGTTGTAGAGGACCAGGAGTGCCGTGCGGCCCGCCCGGTCGGCGGCCTCGGTGAAACCGCGGGCCTCCCGCTCCGGACTCTCCGGGCCGATCCACTCGCCGGTCGGCTGCTCGGCTATCTTGCGGATCTGCTCGGCCTCGTCGTCCTTCCCGGCTTTCGCGTAGGCCGCGAGCTGCTGTGCCGCGTTGCCGTCCGGGTTCACCCAGAACGGGTCGGTCCGCTCGGGCCGTTGAGTGACTCCGGCGCTCGTGCCACCGCCGGGTCCGCCGTCGTCCCCGCCTCCGGAGGAGCATCCCGCGATGGTCAGCGCCGCCCCCAGCGCCACCGCGAGGATCCCACCCCGTACCGGAGACCGCGCCCCCCTCGTGCCGTACATCCAACTCCCCCTCGGGTGCACTGTTCTGCGCGGTTTTTCCCGGTCTCAATCCTGACATACGTCTCCGTACGCCCACGAGATCGCGCGGGCTTGTCCGACAGCTGTTACAGGGCGCCGCAGCTGGGTAGGCGCGCGCCATCGGGGGCCTCGGCGAGGAGGCCGGCCCAGCGGGAGGGAGTGCGCCGCCATGCGTGACACCACCAGGGAACTCCGGCTGGCGGCGGCGCTGGTGGAGGCGGCGGACACGCTCACCGACGGCTTCGACACCGCGCACTATCTCCAACGGGTCTGCGACCACTGCGCGGAGCTGCTGGAGGCGCGGGCCGCCGGGATCATGCTGATCGACGGTGGCGGGGCGGTGTCGCTGGCCGGCAGCAGCCGCCGCCAGGAGGTGGCTGTCGATCTGCTGCGGGCCCAGCACGGCGGTGGCCCCTGTCTGGAGAGCTACGGCACCGGGCGGCCGGTCGCGCCCCTCTCCGTCCGGGCCGCCCACGCGGACGCGCGCTGGCCGGACTTCACGGCCGCCGCACTCGACCACGACATCGCCGTGACCTTCGCGGTCCCGCTGCGCCGCCGCGGCACACCGCTCGGCGCGCTCAACGTGTTCGGCTCCGTGGCGGCGGACGGCGACAAGCACCTCCCGGTCGCCCAGTGCCTAGCCGACGCGGCCGCCGTCGGCGTGCAGAACCAGCGCACGTACGCGCAATACCGGGCTCTCTCCTCGCAGTTGCAGGCGGCCCTGTCCGGCCGGGGCCTGATCGAGCGGGCCAAGGGCATGCTCGCCGAGCGCTGGGGAACCTCCGCCGACACCGTGTTCGCGGCGTTGCGGCGGTACGCGCGCCGGCGCCGGCTGCCGCTGGACGACGTGGCGCGGGCGGTCACCGAAGGGCGCCTGGACGACAGCGAGTTGCGCGACCCGCCGTAGTGCGTGGGCCACCTGCGGGGATGACGGAGAGTCACTGGTCGGGGACTTGGTGTCATACGCCCTCTAGGCCCGGAAGCACATCCGTTCTACAGTCTTCTCGGACGGCCCGAGCCCCGGTCGGCCTCGCGCTCACCGGGGCTCGCGCAGCCTCCCGCGTCGGTCGCCGGGTTACTCCCGCAGCCCGTGCGCACGCGGTCGAGGACCGGCCCGGTCGGCGGTCCCAAGGGGGAGCGGGCCGCCGACCGGGCCAGGTGACCCCACGGTCCGCCGTGCCGGTCCCGACGGACGGTCGCGCCCCGCCGCTCACCCGGCGGTCCCCGACAGGTACGCCGAGACGATCACGTTGGCCGTGTAGCCGCCGCGCAGCCGGTCGTAGCTGCCGCCGCAGGTGATCAGCCGCAGTTCGGCCCGCCCGGACTCGCGGGGGCCGTAGGCCTGGTGGGCGTCGAAGTGGTCGCGGGCGACCACCTGGATGTCGTCGACGGTGAACTCGGCGACCGCGCCGTCGTCGCGGGCCACCCCGATCGTCTCGCCCGGCCGCAGCGTGCTGAGCCTGTAGAAGACGGCGGGCCGGGTCTCGGTGTCGACGTGCCCGACCATCAGCGCGGTTCCGGCCGCCCCCGGCTTCACCCCGCCCCCGTACCAGCCGACCGCATCCGCCTGGTCGAAGGGCGGCGGTTCGATCGCCCCCCGCGGATCCAGTCCCCGGGCCACGACCGGCGCCCGCACGCCGAGTTCGGGGATGTCTATGCGCTGCGGCAGCGCGGGCAGCAGTGGCCGGGCCGCGGGCGGCAGCGAGGCACCGGGCGGCGGGCCGACGGCCGCCGGGTCACCGGTGGCCGGCGTGGATGTCCCCTGGCGTACGTCGGTCGCCGCGCGCCCCCACAGCCAGAGTCCGAGCAGCAGCAGCGCCCAGGCCGACCCGGTCAGCAGTCGGCCGCCGCCGGAGGAACGCGCTCCGTTGTCGGGCACGGCCGCTCAGCCCGTCCGGCGGCTCCGGCGGGCACTGCGGAGCGTCACGGCGGTGGCGGCGACGCCCGCCAGGACCAGGCCGGTGACCGTGTCCGCGGTACCCGGGCCGTCCGCGTAGGTGTAGGTGTCGACCGAGGCGAAGTGCGCGGTGCCCCCGCCGCCCGCGGCGACCGGGGCGATCGGGGAGGCGGCGCCGGACGGTACCGTCGCGCCATCGCCGGAGACGGTGACCGTGCCCTGTACCTGGAAGTCGGCACAGGTGATCCGCACGTCGTACGAGCCGGGCCCGGCCGAGGTGCGGATCCGGGCCTCTCCGGCCATCGCGCCGTCGGCACCGGCCAGCCGGGCGTCCGCGACGAACGCCCGTGAGACGGCGGTGGCCGTCGTCCCTTCGCAGCCGCTGACCCGCAGCGCGACATCGGCGCCGGGCGCGGCGGACGAGGGGGTCACGGAGACGCTCCCTCCGTCCGCCGCGTACGCCGCCGAGGTCAGTGCCGTCACCGCGACCGCGAATCCGGCGCAGAGAGTGACTTTCCATGAACCCATCGTGAAACCTCCTGGTATCAGGAGGCTCCCCCCGGGGGCGCGGCCCCGCATCCGCTGCGGGGCCGCATTGCTCCGAACGGGTTGTCCTGCCGGTCCCGGGGGTTTCAGATCCGCTCGACGAGATCCGCGATGGAATCCACGATCTGGGACGGCCGGTACGGGAAGTCCTCGACCTGCTCGGGCCGGGTCAGGCCGGTGAGCACCAGGAACGTCTGCATGCCGGCCTCCATGCCGGCCAGTACGTCGGTGTCCATGCGGTCGCCGATCATCGCGCTGGTCTCGGAGTGGGCCCCGATCGCGTTGAGCCCGGTACGCATCATCAGCGGGTTGGGCTTGCCCGCGAAGTACGGGTTCTTGCCGGTCGCCTTGGTGATCAGCGCGGCCACGGCGCCGGTGGCGGGCAGCGGGCCCTCGGTGGACGGGCCGGTCTCGTCCGGGTTGGTGCAGATGAAGCGGGCGCCGCCGAGGATCAGCCGCACGGCCTTCGTCATCGCCTCGAACGAATACGTCCGGGTCTCGCCGAGGACGACGTAGTCCGGCTCGTGGTCGGTCAGGATGTAACCGATGTCGTGCAGCGCGGTGGTCAGGCCTGCCTCGCCGATGACGTACGCCGTGCCGCCCGGCCGCTGGTCGTCCAGGAACTGGGCGGTGGCCAGCGCCGAGGTCCAGATGGACTCGACGGGCACGTCCAGGCCCATGCGCCGCAGCCGGGCGTGCAGGTCGCGCGGGGTGTAGATCGAGTTGTTGGTGAGGACCAGGAAGGGCTTGCCGGACTCGCGGAGTTTCTTGAGGAAGGCGTCGGCGCCGGGGATCGGGACCCCCTCGTGGATGAGCACACCGTCCATGTCGGTGAGCCACGACTCGATGGGCCTGCGGTCTGCCATGTGCGGGATCTCCTGCCGTACGCGGTACGTGAGCCCCAGCCTAGACACAGGCCCGATCTTCGGGGAACGGCCGTCTCACCCCCCGCGTTCAGCGCCGCCTGCGCGCCAGCACCAGCACGCCACCGGCCGCCAGCAGGACGAGGGTCGCGGCGAGCACGGCGCCCTGGACGCCGAGCCCGGTACCGGCGAGCTGGTCGGCGAAGGGGAGATCGTCCTCGGCGGTGGGGGAGCCGGTGGGGGCGGTGCCTGGGACGGTGAGAGCGGTGCCTGTGGGGGTGGACGTGAGGGCGGCGTGCGGGGAGGCGTCGGGGTTGAGGGCGGTGGAGGGCGCGGAAGGGGAGTCGGGGGCGGGAGTGCGGCCGGCGGTGGGGGCGGCCGTGGGACCGGTGGTGGGGGCGGTGTGGGCGCCCGGGTCCGAGTCCGTGCCCTCGTCCGTATTCGTGCCCTCGTCCGTATTCGTGTCCTCGTCGGTGTTCGTGTCCGAGTCGGAATCGGAATCGGAGTCCGAATCGGAATCGGAATCGGAGTCGTCGTCGGCCTCGGGCTCGATGCGGAAGCTGTAGGCGTTCGACTCGCCGACCCAGTCGCCGTCGTCCTCGTGGCGTTGGACCACGGCGGCGTTGACGGTGACCTGGTTGGGCACGGCGTCCGAGGTGAGGGCGAGCCGGATCTTCACGGTGACGGTCGCACGGGGGCCCACCGTGAAGCCGGGGAAGGTGTCGGCTCCGTTGCCCTCCGCACCGAAGGCGCCGACCAGTTCGGCCTCGTCGGTCGTCTCGAAGGCGACGGGAAGGGGGCGCACCCCGTCGTAGAACTCCATGCGCGGCTGTGTCGGCTTCAGGGCGTGCTGCCCGTCGACCAGCACGACGACCGGGTGGATGCCCGAGCAGGAGCGGTCGGTGGTGTTGGTGAGGTCCAGGTACCAGATGCCGTATTCACCGCCGGCCTCGTAGGAGGCGGGGCCGCCGTGGATGCGGGTGGTGAGGGGGAACGCGCTGTCGCCGGCGGCGGCGCAGGCCGTGCCGGTGTCGACGGAGGCCGCTGAGGCGGTCACCGCGGGTCCGGGGAGGAGGGCGGCGGCTGCCGCCAGGCAGAGGGAGGCGGGCGTGCACGGTCGCATGGTCAAGTGACCCTGCCGGGAGAAGACCGCCGGGTGGCGGCGCCATGCCGGGGCGGAGGGCGACAGAACTCGAACGAGTGTGCAATTCCGTCCGATCGGCGCACCCCGGTTGCCGCCTCGGAAAACGTCGGTCTCGGTGGCGTCCACTTCGAGCTCGGAAACCGTCCAGCCTCAGGAGGCGTCCCCAGGAGACGTCCCCCAGGGGCGCCCCTCAGGAGCCGCCCTCCGGAGCCCCCCTCAGATGTCGCCCCGTCCGAACAGCGGTCCCAGCAGCAACTGCGCCGCGCCCTCCGCGACCGCCCGCGCCCCGCCCGGCGCCAGCCGTACCGGCACCGCACCCTCGGCCGCGCCCTCGCGCCGGGCCCGCGCGTCGAGCACCTCCGCCACCCCGCGCACGAACCGCTCCGGCGCCGCGGCGACGGTACGCCCGCCGAGCAGCACCTGGTCGATGTCGAGCAGCCCCACCAGGTTCGCCGCGCCCGCGCCCAGCACCCGTGCCGCCTCCTCGACATCACCGCGCGCCACAGCGCCGAGACACAGCGCCTCGATACAGCCGCGGTCGCCGCAGGTGCAGGGCGGCCCGTCGAGCTGGATGACCTGGTGCCCGAACTCCCCCGCCCCGGTCCGCGCGCCCCGGTGCACGTCGCCGCCGACCACCAGCCCGGCGCCGAGTCCCGTGCCCAGATGCAGATAGGCGAAGGAGCCGTCCTCGCCGCCGACGGCCAGTCCGAGCGCCGCCGCGTTGGTGTCCTTGTCGACCACCACCGGTACGCCCCCGAGCCGCCCGGCGAGCGCTTCCCGCAGCCGGAACCCGTCCCACTCGGGGAAGCCGGTGACGCGGTGCAGCACGCCGTGGGCGTGGTCGAGGGGCCCCGGCAGGGCCACGCCGACCCCGAGCAGGGACCCGGCACCCCGGCGCGCCGCCAGCAGCTCCGCCTCCCGCGCCACCGCCGCCACCACGGCATCGGCCCCCGCGCCCAGGTCCAGCGGCCCGCCCCGCTCCCCCACCACACTCCCGGCGAGGTCGACCAGCACGGCCCGCAGCTCGTCCCGGTCCAGGTGCACGCCGACCGCGTACCCCGCCTCGGGCACCAGCCGCAGGACCGTGCGCGGCTTGCCGCCGGTCGACGCGCGCCGCCCCGCCTCGGTCAGCAAACCCTCCGCCCGCAGCCGAGCGGTGATCTTGCTGACGGCCTGCGGGGTCAGCCCGGTCCGCTCGGCGAGTTCGAGCCGGCTGATGCCGTCCGCGCCCGCGGTGCCCGCCGTGCGCAACAGGTCGAGGATCAGCGCGGTGTTGTGGCTGCGCACGGCGAGCAGGTTGGCCCCGGCCACCGCGCCCGTACCGCCGACACCGACACCGACGCTGCCGCCGACAGAGACACCGACACCGCGACCGCCGCCGCCCCCGCCACTGCCGCTCTTCGTCCTGTTCACCCCGCCATTCTCCCCCGCGCTTGCACTTTGGCAACAGCGTTGCGAAAGTGGGGGGCATGACTGGTACGACTGGTACTCCCCTCCGTGTGGGCCTGATCGGCTACGGCCTGGCCGGCTCCGTCTTCCACGCCCCCCTGATCGCCGCCACCGAGGGCCTGGTCCTCGACACCGTGGTCACCTCGAACCCCGAGCGGCAGGAGCAGGCCCGCGCGGAGTTCCCGGACGTCCGCGTCGCCGCCACGCCGGACGAGCTGTTCGACCGCGCCAACGACCTCAAACTGGTCGTCATCGCCTCCCCGAACAAGACGCACGTGCCGCTCGCCACGACCGCGCTGAAGGCCGGTCTGCCGGTCGTGGTCGACAAGCCGATCGCCGGCACGGCGGCCGAGGCGCGCGAGCTGGCGGCCCTCGCCGAGGAGCGCGGTCTGCTCCTCTCCGTCTTCCAGAACCGCCGCTGGGACAACGACTTCCTGACCCTGCGCAAGCTGGTCGACGAGGGCGAGCTGGGCGACGTATGGCGCTTCGAATCGCGCTTCGAGCGCTGGCGTCCGCAGCCCAAGGGCGGCTGGCGCGAGTCCGGCGACCCCGCAGAGATCGGAGGTCTCCTCTACGACCTCGGCAGCCATGTCGTCGACCAGGCGCTGGTCCTGTTCGGTCCCGTCACACAGGTGTACGCCGAGTCGGACATCCGCCGGCCGGGCGCCGAGACGGACGACGACACCTTCATCGCCCTCACGCACGCCGGCGGCGTCCGCTCCCACCTCTACGTCTCCGCCACGACCGCCCAGCTCGGCCCGCGCTTTCGGGCACTGGGCTCGCGGGCGGGCTACGTCAAGTACGGCCTGGACCCGCAGGAGGCGGAGCTGCGGGACGGGAAGCGGCCCGGCGCCGGCTGGGGCACGGAGCCCGAGGCGCTGTGGGGCCGTGTCGGTTCCGGGGAGTCCCCGCTGACCGGCGGCGGCAGCCCCGTACCGACCCTGCCCGGCGACTACCCCGCCTACTACGCGGCGGTGGCGAAGGCGCTCACCGACGGCGGCCCGAACCCGGTGACCGCGCTGGAGGCGGCCGCCGCCCTGGACGTCCTGGAGGCGGCCCGCCGTTCGGCCCGCGACGGTGTGACGGTGAACCTGTGATGAGCGGACGCGAGATCACCCCGAGGTTCGCCGCCGAGATCACCCCGAGCGTGGCGGACCTGGAGGCCCAGGAACGGCGGCTGGTCTTCCGCCGGTTCACCCACGACGACGCCTGGGCCCTCGGCTCGCTGCTGGTGGAACTGGCCCGGGAGCGTCAGGCCCCGGTCGCCGTCGACATCCACCGCGCGGGACAGCAGCTCTTCCACGCGGCGCTGCCGGGCTCCACCCCCGACAACGACGCGTGGATCGCCCGCAAGCGCCGGGTCGTCGAACGCTACGGCGCGGCGTCCTATCTCGTCGGCGCCCGGTTCCGGGCGAAGGGCACCACGTTCGAGGACTCCTCCCGCCTCGACCCCGACGCGTACGCGGCACACGGCGGTTCCTTCCCGATCAACATCGAGGGGGTCGGCGTGGTCGGCTCGGTGACGGTGTCCGGGCTGCCGCAGCTGGAGGACCACCGGTTCGTGGTGGAGGCGCTGGAGCAGTTCCTGAGCGAGTAGTTCGCGGTTCCTGAGCGCATGGTCCGTCCGCGGGATTACCGCGCGGCTCCCTCCGGTTGGAACCGACGTGCACGACGATCACGGCACGACACCCACCCGGAGGGAACGGACCCGATGACCGAGGCGACGAGCAGCGCGCGCACCATCAAGGAAACGATCGGCCGGTACGGCGTCTGGAGCGCGGGGCTCCGCTCGGAGGATCCGGCCCGGCGCGGCGACATCGCCGAGGCGGCCGCGGAACTGGAACAACTCGGCTACGGGGCCGCCTGGCTGGGCAGCAACAGCGCCGCCCGGCACGCCGTCCCGCTCCTCGAGGCGACGTCCCGTTTCGTCGTCGGCACGAGCATCCAGAGCATCTGGCAGTACGAGGCCGACGCGAGCGCGGCCGGATTCGCGGAGGTGGAGTCGGCCCACCCCGGCCGCTTCCTGCTCGGCCTGGGCGTGAGCCACGCGAAGCTCGCCGAGCAGTACCGCCGCCCGTACTCGGCGCTGGTCACCTATCTGAACGCACTCGACGCGGTCGGAGTGCCCGCCGGGCGCCGGGTGCTGGCGGCCCTCGGGCCGAAGACCCTGGAGCTGTCCCGCGAACGGGCGGCGGGCGCGATCCCCTACCTCGTCACTCCCGAGCACACCTCCCAGGCCCGTGAGCTCCTGGGTGAAGGGCCCTTGCTGGCCCCGGAGTTCGCGGTCGTCCCGGAGACCGACCCGTCCCGCGCCCGCGCCCTGGCCCGCGCGCACCTCGAGCGGTATCTCTCGCTCCCCAACTACACCGGCAACTTCCTGCGCCTCGGCTTCACCGAGGACGATCTGGCCGGCGGCGGCAGCGACCGCCTGGTCGACACGCTGTACGCGTGGGGCGACGAGGACCGGATCCGGGACCGGGTCGACGCCTTCCACCAGGCGGGCGCGGACCACGTGGCGATCCAGGTGGTGGACGGGGGCTCGGGAGACGACCTGCCGCGCGAGGCGTGGCGGAGGCTCGCGGCCGTACTGGTCTGACCGAACGGACCGACGTGGTCGGTCGGCCCGGCCTGACCGGTCGGGGCGGGCCGACCGGTCGGGCTAGGCGTCCTTCAGTTCCTGGCGCTGCCGGCCGAGTCCGTCGATCTCCAGCTCCACCACGTCACCGGCCCGCAGGTACGGCTTCGGCTCGGGCTGCCCCAGGGCGACCCCGGCCGGAGTCCCGGTGTTGATGACGTCACCCGGGTACAGGGTCATGAACTGACTGACGTACCGCACCACTTCGCCCACGGGGAAGATCTGCTCGGCGGTCGTGCCGTTCTGCTTCAGCTCGCCGTTGACCCACAGCCGCAGCGTGAGGGTCTGGGGGTCCGGCACCTCGTCGGCGGTCACCAGCCACGGCCCCAGCGGGTTGAACGTCTCGCAGTTCTTCCCCTTGTCCCAGGTCCCGCCCCGCTCGATCTGGAACTCGCGCTCGGACACGTCGTGCGCCACCGCGTAGCCCGCGACATGCGCGAGCCCGTCCTGCGCCGACTCCAGATAGCGGGCGGTCCGGCCGATGACGACGGCCAGCTCCACCTCCCAGTCGGTCTTGGTGGAGCCGCGCGGCACGAGCACCGTGTCGTTCGGCCCGATCACGGTGTCGGCCGCCTTGAAGAAGACGACGGGTTCGGCGGGCGGCTCTGCCCCTGTCTCGCGGGCGTGGTCGTGGTAGTTCAGCCCGATGCACACGACCTTGCCGATCCGCGCGAGCGGCGGCCCGACCCGCAGCCCGGTCGCGTCCAGCACGGGCAGCGCAGCGGCGCCATCGGCGTCACCGGCCGCGTCGACACCGGCGACGTCATCGGCCTCACCCGCTGCGGCGGCGGCCCGGATACGCCCGAGCGTCGCCTCGTCGGCGAGCAGCGCCCCGTCGACATCGGTCACGATGCCCGACAGATCCCGCAGGACCCCACGGTCGTCGAGCAGCGCGGGCCGCTCCGCTCCCGGCGTACCGACTCGCAGCAACTTCATGGTCACCATCTCCCTCGATCGCGGGCGCCCGGCCGATGTGTGCAGCCATCGGAGGACTGGTCGATCCTCCAAGTTCCGCGTCCAGTCCGCAATACCGTGTTCACGGACTGGACCCGGTCGCGCCCCGGCCTACCCCTGCCGGTCCCGCCGGGGCGCGGGCGTCTCAGCGGTACAGCGCCGCCCGTTCCAGGGTGCTCCACGTCGTGCTGGTCACCACGTACAACGCGGCCGCCAGCGGCATCACGGCCACGGTGACGAGCGTGAAGAAGGACATGAACGGCATGACCTTGCCGACCGCGCCGAGTCCGGGCACCTGCTCGCCGTCGCCCACCGCCCCGAGCGGACCGGCCGCCGCCGTCCGCTTCGTACGCCGGTAGTTGAAGGTGGCGACGGCCGTGACGAGCGCGAACAGCCCGAGATAGACGAGTCCCGGCGCCCCGAACACCCCGCCGTCGGCCAGGGCGTCGGTCCAGCGGTCCCCGAGCGGCGCGGCGAACAACTGGTGGGTGAGCAGGTCGTTGGGGGCGCCGCCGATCGTCCGGTTGGAGAACAGGTGGTAGAGCAGGAAGAAGGCGGGCAGCTGGAGCAGGCTCGGCAGGCAGCCCGACAGCGGCGACACCTTCTCCTCGGCGTGCAGTTCCAGCACCGCCTGCTGGAGCTTGTCGGGGCTCTTCGCGTGCTTCTTCCGCAGTTCGGCGATGCGCGGCTGGAGCGCGGCGCCGGCCCGTCGGCCACGAGCCGCGGCCCGGGACAGGGGATGCACGAGGAGCCGTACGAGGGCGGTGAACAGGACGATCGCGGCGGCGGCCGCCGAGGCGTGGAAGAGGGGTTCGAGCAGATCGGCCAACTGCTCGACAAGGCGCGCGAATACGGACATGGATGAGCCCTCCGGGGGTCTCGTCGTGCCGGGTGTGGTGAAGGTGCGACGGCATGACGACCCGCGCGGGGTCACCTACGACAGAAGGAGTCGCCCTACGCGGAGATCGCCGGGAGGGCGCGACCGGGTGCCCGGGGCCTGCGCCGGCCACGGGCGTCAGGATCGCGCTGGGGCAGGAACGCCGTGCGGCGGGCCCGGTCGCGGATGGCCGTACGCACCCGGGTGGGCGGCACGGCGGGCGCGCAGCGCGAGGCGAGGAGACAGCAGAGGGCGAGGGCGGACCCGGCCGCGGCGGTCGCGGCGAGCGCGACGGTGGCCGAGAGGCTGCCGGCGTCCAGCAGCGCGACCTCCAGGACCAGGAGCAGCAGCACGGCGGCGGGGCGCATGGCGGCCCAGCTGCGGATCATCGCTGCCTCTCCTCTCGTACGCGAGCCTTCCTCGACCCTTGCCGTCGACCGACGCCGTCGACCGATGGCCCTCGGCCGTCGGCCCTCGACCGTCATGCGCGATCGACGACGACGGGTTCCAGCAGCCGCCGGGGCTTCAGCAGGACCCGGCTGACCGGGTCCGTCGGGTCGGGGCCGAGATCGGGTCCCGGCACCATGAGGACGTCCGGGACCGGTACGACGGTTGCGCAGGCGGCGCATTCGCCGTACACACCGAGCTCCGTGCCGCACTCGGCGTGCCGGAACTCGCGCAACCGGGAGCCGTCGATGTGGTCACGCCCCCACCGGCCGAGCGACCGCAGCGTCGGCCACAGGGCCGTCCCGCGCTCGGTGACGACGTACTCGTCGCGCGGCGGCGACTCCTGGCGGCGCTGCTGTCGGTCGAGTCCGTACCGCCGGAGCGGCCCGCGATGGGTTCCGGCGCGCAGCGGACGTTCCGCTACCTCGGCTCCTGCGCGGGCGTGGCCCTGACCATCGCGATCGCCACGTCCTCGCAGAACCTGGCCCAGGGCGCGGACATCGCCCTCGCGGTCCCGGCGGGGCTCGCGGTGCTGGGCGCGGTCGGCGTGACCGCGCGGAAGTGAACGGTCGGCGTGACCGCGTGGAAGTGAACGGTCAGCGCGGCCGCATGGAGGTGAGCGTGCCCCACACCACCAGCCGGTACCGGGAGGTGTACTCCGGGGTGCACGTCGTGAGGGTGAGGTAGTAGCCGGGGCTGCGGTAACCGTAGGCGGGCCGGGTCAGGCTCCGGGGCACGGCCCGGATGACCCCCGAGTCACGGGCCGAGGTCTGCGGGAGCGTCCGGTCGACGGTGTACGTGTACACCGCGCTGCCGGTCTCCACCCGGACCTCGTCGCCCTTCCTGAGCCGGTTCACGTACCGGAACGGCTCGCCGTGGGTGTTGCGGTGCCCGGCGACGGCGAAGTTGCCCGCCTGGCCGGGCTGCTGGGTGCCCCGGTAGTGACCGACGTACCCCTTGTTGAGGACATCGCGCTTGCTGGTGCCCTCGGCGACGGGTACACGCAGGTGGAGGCGGGGGATGGTGAGGACGGCGTAGGCCTGGGACCAGTCGGGGGCCGACGCGGTTGCGGGGGCGGGCTGTCGGCGGGTGGCGGGGTGGTGGCCGGTTCCGCTCGGCGGTGCGGGCGAGGGGGCCGTTCCGCGGCCGGTGGCGCTTTCCTCGCCGCTGTCGCCGTCGCCGCCGTACGGGGAGTCCTCCGTCGCCCACTCGCGTTCCAGCGCCTCCACCTTCCGGTCGGCGCCCTGACGGGCCTCCCGGTTGGTCCACCACAGCTGGTGGACGACGAGGAGCAGGAGCAGGAGCCCGGCCGTCACGAGGACCTCGCCCACTCCCCACAGTGCCCGCCGGCGCCGGGCACGTCGACGACGGGTGCGGTGCTCGACGACACGGGGGCGCGTTCGTATTCGTATCCCTGCCCGGGCCCGCGCCCGGTCAGGGGGCCGTATCCGCATAACGCCTCCTTCGCACACCGGAGCGCCCGTGGTGGAGCGCCCACAGTGGAGCTCCCGTGGCGAAGCGCCCGTGGGTGGAGCGCGCGCCGGGGCCGCCCGCAAGATAAGCGGCGAAGGACGAAGTCGCCAGGCCCATACGACGGGCGGCGAAGGACGAAGCCGCCGAGCCCACGCGAAGGACGGCGAAAGGCGAACTCGCCGGGCCCACGCGAAGGACGGCGAAGGCGGACTCGCCGGGCCCACGCGACGGACGGCGAAGGCGGACTCGCCGGGCCCACGCGACGGACGGCGAAGGCGGACTCGCCGGGCCCACGCGAATGGCGGCGCCGGGCGCGCGGACGGCCACGGGCCGATGCAGGCTGGGCGCACGGAAACCGGACGGAAAGCCCGGACGGGAAGCCGGACCGAAAGCGCGGACGGCTCCCGGAACATCAGGACGCACGGGAGTGGTGTGCCATGCCCTTCGACCCCGACCCCGCCGCCGCGGCCTCGGCCGAACCACCCCCTGCCGTGCGGTCCTGGTCCGTGGACGATCTGCCCGCCCTCGACCCCGATCCGTTCCTGGACGAGATCCTGCGCGACGAACCGGTCACCCGGATCAGGCTGCCGCACGGCGAGGGACACGCCTGGCTGGTCACCCGTTACGAGGACGTCCGCTTCGTCACCTCCGACCCGCGTTTCTCGCGCTCGGCGCTCGTCGGCCGGTCCGTGACCACCATGCGGCCGACGCCGGTGGCGTCCCAGACGGCTGGACTCCAGTACATCGACGCGCCCCGGCACGCCCAGCTGCGCCGGGTCGTCGCCCGGGCGTTCACCGGCAGGAGCATGATGAGGCTGCGCCCGATGGCGGAGCGCACGGCCGCGGAACTGCTCGACGGGATGGAGCGGGCCGGGGCCCCGGCGGACCTCATGCAGCACCTGCACGGTCCCTTCCCGATCGCGGTGATCCGGGACTTCCTCGGGGTGGACGAGAGCGACTGGCACCTCTGGGCCCGGACCGGCGAGGACCTGCTGTCCGCGGGTGCGGACTCCGAGGGACGCGCGGCGGCGGCCCGGGAGTCGACCCGGGCCCGCGTCGTCGACCTCCTCGCGCGCCGCCGCGAGGACCCCCGCGACGATCTCGCCGGCGTCCTGGCGCAGGCCGCCTCGAGCGGTGAGATCTCGGACGCCGAGGCGATCTCCCTCGCCATGGCCATCCAGGTCAGCGGGGGCCACGCCGTACGCAACAACAGCGGCTCCATGATGTACGCGCTGCTCACCCACCCCGAGCAGCTCGACCGGCTGCGCCGCGAACCCGAACTGCTGCCGAAGGCCGTGGACGAGCTCTTCCGCTACGTCCCCCACCGCAACGGCGTCGGCATCCCCCGCATCGCCACCGAGGACGTGAAGGTCGGCGGTCATCTGATCCGCTCGGGCGAGGTGGTCTACAACGCCTACGTCTCCGCCAACCGCGACCCGTCCGTCTTCCCCGACCCGGACGCCCTCGACTTCGACCGCACCGGCGCCGGTCACGTCGCCTTCGGGCACGGCCCGCACCACTGCCTGGCCGCCATCATGGCCCGGATGGAGGCCGAGGTGATCATCAGCTCGGTCCTGACCCGCTTCCCCGGGATCCGGCTCGCCGTACCCGCGACGGAGGTGGAGTTCCAGTTCCAGGGACTGATCCGCGGTCCCAGGACGCTGCCGGTCGCCTGGTAGCCGGTCGACACCCGCCACGACTTCTTCCACAGGTTGGCGAAAGGGCTGTCGGATCCCTCGACAACCCGCGCGCCGCACCCGATGCTTCCTGTTGCCATGGACAGGACAGGCGACGAGGCCGGTTCGACGACGAGCGGCGTCGCGGGAAGCGGAGAAGCCATGATCCGACGCAGAACCCTGCTGGCTGCGGCGGGGGCCGGAGTCCTGGGCGGCACCCTGACGACGGGCACCGCCCACGCGGACGCGACGATCACCGTCAACCCCACGGTGGGGTACGGAACTTGGGAGGGTTGGGGTACCTCACTCGCCTGGTGGGCCAACGTCTTCGGCGCCCGGGACGACTTCGCCGACGCGTTCTTCACCACCGGATCGGTGACGTACAACGGCACGACGCTGCCCGGCCTGGGCCTCAACATCGCCCGCTACAACCTGGGCGCGTGCAGCTGGAACTCCGTCAACGGCGAGAGCATGGCGGCCTCCGCCAACATCCCCGCCTTCAAGCAGATCGAGGGCTACTGGCAGGACTGGAACAACGAGGACCCGACATCCTCGGCCTGGGACTGGACGGCGGACGCCACCCAGCGCGCGATGCTGGTGAAGGCGACCCGTCGGGGCGCCGTGAGCGAACTGTTCGCGAACTCCCCGATGTGGTGGATGTGCCTGAACCACAACCCGTCGGGCGCGGCGGGCGGCGGCAACAACCTCCAGTCCTGGAACTACCGCCGGCACGCCTCCCACCTGGCCGCGGTGGCGGCGTACGCGAAGGCGAACTGGGGCGTGAACTTCGCGACGGTGGATCCCTTCAACGAGCCAAGCTCCAGCTGGTGGACGGCGACCGGCACCCAGGAGGGCTGCCACCTGGACGCCACGGTCCAGTCGGCCGTACTCCCCCACCTGCGCAGCGAGTTGGACAAGCGGGGCCTGACGGCCACGAAGATCTCGGCCTCCGACGAGACGAGCTACGACCTGGCCCGCACCACCTGGAACTCCTTCAGCTCGACGACGAAGGGGTACGTGAACCGGGTCAACGTCCACGGCTACCAAGGCTCGGGCGGCCGTAGGGACCTGCTGTACACGGACGTGGTGACGACGTCGGGCAAGGCCCTGTGGAACTCGGAGACGGGCGACGGCGACGGCACGGGCCTGACCATGGCGAGCAACCTGCTCTACGACTTCCGCTGGCTGCACCCGACCGCGTGGGTCTACTGGCAGGTCATGGACCCGTCCACGAACTGGGCGATGATCGCGTACGACGCGAACACGCTGGCGGCGGGCGCCGTGACGACGAAGTACTACGTGATGGCCCAGTTCAGTCGCCACATCCGCCCCGGGATGAAGATCATCGACACGGGCGTCAGCAACGCGGTGGCGGCCTACGACGCGGCGGCGAGACGCCTCGTGATCGTCGCCGCGAACACCGACGCGTCCGCCCAGACGCTGACCTTCGACCTGTCCCGTTTCACGACCGTGACGGGCGGCTCCGGCGGCCTGGTCCCCCGCTGGAACACACTGACGACCGGCGGCGGCGACCTCTACACGCCCCACTCGGACACACATCTGAGCGGAAAGACGGTGAGCATGCCGTTCACGGCGAAATCGGTACAGACGATCCAGGTGGACGGAGTGACGGCCTAGCCCCGACTCCGTTCGCCCCCGGGTCTCCTGCTCTCTGGGTCCCTGGCCTGCAGATATCTCACTTTTTGCGCGGCCCGGCAGTACGGTGTCAACCATGCGCCCCGACACGCCTGCCGAGAACGTCGACCACACCGCCGAAGCGGCTCGCCTGGAGCGGACCGCCGGCCTGTATCCCGAGGACGCGGAAGCCCTGCTGTTGCAGGCCGCGGCCCACCTGGAACTGGCCGGCGACCGCCCCGCCGCGTCCACCCTCTACGACCGCCTGCTGAACTCCCACGAGACCCTGGAGAACCCCCTCCTGGTCCGGGCCCTGAAGGCCTCGAACCTCTGGGAGTACGGCCACGAGGCGGAGGCCCGAGCGATCATCGACGGCATCCGCACCGCGGCCCCGCGCGACCCGGCCCCCTGGGTGATCGTCGCGGAGTCCCTGGAGTCCCACGACGAGCTGGAGGCTGCGCAGGAGACGTTCACGGAGGGCGCGGGACTTCTCCTCGCCGACACGTCGGAACCCCCGTACGCCACCCACCCCCTCCTCTTCGGCCGCCACCGGGTACGCCGCATGCTGGGCGTACCGCACGACGAGTGGGACGCCCTGGCGGACACCCTGCACTCGTCCCCGGTCTCCCTGGACGAACTCCACGACCCCAAGCGCGTCTGGTCCCTGGGCTCGGACAACCCCGCGGAACTGGCCGCGGAGATCTCCCGCCTCCGAGCCGAACTGGGCACCTACCGCGAGGCGCTGTCCCGCCCGTTCCCGGTGGCGGTGCTGCACTGGCCGACGGGCGAACTGACGGAACTGGTCGCCGCGTATCCCGCGTTGGCGCAGGAGTACCCGTCCCACGAGACCCACCTCGCGACGATAGAGGCGTCCTTGCGGGAACTGTCCGCCTCCGGCACCCCCAACCTGGGCATCGTCACGGGCACGGTCCCGTCCTACGAGGCCTTCGCGGCCTCGGAGGGAACGTCCCCGGCGGACACCGACCTGCTCCCCCAGTACGCGACGACACTGGCGGCCCGGGGCCGCGCGGAGGCTTGGCCGCCGGAGCGGGGGGCGTTGTGCTGGTGCGGGTCGGGGCGGGGGTATGAGGGGTGTCACGGGGTGGAGTCATGAGGCACCCCACCCAGCCGTAGATCACTTGCTTTAAATAAGTAATCACAGTGGACCGGTTGTGGCGCATGGACTTGTCGGCGGTATCACCCCGCCTCGCTGTCGGCGGCCTCTGTTACACATGGGTGCAGTTCTGAGCAACCGGGGGAGCCAGCGTGACCGAGCCAACTGAGATGTCACAGCCTGTCGCAGGCTTGTACGAACAGCTCATCACCCTGCGCGTTGAGCAGCAGTTGAAGGAGTTGGGCAAGCTCGGCTGGCGCCCCGTGAGCGATGCTGTGGGAATCGAGTCCGTTCCCCACATCCTGGCCCGGCACGTTGCCGGGACCGTGCGGCACGTGTTGCAGAACCTGAAGCCCGAAGAGCGGGTCTATGCGGCCAACCACATCCTGGAGGCCATCAGCACCCTCGAAGGGGCGCAGGAGTGGGTGGACCTCGTCGCCGATGGCCCCCGCCAACTGCTAGCGCTGACGCGCCAGGAAGCGCCCGGTGTCTTTGCCGTGCGTCCCGCGATACCGCTCTCCGACACCGCGCTCATCACCAATGCCCCCGAAGACCCCAGTCTCGGCTTTGAACTACGCGCCGAGCTCGCCACGGCGGATCGCGTAGACCTGCTCTGCGCCTTCATCAAGTGGCACGGTCTGCGCATCATCGAGCAATCTCTCAAGGCAGCGCATGAACGAAAAGTACCCATACGCGTAATCACCACGACGTACATCGGCGCGACTGAGCGGCGCGCTCTGGACCGGTTGATCAAGGATTTCAACGCCGAAATCAAGGTCAACTACGAGACTCGCACTACACGCCTCCATGCAAAGGCATGGCTGTTCCGTCGCCGGAGCGGTTATGACACGGCCTACGTTGGCAGCTCCAACCTCTCCAAGTCCGCACTGCTCGATGGTTTGGAATGGAACGTCCGACTGTCCTCCGTCGCAACGCCTGATGTGCTGCGAAAGTTCGAAGCAACCTTCGAAGCGTATTGGAGTGACCGCTCCTTCGAGACGTACGATCCTGACGCAGATGGAAGCCGCCTGGAGGAAGCGCTGGCCATCGCCGGAGGCGCCTGCTCATCAACAGCAGCCGAGCACAGGATCACGCTATCCGGCCTCGACGTACAGCCGTATCCACATCAGCGAGACATGCTGGAGCGGTTGGAGGTAGAGCGGGAAGTGCATGACCGCCATCAGAACCTCCTGGTGGCGGCAACTGGCACTGGTAAAACCGTGATGGCTGCCCTCGACTACAAGGCGCTGCGTAAGAAGCACGGCCGAGATCTGCGGCTCCTCTTCGTGGCCCACCGTAGGGAGATCTTGCAGCAATCCCTACGGACGTACCAAGACGTCCTCAGAGATGCCAACTTCGGCGAGTCCTTCCATAGCCGAGAAATTCCGGAGCATTGGACCAACGTTTTCGCGAGTGTTCAGTCTCTGAACGCCCGTGCGCTGGCGCGACTGGCCCCGGATCACTTCGACGTGATCGTGATTGATGAATTCCACCACGGGACGTCGCCTACCTATCGAAGGATCCTGGCCCATTTCAAGCCTTTGGAGCTTCTGGGACTGACCGCCACACCTGAGCGCATGGACGGCAAGAACATTCAGGACGAATTTTTCGACGGCCGGATCGCCGCCGAGATGCGACTCTGGGAGGCATTGGAGAATGATCTCCTCAGTCCATTCCACTACTTCGGCATCAGCGACAACACCGACCTGACCGCTGTGAAGTGGGAACGGGGGTCTTACGATGCAGACAGCCTGAACGAGGTCCTTGGTGGCAACGGAGACCGTGCAGCACTGATCGTGCAAGCCGTGATGGAGAAGGTCGCCCATCCGACTGCCATGCGGGCCCTGGGCTTCTGTGTTTCGGTCGAACACGCACGATTCATGGCGGAGTACTTCCGCAAGGCCGGCTTCCAAGCGGTGGCCCTTTCTGGCGGGACTCCAGCCGAGGAGCGCAAGCAGGCGCTCGCCAATCTCAAGTCCGGTGCGCTACAGGTCATCTTCTCGGTTGATCTCTTCAACGAGGGACTCGACATCCCGGACGTAGACACCTTGCTTCTACTCCGCCCTACCTCCAGCGCCACGGTGTTTCTCCAGCAACTCGGACGGGGCCTTCGACGCACCGAGGACAAGGCCGTACTGACCGTGCTGGATTTCATCGGGCAACATCGCAAGGAGTTCCGCTTCGAGAATCAGTTCCGGGCCTTGACCAACTTGACCCGAAAGCGGCTTCTACACAGCGTCGAACACGGCTTCCCTCACTTGCCGTCGGGCTGCGAAATCCTCCTGGAGGAGAAGGCCAGGAAGACCATCATCGCCAACATCAAGGCACAGATAGGCGTCAATGTCACGGTTCTGGCCCGCGAGGTAGCCGACTACGCCGAGCAGGAGCTCAGCCGCTACCTGTATGAGAGCGGACGAGATCTCAAAGAGCTCTACCGAGGCAATGGCAACTCATGGACCGGCCTCTTGCGCCGATCTGGCCTCCTGCCGAGGGAGGCACCTGCGGGCGAAGAAGCACTTCTCAAGCGTGCCTCCTCCTTCCTACATGTGGACGACCCGCTCCGGGTGGCCGCATACACACGCATGCTGGGAGACGACGCCCCTACCTATAGCGATCTCGACGCGCAGGGGCAGGCTTACGCCCGCATGCTCTTCTTCCAGCTATGGCCGCTGGGCGGCATCACCCGCAAGGACTTTGCTAGCTACGACGCCGGGTTCACGACCTTGCGCAGACAACACGCATTCCGTAGCGAGTTGCGTCAGGTGCTGGCGTACAACCTCGCCCACACCGAACATGTCCCCATCCCGCTAGTCGGAATCGGAGGACGAGGCGGCGTCCCTCTCACCGTTCACGCCTCCTACAGCCGAGAAGAGATCCTGCCCGCCCTCGGAGAGTCCTACGTTGGCGGCTTTATGCCGGGCGACTTCCGCGAAGGTGTGCGGTGGTGTGAGTCGTTCAAGACCGACGCTCTCTGCATCACACTAGAGAAGGACGAAAAGGACTTTTCTCCACAAACTCGATATCACGACTACGCTCGGAGTGAGACTCTCTTCCACTGGGAGTCCCAAAACCAGATTTCCGAGACCTCCCGCACAGGTCTCCGCTATCAGCATCATGTCGCCGAAGGCAGCCATGTCCTGCTCTTCGTACGCCGCTACAAGAACAATGACATCGGCGGCCCGCAGCCATGGATGCTCTTGGGGCCGGCAACGTTCGTGGAGCACGCGGGCAGCAAGCCCATGGCTATTACGTGGCAGCTGGAACATGCACTGCCCGCCGACGTCTGGACGTACGCAGCTATCGCCACAGGCTAGGTCGCGGCCGGCGGCGGGCTACCACAGCAGTGTTCGCTCGTGGAGCCCAGCACCGTCGATAGTTCACACCAGATCACCTTCTGGTCAGCGCGCAGCAGGACACCCCAGCGGTCGGCGAGGGCATCGACGAGAGCCATCCCGCGACCCGTTTCGGATTCCGAGCTGGCTGCGGCGAGGGTAGGGAGAGAGCGGGTATCGGGGTCGTGGACCTCGATACGCAGGTGAGCGCCGTTCACGGAGACCGCGAGCATGGTCGGGGTCCCGACGCCAACATGAGTAATGACGTTGGACACCAGCTCACTGACGCAAAGTTGGGCTGCGTCGCTGACCTCGTGCAGGCCCCACACCCCCAAGTGCAGCCGCATGATGCGTCGCAAGGCTGCCACTTCCTCGGGTTCGGCGGTGAAGTTCAGCACCCACCGCTTCCGTGACATACACGCTTCCTGGATCACGAAGACCCCTCTCGTCGCATGCTCCAACTCCGCTCGATCAGCGGAGCGTCACGCACCCTCACGGTGAGTTGCGTCGCGGTCAAGAGTGGCGTGCGCATATCCCGCCGTGCAATGTGCAGGACGGGATTCCCACTTACGAGTGATTGGCAGACACAGGGCTTGGCGTGAGACTGAACACCTACTTTTCAGGGGTGGTTGAGATGGCTGGTTCACCGACGGCACGCCGCCGTCGTCTCTCGATCGAGCTGAAGAAGCTTCGCGAGAGGAGCGCGCTGACCTGCGCGCAGGTCGGCGCGGCCCTGGACTGGAGCGGGTCCAAGGTGAACCGGATGGAGACCGGGACCGGTCGGGTCCAGCCGTCCGACATCGACGCTCTGTGCCGCTTCTACACCACCCCGGACGAGCTTCGCGAGTTCCTCAAGTCACTTGCCCGACAGGCCAATACACGCGGCTGGTGGCAGGTGCATGGCGCCGGGGTGCCCGAGTGGTTCAACATCTACATCGGCCTGGAGCAGGACGCATCCACGTTCCGGCAGTACCAGTGCGAGTTGATCCCGGGCCTGATGCAGACCGAGCCCTACATCCGCGAACTCCACACGACCGGCGCCCACTTGTCCGCCGAGGACATCGACAGGGCCGTACGGGTACGCGTGGAACGTCAGACCATGCTGTCGCAGGCCGACGCACCCGACGCCTGGTTCATCGTGCACGAGGCCGCACTGCGGCACGTGATCGGGGATCGGGCGCTGATGCGTGACCAGCTCGAACGCATCCTGGAGTCAGCGGCATTGCCGACCGTTACGTTGCAGGTCCTCCCCTTCGACTCGGGCACCTACCCCGCCACGGGCTCCTTCACCATGTTGGGCTTCCCGGCACAGGAAGCGCCTGACCTTGTGTATCGGGACGGCATCACCGATGCCGTGTACCTGGAGGGCGAGCATCATGTTCGCGAGTACACAAGGGCGTTCGACGGACTTCGAGCCGCGGCCCTGAGTCCTCAGCGTTCCACCCAGCTGATCGAGTCCGCCCTGAAGGAATACGCCCAGTGAGCATCGCAGAGCCGACGAACCACGACCGTCCGACGTGGTTCACCTCGTCGTACAGCAACGGCGCGGGAGGAGAATGCGTGGAAGCCGCCTTCGTACCCGCAGGTGTGCTGGTGCGGGATTCCAAAGCGGCCGGCGGACCTCACGTCACGGTGTCGGCCGCGGCATGGCGTGAGTTCCTCACGTCCTCGACAGGACGACCGACCGGGCGGCGCGTCGGGTGGCATCCTGGGCCGTGACGCGAGGCGAGCACGGACTGTGACCCCACTGTTGCCGGAACTGTGGGCTCCGCCACACGTAGACCCTGATCGTCGTGCTCAACTCGGCTCACCCACCGATCGACCGACACCTGGGGGCCGCGATGTGGTTTCTGAGCCTGCTGTTCCTCGTCATCGCCGCCGTCACCGTCTTCGGCCTGGTCGGGTACGTCTGTAGCGCCCTGGCCCGGCGCGGCGAGGGGCGCGTCGAGCCGACCATGGCGCTTCGGACGCTGGCCGCACTCTCGGGCGCCGCCGCCGTCGCCGTGTACGCGTGGGGGCTGCTTCACGTCGCCGGTTCGCTCATGGAGGCGGAGGACGGGGGTACCGACTCGGCGCCCGCTCGGCCCTGTCGTACCTCGGGGTGGCTGGAGCGGCATGAGAGGGGGATCGAGATCTCCGGGTACTCCGTGAGCTACGTCCCCCTGGGGTTCGTGTGCGAGACGAGTGACGGCGGGACCTACGACGTCGTCCCCGGTTACGTCAATCCCGCCGCTGTGGGCTTCGCCCTCGCCGGTGCCGGGTGTGCCGTCTCCGCGGGCTATGTGACCGAGCTCCGGGCCAGGGGTCGGGCCCGCCGGGCTCGGGCCGAGCGTTAGCCTCGGGGGACGTACGAGGAGGTAGGCATGGCGAAGGTTCCCAGTTCCGTGGTCGCCGCGAGTGGGCTTGTCGGCGGGTACGGCGTGGCGCGGTGGACGAAGAAGCGGCCGCTCGGTGGGGCCGTACTGGCCGTGGCCGGGGTCGCGGCCGCCCGGCAGTGGCGGGAGCGGGCCGGCGGTCCGGCCGCGGGGGCACTGGGCGCCGCGTACGTCGCCGCCTTCGCCGGGTCGCACCCGCTGGCCAAGAAGGTGGGCGCCTGGCCCGCCGTGTTCGGGGTGGCGGGGGCCGTCGCGCTGGCGTCCTGGGCGGTCGCCGACCGGCGGGCCTGAGCTACGGAACCCCCTGAGCGAGTGCGGGCGGCCCGGGCCTGAGCTACAGGGTCCCCGGGCGAATGCCAGCCGCCAGGGCCTGAGCTACAGCACGCCCCGGGCGAGTGCCGGCCGCCAGGGCCTGAACTACAGCACGCCCCGGCCCACTGCCGGACGCCAAGGCCCGAACTACAGCGCGCCCTGCGTCGGCGCCGGCGGCTCCTGGCTCGATCTGAACGCCCTGCGGTAGCCCACCGGGCTCGTCCCGACCACGCGTCGGAAGCGTTCACGGAAGGCCGTCGGTGAGCCGAAGCCCGCCTGGGCGGCGATGCGTTCGACCGGGTGGGCGGTCGTCTCCAGCAGGTGTTGTGCGTGCCGTACCCGGGCCCGGTGCAGCCACTGCAGGGGCGTCGTGCCGGTCTGTTCGCGGAAGCGGCGGTTGAGGGTGCGGGTGCTCATGCCGGCGTGGGCCGCGATGTCGTCCAGGGTCAGGTCGCGCGCGCAGTGGTCGGACAGCCAGCGCAGCAGCGGCTCCAGGGTCGCGCCCGCCGGGGTCGGCGGCTGGTCCTGGACGATGAACTGGGCCTGGCCGCCCTCCCGTTCCAGTGGCATGACGCACATGCGGGAGGCCTGCGCGGCGACGGCCGAGCCGTGGTCCCGGCGGATCATGTGCAGGCACATGTCCAGGGCCGCGGCCGCGCCCGCCGAGGTGAGGAACCGGCCGTTGTCGACGTAGAGGACGTTGGGGTCGACCGTGACCTTCGGGTACCGCTCGGCCAGGTCGCCCGCCGCGATCCAGTGGGTCGTCGCGCGCAGTCCGTCCAGCAGGCCGGTGGCGGCGAACAGGAAGGCGCCGACGCAGATCGAGGCGATGCGCGTGCCGTTCGCCGCGGCCGCGCACAGGGCCTGCGCGACACCGGGCGGCAGCTCGTCCGGCGGCTCCTGCACGCCCGGCAGGATGATCGTGTCCGCCTCTGCCAGCGCCTCCAGACCGTAGGGCGCCCGCATCGTGAACGCCCCCGCGCTCACCTCCCGGGACCCGGACGCCGAGCAGACCCGTACCCGGTACGCCTCCCGGCCGTCGGGCAGCCGGGCCCAGCCGAAGGCGTCGATCGGGACGGAGAGGTCGAACGGGATGACCCCGTCCAGTGCCAGTACGGCCACGGTGTGCATGGCAGGAGCGTAGGCCTGCGACGGATTCCCGCCGACACCGCCCACCGGCACCGGTCGCCCCGGCACCCTGCCACAGCAGTTGGCGAGAATCCGTCGGACCCTGGCACTACCGCCACTTCTGCGCCCTCCGCGCCCCGCCTACCGTCGGCCCGTGACCAAGTTCCTCCTCGCCGTCCACGTCCTCGCCGCGATCGTCGCGATCGGGCCCGTCACCGTCGCCGCCAGCATGTTCCCGCCCGCCGCGCGGCGGGCCCTGGCCGCGCCGGACGATACGCGGGCGGTGGAGACGGTCCGGCTGCTGCACCGGATCTGCCGGGTGTACGCCGTCGTCGGCGTCGCCGTGCCCGTCTTCGGGTTCGGCACGGCGAGCGACATGGGGGTGCTGGGTGACGTGTGGCTCGTCGTGTCCATCGCGTTGACCGCGCTCGCCGCGGTGGTGCTCGCCGCGCTGGTGCTGCCCCGGCAGGAGGCGCTCGCCGAGGGGCGGGGGACGCGCGAGGCGACCGTACGGCTGGCGATGTTCACCGGGGTGTTCAACCTGCTGTGGGCGGCGGTGACCGTCTTGATGATCGTCCGGCCGGGGTCCACGACCGGGGCGTGAGGTACGCCGGCCGGCCATGGCGGCACGAGGGGCTCTATTCCGTGACCGCCTCGGCCGTCGGCGCCTTCTCCACCGACAGCGGCGTCGCGATGTCCTCCAGCGAGCGGCGTTCCGCCTTCACCGCGAGGAACGCGGCGACCAGGCCGGCCGCACACATCAGGCCGGCGCCGATCTGGAAGGCGAGGACGGTGTCGCCGACCACGCCGGAGCCGGTGAGGTCGGCGAAGACCAGCGGTCCGCTGATGCCGCCGACCGCGGTGCCGAGGGCGTAGAAGAAGGCGATGGACATCGCCCGGGTCTCCATCGGGAAGATCTCGGAGACCGTGAGGTAGGCGCTCGACGCGCCCGCCGAGGCGAAGAACAGCACCACGCACCAGCAGGCCGTGAGGGTCACCGCGCTGAGCGAGCCGCGGGAGAACAGCCAGGCCGTGCCGAAGAGCAGCACACCGGACAGCAGGTACGTCGACGAGATCATCACCCGGCGGCCCACGGTGTCGAAGAGCTTGCCGAGCAGCAGCGGGCCGACGAAGTTGCCGGCCGCGATGACGGCGAAGTAGTAGCCGGTGTCGCCGGCGGGGATGTCGTAGAACTTGATCAGGATCGTGCCGAAGCCGAAGGTGATCGCGTTGTAGAGGAAAGCCTGGCCGACGAAGAGGGAGAAGCCGAGCACGGCCCGTCGGCGGTAGGCGGAGAACACCGTGTGGGCGATCTCGGCGAAGCTCGTGCTCTCGCGCTGCCGGATGACCAGTTCGCCGGCGGGTTCGGGGAGCGGCTCACCCTTCTCCGCCTCGATTTTCTGTTCGATGGAGGCGACGATCTCCTCCGCCTCCCGGTCGCGGCCGCGGATCAGCAGCCAGCGTGGGCTCTCCGGGACGCTGCGCCGGACGAGGAGGATGACGAGCCCGAGGACGACGCCGAGCGCGAAGGTCAGCCGCCAGCCCACGTTCTCGGGCAGCAGGTCCGTGTTCAGCGCGACGATCGACAGCAGTGAGCCGCCGACCGCGCCGATCCAGAAGCTGCCGTTGATGACGAGGTCGACGCGGCCGCGGTAGGAGGACGGGATCAGCTCGTCGATCGCGGAGTTGATGGCCGCGTACTCGCCGCCGATGCCGAAGCCGGTGAGGAAGCGGAAGAGGAAGAACCACCAGGCGCTGAAGGAGACCGCGGTCAGGGCCGTGGCCGCCAGATAGACCGCGAGGGTGATCATGAAGAGTTTCTTGCGGCCGTGGCGGTCGGTGAGGCGGCCCCAGAACAGGGCTCCGACGCAGGCTCCGGCCACGTAGAGCGCGGCCGCGGTGCCGGTGACCTGTCCGGAGGAGATCGGCAGTCCGCTGCCGGGCTCCGACAGGCGGCTGGCGATGTTGCCGACGACCGTGACCTCGAGACCGTCGAGGATCCAGACGGTGCCCAGGCCGATGACGATGCTCCAGTGCCAGCGTGACCACGGTAGGCGGTCCAGGCGGGCGGGGATGTCGGTGGTGAAGGTACGGCCGGCTGCTGCCTGCGCGGTGGCCATGGGCCCCCTCCTCGTCGAGCGGAACCCCGACCGGGTGCCCCGGACCGGCGAACTCAAGCCGATTCGAACACCAGGTCGATCGATTGCCTCAAGCCCCCAGCGCCCGCGACACCACATAGATCAACAGCCCCGCCAGCGATCCCACCACCGTGCCGTTGATCCGGATGAACTGCAGGTCTCGGCCGATGTGGGCCTCGATCTTCCGGGTGGTGTGGCCGGCGTCCCAGCTCGCCACGGTGTCCGTGATCAGAGAGGTGATCTCCCCCCGGTACGTCGTCACGACGTGCACCGCCGCGCCCTCCACCCAGCGGTCGACCTTGTCCTGGACCTTCGGCTCGGTGGCCATCCGGGCCCCCAGGGACAGCAGCGAGGCCCGTACGCGCAGCCGCAGCTCGCTGCGCTCGTCCTCCGCCGCCGACACGATCATGGACCGTACGGCGGTCCAGGCGGACGCGATCAGGTCCTGGACCTCGCCGCGGCCCAGCACCTCACCCTTGAGCCGCTCGATCCGGGCGCGGGTGTCGGTGTCGGACTGGAGGTCGGAGGCGAAGTCGGTGAGGAAGCGGTCGAGGGCGCCGCGGGCCGGGTGGGAGGGCATGTCGCGCATCTCCGCGCAGAACCGCAGCAGCTCCCGGTAGACGCGCTCGCCGACCTTCTTGTCGACGAACCGTGGGGTCCAGCCGGGGGCGCCGCCCTGGACCGCGTCCATCACGGAGTCGCTGTGCAGCACCAGCCAGTCGTGCGCCCGCGCCACCACCAGGTCGACCGCCCGCCGGTGACCGCCGTCGGCGACGACCCTCTCCAGCATCTTCCCTATGCCGGGCGCGATCTCCTGCGCGTCGGCCCGCCGGGTGATCGCCTCGCCGACCACGGCCTGGACGTCGGAGTCGCGCAGCACGGTCAGCGCGCCGCGCAGGGCCGTGGCCAGCTCCGCCGTCACCCGGTCGGCGTGCTCGGGCTCGGCCAGCCAGGTGCCGAGGCGGCTGCCGATGCCGACGGCGCGCAGCCGCTGCCGTACGACGTCCTCGGAGAGGAAGTTCTCGCCGACGAACTCGCCCAGGGAGACGCCCAGCTGGTCCTTCTTGTTGGGGATGATCGCGGTGTGCGGGATGGGCAGACCGAGGGGGTGACGGAAGAGGGCGGTGACCGCGAACCAGTCGGCGAGCGCGCCCACCATGCCGGCCTCGGCGGCCGCGGCGACGTACGACGTCCAGGTGCCGGCGCCGGAGTGGCGGGCCCAGGTGGCGAGGACGTAGACGACGGCCACGAGGAGCAGCAGGCCGGTGGCGGTGAGTTTCATCCTGCGCACCCCGCGCTGCTTCTCCTCGTCGGCGGCGCTGAAGGTGGTCATCGTGCGCCGGCCCGCGGCACGCGACCCCTCTTCGATCGGTTCGTCCGGATTCGTCACACTCATCCACTCCACCCGTTCGCGGCCCCTCGGGCCCATTGTCCCTTTCTCGTCCCTCAGTGACCGACTCCTGGAACGGAACAAGAGTTCCCGTCGTCTGTATCAAAGGGGGCCCAGGTACGGGCTCGGCCTCATGACACATCATGAGGTGATCACAGCGGAGCCTCGGGCTCCCCACGCCCGAGGAGACCCGCACCGCATGACCAAGCGTCACGGTTGTGCCCTGCTGTCCGCGATCATCGCCCTGGTCGTGGCCCTGTCCGCCGCCATATACGCCGCCGTGGCGGCCGACGACGGCGACACGAGCGCGGAGAACGGCCTGGCTCCCGTCCCCGCCGGCGCCCCGTTCAACTCCGCCGCCCCCGTCTCGACCGGTGTCTGGGTGGGCGCCTGGTCGACCGCCCCGTCGGGAGCGGAACCGGACACCGAGACGAACGGCATGGCGGGCCGCTCGGTGCGCAACGTCGTGCACACGGACGTCGGCGGCACCCGCGCCCGGATCACGCTGTCCAACGTCTACGGCACACAGCCGCTGACCGTCGCACACGGCTCGATCGCCGTCGCGGCCGCCGCCGGCACCGCCGCCGCGGTCCCCGCCACCATGCGGCGGCTCACCTTCGCGGGCGCCGTCTCGGTCGTCATACCCGCGGGCGGGCGCACAACCAGCGACGCCGTGCTCCTGCCCGTCCCGCAGGGCGGTGACCTCCTGGTCACCACCTACTCCCCCACCTCGGCCGGCCCGGTCACCTTCCACGAGCACGCGCGCCAGACCAGCTATCTCGCCGAGGGCGACCACACGCAGGACGTGACGGCCACGGCGTACGGCGAACAGACCGACCACTGGCGCTACCTGACCGCCGTGGACGTGCTGAGCAACGAGTCCCACGGCACGGTCGTCGCGTTGGGCGACTCGCTGACCGACGGCGTCACCTCCACCGAGGGCGCCAACCGCCGCTGGACGGACGTCCTGTCGGACCGGCTGCGCGCGGCCGCCGGGTCCGGCGCGGACGTGCCGCGCTACAGCGTCGTCAACGCGGGCATCAGCGGCAACCGCGTCCTCGCCGACGGGCCGGGGCGCCCCGCCGACAACACCAGCGGCCTGAACCGCTTCGCGCGGGACGTGCTGGACCGCCCGAACGTCAAGGTCGTCGTCATCGACCTCGGCGTCAACGACATCCTGCGCAGCGAGCGGCGCGCCGACCCGCAGGCCATCCTCGACGGCCTGCGCACCCTGGTGGGCCGGGCCCACGCCCGGGGCATCAAGGTCGTCGGCGCGACCCTGATGCCGTTTCACGGGCACGCCCGCTACACGGACACCCGCGAGGAGGTCCGGCGGGAGGTCAACGCCGAGATCCGGGCGGGGAAGGTGTACGACGCGGTCGTCGACTTCGACAAGGCGCTGCGCGACCCCTACGACCCGCGCGCGCTGCGCCCGTACTACGACTCCGGGGACCATCTCCACCCCAGCGACCAGGGCTACCGGACGATGGCGGACGCAGTCGACCTGGCAGACCTGAAGGGTTCGGCACCGGCCCGGCTGTGAACGGGCCCCGCCGGGCCCCTGCCTGTCGTGGCGTCGGCCACTACTCGTCGTGGCGCCGCCTGTCCCGCTCCTCGCGGCGGGCGTCACGCCGGTCCCGGCGCTCCTCCTGCCGCTCCCGGTGGAGCTCCCGGCGCTCCTCGTGCCGCCGCCGCATCAGGTCGTGGTGCCCGTCGAGCATCTCGCGGTGCGCGCTCTCCATGTCGTCGCGGAACGACGAGCGCAGCTCCTTCGCGGCGGCCCTGCGGTCCAGCTTCTCCTGGCGCCGCTCCTCCTTCAGCCGCAGCCGCTCCGCCCGGGTCACCTTGCGTTCGACGCCGACGCCACCCCAGAACGCGAAGCCCGTCACGATCACCCGCGGCGCCCCCGGATCGCCCCGCACGCCGGCCTCGCTGTGGTCGAAGCCGCCCATGACGCCGATGCCGCGCACGACGACCTCGACACCCGGCGGCACGACGACGTTCATCCCGCCCATGATCGCGATGCAGTTGATCTCCACCTCGCGGTCGGCGAAGTCCGCCTCGCGCAGGTCGATCTCCCCGCCGCCCCAGAAGGCGAAGCAGTTGAACCGCTTCGGCGCCGTCCAGCGTCCCTTGCGCTGGAAACCGGACATCACGGCCACGGCCCACGCCGACGAACCCTCGCCGCCGACGATCCGCCGGGCCCAACTCCCGTCACCCTCAGGCTCCTTGAGCAGGGACACGGACGGCGGCGTGACACCCGCGGCCGGCAGGTCCCGGGTGATCGGGGCGAGTTCGCCGTAGGTCCGGGCCTTGTAGGTCGCCTCCAGCCGCTCCTCGAACTCCTCCATGTCGAGGCGGCCCTCCGCGACAGCGTCGCGCAGGACCTCGGCAACTCGCTCACGATCGGCGTCGGAGGCACGCAGCTCCGGGGCATCGTCGGTCATACCCAGCAGCCTACGAGTTCCCGGCGCCCGGCACTACGCGGTGCCCCTGCCCGGCAGGGGATTTGGCGGTATCCGCGAGCGATTGCAGCATCTTGGCGATCACCGCCTCGATGTCCGGCTCCCGCACCGACAGGTCCACGAGGGGGTACGCCTGCGCGATCCGCGCCACGAGCGGGGCCGCCGACTCCGCCGCCGGGAAGGCCAGCCACTGCCGCGGCCCGTCCACCTTCACCACCCGCGCCCCGGCCACCTCGATCGGCGGCAGCTCCCGCTCCAGGTCCACCACCAGCGTGCGCTCGCTCTCCCCCACCTCGTGCAGCCCCGCCGGCGGACCGTCGTACATCATCCGCCCGTGGTCGATGACCATCACCCGCGAACACAGCTGCTCGATGTCCTGGAGGTCGTGCGTGGTCAGCAGCACCGTCGTGCCCCGCTCGGCGTTCAGCTCCCGCAGGAACTCCCGCACCCTGGCCTTGGAGATGACGTCCAGACCGATCGTCGGCTCGTCCAGGTACAGCACCTCGGGGTCGTGCAGCAGCGCCGCCGCGATGTCGCCGCGCATCCGCTGCCCCAGCGACAGCTGGCGCACCGGCACGTCCAACAGGTCTTCCAGCTCCAGGAGTTCGACGCAGCGGTCGAGATTCTGGCGGTAACGCGCGTCCGGGATGCGGTACATGCGGTGCATCAGCCGGTAGGAGTCGATCAGCGGCAGGTCCCACCACAGCGTCGTACGCTGCCCGAACACCACCCCGATGCGGTGTGCCAGACGGGCCCGCTCACGGGACGGGTCGATGCCGGCGACCCGCAGCCGGCCCCCGCTGGGCGTCAGGATGCCGGTCAGCATCTTGATGGTGGTCGACTTCCCGGCGCCGTTCGGACCGATGTAGCCGACCATCTCGCCGCGCGCCACCGTGAAGGAGATCGAGTCGACCGCCCGCACCTGGCGCAGCTCCCGCCGCAGGAAACCGGTCCTCCTGCGCACGTCGAAGACCTTCTCGACCCGGTCGAGTTCGATGAAGCGGCCGTCCGCGCCGGCCGCCCCGACCGCATCGGCAGTGCCGGCCACGCCGTCCATGACGCCCCCTCCGCCGACGCCGCCCCCACCGGCCACGCCGCCCCCACCGGCCACGCCACCCATACCGTCCAAGCCGTCCAAGCCGTTCATGCCCGAAGACCCCTAACTTCCCGTACTCCGATAGGCCCGCAGTCCCGCCCGCCAGGCCAGCCCGGCCAGCGCGCAGCAGGCCACCGCCACCAGCGGCCCCGCGAACCCGATCCAGCGCGGCAGCCCGAGCGGCATGGGCCGCCCCAGCACATAGCTCGCCGGCAGCCAGTTGACGAAGGCCAGCGGCAGCACGAAGGTCACCCCGCGCACCAGCTCCTGGGCGAAGACGGTCGGCGGGTACTGCAGCAGCGTCGTACCGCCGTACGTGAAGGCGTTCTGCACCTCCGACGCGTCCTGCGCCACGAACTGGAAGGCCGCACCCGCGACGAACACCGCGCAGAAGATCGCGCTGCCGCTGACCACCATCACCGGCATCAGCAGCAGCTTCGGCACGCTCCAGTCGATGTCGAGCGCCCCCAGCGCGTACCCGAGCACCAGCGCCCCCTGGATCACCCGGCCGAGCCTGCGCAGCCCGAACCGGTCGGCGGCCACCTGCGCGAGGACCGGCGCCGGCCGCACCAGCAGCGTGTCCAGCGTGCCGTCCCGCACCCGGCTGCCCAGCCGGTCCATCGACCCGATCGCCAGGTCGGCCAGCCCGAACGCCATCCCGGACAGGCCGTAGAGGAACGCGACCTCCGGCAGCGAGTAGCCGCCGAGCGCGTCCACCCGGGAGAACATCAGCAGGATCGCGACGAAGTCCAGCCCGGTCGCCGCGAAGTTCCCCACCGTCGTCATGACGAAGGAGGCCCGGTAGGCCATCGTGGAGCGGATCCACATCCCGGCGATCAGCCGGTACGTCCGCACCCCCTCCGCCAGCCGCCCCGGCTCAGCCACCCTGCACCACCACCCGGCGCGTCGCGGCCGCCTGCACCAGGCGCCCCGCGCCCAGCAGCGCCACCGCCCACACCGCCTGGAAGGCGAAGGTGGACCACGGATCGGCCTCCCCCATCAGCACATCCGCCGGCGCCTGGAGCAGCGACGACCACGGCAACGCCCGCACGACCTCGCCGAGCGCACCCGGAAACACGTTCAACGGCACGATCATCCCCGAGCAGAAGAACCCCACGATCCACGACATCTGCTGCGCTCCCGTGCCGTCCATCAGCCAGAACGCGCTCAACGCCACCAGGAACCGCAACCCGAAACCGACCACCATCGCCAGCGCCACGGCGACCAGGAAAGCCGCCCAGGACGCCACGTCCCGCGGCAACGCGGTCGGGAAGACCAGGGCGCCGAACGCGAACGGCACCAGGCCCCGCCCCACCAACTGGAACAGCGCCCGCCCCAAGTCCGCCGACAGCCACCACAGTTGCAGATCGACCGGCCGGTACAGGTCGATCGCGATGTCACCCGTGCGGATGCGCTCCATCAACTCGGTCTCGACCCCGCCACCCCCCAGGGCGAGCGTCGACAACAACGCCTGCCCCAGCCACACATAGGTCACCGCCTGCGCCTGGTCATAGCCGCCGAGGTGCGGTTTCTCGTCCCACAGCGCCAGATACGTGTAGACCAGGATCAGGCCGAAAACCGTGTTCGTGAACACGCCGGCGGCCGTGGCCACCCGATATGTCGCGTACCGTCTGAATCCCCCCGCCGCGACGGCCACGTACACCCGTCCCGTGCCCACGCTCACCGCCCTCCAGGTCCGCCCCGACACGAAGCGACGGAGCCTACTGCGCGGCCGACCCGGACCTCTACGCATTTTCCGGGCGCAACGCGTGCCGATTGTCGGGAACGGAACGCATGGTGCGACAGTCTTCAACAGGGGGCGCAGAAGGCGTACGAGGGCGTACGGGAACGTACGACGCGAAACAGGAGTCCGTGCACGACATGAGTGACGAGCCGCAGCCGCAGCCGCAGCAGCCGACCCAGGGCACGGTGGCCTCGAGAGAGCCGCAGCCGGCCGCCGCGCCGGGAAGCGGGGCGGACGAGACGGACAAAGGTGGCGAAACGGTCGTAATGCAGGAGAAGAAGCCGAAGAAGGCCAAACGCACCGGCTGGCGCCGTATCTTCCCGACCTGGCGCATGGTGCTCGGCACCTTCGTCCTCGGCATACTGCTGCTGATCGGCCTGTTCTTCCTCGGCTACTCCTTGGTCAAGATCCCGCCGGCCAACGCGCTAGCCACCAAGCAGAGCAACGTCTACCTCTACGCCGACGGCACCGAGATCGCCCGCGACGGCGAGATCAACCGCGAGAACGTCACCCTCGCCCAGGTCTCCAAGGACGCCCAGCACGCCGTCCTCGCCGCCGAGGACCGCGACTTCTACACCGAGTCCGCCGTCGACCCCAAGGCGATGGTCCGGGCCGGCTGGAACACCGCCACCGGCAAGGGCAAGCAGTCCGGCTCCACCATCACCCAGCAGTACGTCAAGAACTACTACCTCGCGCAGGAGCAGACCGTCACGCGCAAGGTGAAGGAGTTCTTCATCTCGATCAAGCTCGACCGCACGCAGAGCAAGGACCAGATCCTCGAGGGCTACCTCAACACCAGCTACTTCGGCCGCAACGCCTACGGCATCCAGGCCGCCGCCCAGGCCTACTACGGCGTCGACGCCGTGGACCTCGACCCCGCCAGGGGCGCCTACCTCGCCGCCCTGCTCAACGCGCCCAGCGAGTACGACGTCATCGCCCACCCCGAGAACAAGGCCGCCGCCCAGGCCCGCTGGAACTACGTCCTCGACGGCATGGTCACCAAGGGCTGGATCAGCGCGTCCGCACGCGCCGGGATGAAGTTCCCGACACCCAGGGAAGCCAGCGCCGCCGCGGCCGGCATGTCCGGACAGCGCGGCTACATCGTCGACGCGATCAAGGACTACCTGAAGGACAACAAGATCGTCACCTCGGACCAGCTCGAGGCCGGCGGCTACCGCGTCACCACCACGCTCCAGAAGAACCGGCAGGACGCCTTCGTCAAAGCCGTCGACGACAAGCTCATGTCCAAGCTGGACAAGAAGAACCGCAAGGTCGACACCTACGTCCGCGCCGGCGGCGCCGCCGTCGACCCCAGGACCGGCAAGGTCGTCGCGATGTACGGCGGCATCGACTACACCAAGCAGTACACGAACAACGCCACCCGCGGCGACTTCCAGGTCGGCTCCACCTTCAAGCCGTTCGTGTTCACCTCCGCCGTGCAGAACGGCTCCGTCACCCAGGACGGCCGCACCATCACCCCCAACACGTACTACGACGGCACCAACGAACGCCCCGTCCAGGGCTGGAGCGGCGGCACCTACGCGCCCGAGAACGAGGACCACACCTCCTACGGCAACATCACCGTGCGCACCGCCACCGACAAGTCCGTCAACACGGTGTACGCGCAGATGGCCGTCGACGTGGTCCCCGAGAAGGTCAAGGAAACCGCCGTCGCTCTCGGCATCCCCGCCACCACCCAGGACCTCAACCCCTACCCCTCGATCGCGCTGGGCACCGCCACCGCCAGCGTCCTCGACATGGCGGAGGCGTACGCGACCCTTGCCAACCACGGCAGGATCGGCACGTACACGATGATCGACAAGCTCACCAAGGACGGCCAGGACGTCATGGAGCTGCCCAAGGTGAAGCCCCGCCAGGCCGTCAGCCGCGAGGCCGCCGACACCACCACCTCCGTCCTGCGCAGCGTCGTCGAGAACGGCACCGCCACCGCCGCCCAGGCCGCGGGCCGCCCGACGGCGGGCAAAACCGGAACCGCCGAGAACGACACGGCCGCCTGGTTCGCCGGCTACACCCCCGAACTGGCCACCGTCGTCTCCGTCATGGGCCAGGACCCCGTCACCGCGGCCCACAAACCGCTCTACGGCGCCATGGGCCTCCAGCGCGTCAACGGCGGCGGCGCGCCCACCGAGATCTGGGCGCAGTTCACCAAGGCCGCCCTCAAGGGCAAGCCGGTGACCGACTTCGACCTCCAGCTCCAGCCCGGCGCCGACCGGCAACAGCCCCGCGGCGACGACCCCTTCCACGAGCGGCATGACAGCACGGGCCAGGACAACGGCGGCGCCACCACCGACGGCGACACCGACGGCGGCAGCACCGACGAGGGCGACACCACCGACGGCGGCACGGACGACGGCGGCAGCGACGAGGGCGGCACCACCGACGGCGGCACGGACGACGGCGGCTCCACGGACGGCGGGACGACGGACGGCGGCGGCAGCGACGAGGGCACGACCACGGACGGCGGCACCACCGACGGCGGCACGGACGACGGCGGCACCACCGACGGCGGCCCGACCGACGGCGGCGCGACCAACGGCACGACCCTGGGAACAGGCGTCTTCGGCACCCGCAGGGAGTGACCGGCCCCCCGGTCAGTGACCGGAGGTCGCCTTCAGCCCCACCACGGCGACCAGCAGCAGCACCACGAAGAAGATCCGGGCGGCGGTCGCCGGCTCACCCAGCACCACCATGCCGACCATCGCCGCACCAGCCGCCCCGATCCCCACCCACACCCCGTACGCGGTACCGATGGGCAGCGACTTCGCGGCGTACGACAGCAGCACCATGCTCGCGACGATGCCCGATCCTGTGAGCAGACTCGGGACCAGCCGGGTGAATCCGTCGGTGTACTTCATCCCGACCGACCAGCCGACCTCGAGCAGACCGGCGACGACAAGCAGAACCCAGGCCATGAGACACCTCCGAGACGTACGGAACGAATACGGCTGCGTCGTCTTTGCCTGCGTCCCGGTACGGCGCGTCTCGTCGGGTTCCTCTCCAACGTAGCAAAAGAACAGAAAAAGGGCCGGTGACGATGGTCACCAGCCCTCTCTCACCGTGGATTCAGAGGTACAACCCGGTCGAATCCTCCGACCCCTCGAAACGGTCCGCCGCCACGGCATGCAGGTCACGCTCACGCATGAGCACATACGCCACACCCCGCACCTCGACCTCGGCACGGTCCTCCGGGTCGTACAGCACCCGGTCGCCCGGCTCCACGGTCCGTACGTTCTGCCCCACTGCGACGACCTCGGCCCAGGCCAGCCGACGTCCCACGGCGGCCGTGGCGGGAATCAGGATGCCACCGCCGGAACGTCGCTCACCCTCGGAGGTGTCCTGCCGCACGAGTACGCGATCGTGCAGCATCCGGATGGGCAGCTTGTCGTGATGGGGGTTGTGCTCGTTTCTGTTGGCGCTCACACCACTGAACCTACCTGCCCGAAGCCGATCCGTACGCGGGTGGGTCGCCCGCCACTCAGCCCTTGCGGCGCTTCGCCCCGACGGCGAGCAGCCCCACCAGCGCGACGGCGACGAGCGCGACCGGCACGATCCGCTCCAGGCGCGGCGCGCCCTCCTCGTCGACGAAGCGCGCCCGCACATCGCTCACGGCCCGGTTGACACCGACGTAGGCGCGCCCGAGCGTGTGATCGATGTTGGAGACGACCTTGGCCTTGGCATCACCGACGACGGTCTTCGGGTGCACCCGCACACCGATCTCGTCGAGGGTCTCGGCCAGCACCTCGCGGCGGCTCTTGATGTCCGCCTCGATCTGCGCCGGGGTTCTGGTGTCCGACGTGTCCGCCACCGTACGGCCTCCGAAGTCTGCTGATGCGTTGTTCCGGACAGTCTGTCAGCTTCACACCGCCCCGCACTGTCAGGACCCCCGGTTACGCTAGACCGATGAGCGAGCGACTCCAGGCCGGGGACACCGCCCCCGCCTTCACCCTGCCCGACGCCGACGGCAACGAGGTGTCACTGGCCGACCACCAGGGACGCAAGGTGATCGTCTACTTCTACCCGTCGGCCCTGACTCCCGGCTGCACCAAGCAGGCCTGCGACTTCACGGACAACCTCGACCTGCTGGCCGGCGCCGGGTACGACGTCATCGGCATCTCCCCCGACCAGCCGGAGAAGCTGGCCAAGTTCCGCGAGAAGGAGTCCCTCAAGGTCACGCTCCTCGCGGACCCGGACAAGAAGGCCCTCGACGCGTACGGCGCCTTCGGCGAGAAGAAGAACTACGGCAAGACGTACATGGGCGTCATCCGCTCCACGATCGTGGTCGACGAACAGGGCAAGGTCGAACACGCCCTCTACAACGTCCGCGCGACGGGCCACGTAGCCAAGATCATCAAGGACCTGGGGATCTGAGAATCCCCCCTCCCGCTGCCTGCGAGCGGCCCGCGCCGAGTGATCCCGGCGCGGGCCGCTTCCCGTTCCGGACGTGACTGTCCGATCAACGGTTCGTTATTCCGTACGGACCACGAACGGGTGGTCGGGGACGGAGGGGGTTTCGATGGTCGCCAGCGCGTACACGAGGGAGCGGCTGGAGGATGCGGCTCGGGGGGCCCGGACGCTGTCGGAGGCGTTAAGGCTCCTGGGGGTGGATCCGAAGAGTTCCACGCGCGGCTACATCCGGGAGCGGATGAGGAAGCTCGGGGTGGACACGTCACACTTCGAGCGGGAGGGCGTGCGGTGGACCAGGGAAGCACTCCAGGCAGCGGTCTCCGTGTCGACGAACATGTGCGAGGTGCTGCGCCGCCTCGGGCTCGAGGTCGTCGGCGGCCATCACACGCACATCAGCCGCAGGATCAAGGCGTACGGGATCGACACCTCGCATTTCCGCCAGCCGACCCGGCGCGGCAAGCCGTGGCGTCCCCGGACGCCTGAGGGCCTGCTCGTCGAGCAACCGGAGGGACACGCCCGACGCATCCCGAGCGACCGAATCAAGTGGGCGATGACGACTTCGGGTATGCCGGAGCGCTGCGCCCTGTGTGGGATCGAAGCGGTCTGGCGAGGGCGACCACTACCGCTTGAAGTCGACCACGTCGACGGCAACTGGCGCGACAACCGAATCGAGAACCTGCGCTTCCTGTGTCCCAACTGCCATTCGACGACGGACAGTTACCGAGGACGCGGCAAGGGGCGGGAGTCGTGAGCGTCAGCACGCGGTACACCAGGGAACGGCTGGCGACAGCGGCCGCGCAGTGTTCCGACATCGAGGAAGTCATCGCCTTCTTCGGCACCCGTCCCTACGGCAATCTCCGCCGCCACCTCTTCCGGCGCTTCGACCATTTCGGGATCGACGTCTCCCACATGCCCCGCGGGCGGCGAACGCGAGCCGCACCCACCAGGCCGACCGCCGAGAAGTTGCGCCGCGCGGTCGAGGGATCGATCTCCGTGGCGGAGGCGCTCCGCGCCCTGGGAATGGAGCCCTACAACAACAGGCTGCGCAGCCTGCTCCGCCAGTGGGTGGCGGAAGACGGATCCGACACCTCCCACTTCCTGGGGCAGGCACATCAGCGGGGCGGACCAGGCACCACGGCGCTCAAGCGCGCCACGGACATCCTGATCCAGCACGACGGAAGCCGTCGGACGAGAACCCACCTGCTGCGCAGAGCCCTCCTGGAAGTGGGCGAGCCTGAGGAGTGCGCCGAATGCGGCGTCGGCCCCGAGTGGCTCGGGAAGTCCATGACCCTGGAGGTCGATCACATCAACGGGGATTGGAGCGACGACCGGCGGGAGAACTTGCGGCTGCTGTGCCCTAACTGCCACGCGGTCACGAGCACGTGGTGCAGAGGTGGGCGTCTGCGACGCCCGGGCTAGAGCGGCTTCCGCGCGGCGGCCGTCAGCCCGCTACCATGGCTTGGCCGGCGGCCGTTGCTGAATGGTATAAGCAGAGGTTTTAGGTGCCTCGGGGCATTTGCCCATGTGGGTTCGACTCCCATCGGCCGCACACACGGAGGGCCGCCCAGCCGGGCGGCCCTCTTGCGTTTATCAGCCCAACAGCTCCCGGACCACCGGTACCAGCCCCCGGAAGGCCTTCCCCCGGTGGCTGATCGCGTTCTTCTCCTGCGGGGTCAGTTCGGCGCAGGTGCGTGACTCGCCCTCCGGCTGGAGGATCGGGTCGTAGCCGAAGCCGTTCGTGCCGGACGGGGTGTGGCGCAGGACGCCCCGCAGCCGGCCCTCGACCACTCGCTCCGTGCCGTCCGGCAGGGCGAGGGCCGCCGCGCAGGCGAAGTGCGCGGCGCGGTGTTCGTCGGCGATGTCGGAGAGCTGGGCGAGGAGGAGGTCGAGGTTCGCCTGGTCGTCGCCGTGGCGGCCCGCCCAGCGGGCGGAGAAGATGCCGGGTGCGCCGTTGAGGACGTCGACGCACAGGCCGGAGTCGTCGGCGACCGCCGGGAGGCCCGTCGCCCGGGCCAGCGCGTGGGCCTTGAGGAGGGCGTTCTCGGCGAAGGTGACGCCGGTCTCCTTGACGTCGGGGATGTCGGGGTAGGCGTCCGCGCCGACGAGGTCGTGGGGCAGGCCTGCGTCGGCGAGGATCGCCCTGAGTTCGGTGATCTTTCCGGCGTTGCGGGTGGCGAGGATCAGGCGGGTCATGGGTCCAGTATCCCGGGGCCCGTCCGGTGCCTCGCCCGGTGGCCGGTAAGACGTCTCTTACGGTGTGCAGACCTTCGTCAGTTCGCCGGCGGCGTCGGTGACGGGGCTGAGGTCGGGGGTGTTGTCGCCGTTGTCGACGGCGGTGCGGACGTTGCCCACGGCCTTGCGCAGGTCGTCGACCGCCTTGTTGACGTCGGTGTTGTCGGTCTTGTCGCCGATCCGGTCGAGGTCGTTCTCGATGGAGGTGAGGGATTCGCCGAGCTGGGTCGGGTCGTTCGAGGTGTTCTCGACGGCCTGTTGGAGGTCGGTGACGCTGTCGGCGATGGTGTCCGCGGTCTGGACGCAGTCGAGTGCCTTGTTGACGGCGTCGCAGCCGGTGGTCAGGCCGGTGGTGAGTGCGACGGCCGCGATGACGGCGGCTATGGCGGTACGGCGACCTCTGCGTCGGCTCGCGCCCATGGGTGGTTCCCTCCCCTGTTCGGGCCCGAGGGCCCCCGTTGCGATGTCGGGCGCACGGTGGTGTGCCGTGCGCCCGTACAGGTAGGGACGCCGAGGTCGGAGGTGTGGTTGCCCGTCCGGGCCGGCCTGCTTGGTGTCCCCTTTACTTTCCGAGGACGGTATCAAGTGCCGTGCGCTGTACGGCGGCGAGTTCGACGCAGCCGGAAACGGCGAGGTCGAGGAGGGAGTTGAGTTCGTCGCGGGCGAAGGGCTCGGCCTCGGCGGTGCCCTGGACCTCGACGAAGCGGCCGTCGCCGGTGCAGACGACGTTCATGTCGGTCTCGGCGCGGACGTCTTCTTCGTAGCAGAGGTCCAGGAGGGGTACGCCGCCGACGATGCCGACGGAGACGGCGGAGACGGTGCCGGTGAGGGGCTGTCGTCCGGCCTTGACGAGTTTGCGGCCCTGGGCCCAGGTGATGGCGTCCGCGAGGGCGACGTAGGCGCCGGTGATGGCGGCGGTGCGGGTGCCGCCGTCGGCCTGGAGGACGTCGCAGTCGAGGACGATGGTGTTCTCGCCGAGTGCCTTGTAGTCGATGACCGCGCGCAGGGAGCGGCCGATGAGGCGGCTGATCTCGTGGGTGCGGCCGCCGATCTTGCCGCGGACGGATTCGCGGTCGCCGCGGGTGTTGGTGGCGCGGGGCAGCATGGAGTACTCCGCGGTGACCCAGCCCTCGCCGCTGCCCTTGCGCCAGCGGGGGACGCCTTCGGTGACGGAGGCGGTGCAGAAGACCTTCGTGTCGCCGAAGGAGACGAGGACGGAGCCCTCGGCGTGCTTGCTCCAGCCGCGTTCGATGGTGACGGGGCGGAGCTGTTCGGGGGTGCGGCCGTCGATTCGAGACATGGCGCTGAGCCTAGCCGTACATAAGGAGGGGGCCCGTCCCATGGTGGGAAGGGCCCCTGTCCGGGTGAGGGGGTGCCTCAGGTGGTGAGGGGGTGCCTCACATCATGTCTTCGATCTCCGCGGCGATCGGGTCGGCGTCGGTGCCGATGACGACCTGGATGGCGGTGCCCATCTTGACGACGCCGTGGGCGCCGGCGGCCTTGAGCGCGGCGTCGTCGACCAGGCCCGGGTCGGCGACCTCGGTACGGAGCCGGGTGATGCAGCCTTCGACCTCTTCGATGTTGTCGATGCCGCCGAGCCCGGCAACGATCTTCTCAGCCTTCGTGGCCATGTTCCTTCTCCCTGATCCGAACCGCTTTGTCGCAGTAACCCACAGTTGGCCCATCTTCGCGAGCGGTCGTGTCGTGGGTGCCGAAGGATGGCGGTCACGACAGCGGAACCGTGCGTCAACTGGTCTACACCACCTCGCGGACGGTCGCCAAACCCGGTCCCCGCGGGAGGAGCCCGATGAGCGCCGACGCCTTGGCCGGTCCCGCGCGCCGGCGCTGGAACACCCTGTTCCAGGGCCTGCAGAAGATGGGGCGCAGTCTTCAGCTCCCCATCGCCGTGCTGCCGGCCGCGGGCATCCTCAACCGGCTCGGGCAGCCGGACATGTTCGGGGCCGACGGGCTGGGCTGGACCGATGTCTCGCAGGTGATGAAGGGCGCGGGTGGCGCGCTGCTGGACGGTTCCCTGGGGTTGCCCCTGCTGTTCTGTGTGGGCGTGGCGATCGGGATGGCCAAGAAGTCCGACGGGTCCACCGCGCTGGCGGCGGTGGCGGGTTTCCTCGTCTACTTCAATGTGCTGCGTCAGTTCCCGGAGGACTGCGCGCCGGGGTCGCGGCCGGTCGCCACGGGCTGTCAGGTGACGGACGGGTCGGTGACGGCGTTCACGTACCAGAACCCGGGGGTGTTCGGCGGGATCGTGGTGGGGCTGCTGGCGGCCTTCTTCTGGGCGCGCTATCACCGTACGAGGCTGGTGGACTGGCTGGGTTTTTTCAACGGCCGCCGGCTGGTGCCGATCATCATGGCGTTCGCGGCGATCGTGTTCGCGGCTCTGTGTCTGTGGATCTGGCCGCCGATCGGTGGCGCGCTGGAGAGCTTCAGCGACTGGCTGAGTGACCTGGGTGCCTGGGGTGCGGGCATCTTCGGGGTCGCGAACCGGGCGTTGCTGGTGATCGGGCTGCACCAGTTCCTGAACGTGCCGCTCTGGTTCCAGTTCGGCACCTTCGTCGAGCCCGACGGCACGGTGGTGCACGGTGACATCAACATGTTCCTGGCGGGTGATCCGCACGCGGGGCAGTTCACCTCGGGCTTCTTCCCGATCATGATGTTCGCGCTGCCGGCGGCGGCGCTGGCGATCACGCACTGCGCGAAGCCGCACCGGCGCAAGGAGGTGGGGGGTCTGATGCTGTCGGTGGCGCTGACGTCGTTCGTCACCGGGATCACCGAGCCGCTGGAGTACTCGTTCCTGTTCGTCGCGCCGCTGCTGTACGTGTTCCACGCGCTGTTGACGGGGGTGTCGATGGCGGTGACGTGGGGGCTGGGGGTGCACGACGGGTTCGCGTTCTCGGCGGGGTTGATCGACTACGTCATCAACTGGCAGCTGGCGACGAAACCGTGGGCGATCATCCCGATCGGGCTGTGCTTCGCCGTCCTCTATTACGTGGTGTTCCGTTTCGCGATCATGCGGTTCGATCTGAAGACGCCGGGGCGGGAGCCGGAGGACGAGGTGGAGGACGTGACCAAGGTCTGACCGGAGGGGTCGGCGAAGGTCGACGAGGGTCGCCGGCGGGCGCCGCGGGGGTAGCGCGAGGGGCACTGCGCGTAGTGCTCCGGTTGCGAATTTGACGGGTTCCTTATACCGCCTTCATCGTGTACAACAGGTCTACACCACTGAGTGGTGTAGACCATGCCCCCCGATGGAGGAAGTCTATGAGCACCGCCACCGTACCGGCGGCCCCCGCAAAGAAGCGGGGATCCGGCCTGTTCCAGGGCCTGCAGAAGGTCGGCCGCAGCCTGCAGCTGCCGATCGCCGTGCTGCCGGCGGCGAGTCTTCTGCTGCGGCTGGGGCAGCCGGACGTCAAGGAGAAGCTGCACCTCCCCACGGACGTCGCGAAGGTCTTCGCCGGAGCCGGCGGTGCCCTCCTGGACAGCTCCTTCGGGTTGCCCCTGCTCTTCTGCATAGGCGTGGCCATCGGCTTCGCCAAGAAGGCCGACGGCTCGACGGCCCTGGCCGCCGTGGTCGGCTTCCTGACCTACTACGCGGTGATCCACCAGTTCCCGATCGAGGACGGCCACGACGGCGCCACGTACACGGCGACCGGCCTCTTCGGCGGTTTCTGGCAGAAGGGCAACGAGGCCGCCCAGACGGCGACCTTCCAGAACCCGGGCGTGCTCGGCGGCATCATTCTCGGCCTGCTGACAGCGGTGCTGTGGCAGCGCTACCACCGCAAGCAACTCGTCGACTGGCTCGGCTTCTTCAACGGCCGCCGGCTCGTGCCGATCATCACGGCCGTCGTCGGCACCGCCCTCGGTGTCCTGGTCGTCCTCGGATGGCAGCCCATCGGTGACGTCATCACCGACTTCGGCGAGTGGATGACCGGCCTGGGCTCCTTCGGCGCGGCCCTGTTCGGTCTGATCAACCGCGGCCTGATCCCGATCGGCATGCACCAGTTCGTGAACTCCGTCGCCTGGTTCCAGATCGGCGACTTCACCGACTCCGCGGGCACCGTCGTCCACGGCGACCTGCCGCGCTTCTTCGCGGGCGACCCGAACGCCGGTCTGTTCATGACCGGCTTCTTCCCGATCATGATGTTCGGTCTGCCGGCCGCCGCCCTGGCCATCGCGCACTCCGCCCGCCCCGAGCGCCGCAAGGCCGTGCTGGGCATGATGATGTCGCTGGCCCTGACCTCGTTCGTCACCGGTGTGACCGAGCCGATCGAGTTCTCGTTCATGTTCATCGCGCCGGTGCTGTACGCCATCCACGCGGTCCTGACCGCGGTGTCGATGGCCGTGACCTGGGCGTTGGGCATCCACATGGGCTTCGGCTTCTCGGCCGGCCTCACCGACGTCCTGATCAACTGGGGCATCTCCACCAAGCCCTGGTTGATGATCCCGGTCGGCCTGGTGTTCGCCGCGATCTACTACAGCGTCTTCCGCTTCGCGATCACCAAGTTCAACCTCCCCACCCCGGGCCGTGAGCCCGAGGAGGAGGTCGAGGACCTCACGAAGGCGTGAGTCCCCCTCCCAGGGCATGACGAAGGCCCCGCGACCGACTCGGTTGCGGGGCCTTCGTGTGTCCGCCGGTGTCGCCGGTGTCCGAGCTATATCTCGTACGACACCCTCGGCGCCGCCAGCTCCACCGGCCCGTCGTACACCGCCCGCGCGTCCGCCAGGTTGATGCTGGGGTCCGTCCACGGCGGGATGTGGGTCAGGACGAGGCGGCGGGCACCGGCCCGGGCCGCCGTCTCACCCGCCTCGCGGCCGTTGAGGTGGAGGTCGGGGATGTCCTCCTTGCCGTGCGTGAAGGCGGCCTCGCACAGGAACAGGTCGGTGTCCCGGGCGAGTTCCTCCAGCACCGCGGTGGCACCCGTGTCACCGGAGTACGTCAGCGAGCGGCCGCCGTGCTCGATCCGGATGGCGTACGCCTCCACGGGGTGGGCCACGCGTTCGGTGTGCACGGTGAAGGGGCCGACCTCGAAGGTGGACGGCTTGACGGTGTGGAAGTCGAAGACCTCGCTCATGGACGAGGCGGTGGGGGTGTCGGCGTAGGCCGTGGTGAGACGGTGTTCGGTGCCCTCGGGTCCGTAGACCGGGAGCGGGTCGCAGCGGCCACCGTCGTGGCGGTAGTAGCGCGCGACGAAGTAGGCGCACATGTCGATGCAGTGGTCGGCGTGCAGATGGCTCAGAAAGATCGCGTCGAGGTCGTAGAGACCGCAATGGCGCTGCAACTCGCCCAGGGCACCGTTGCCCATGTCGAGCAGCAGCCGGAAGCCGTCGGCCTCTACGAGGTAGCTCGAGCAGGCCGATTCCGCGGACGGGAACGACCCCGAGCAGCCGACGACGGTGAGCTTCATAAAGCAGAAACCTCCGCTGGCGGGGAACAGCTGGGAAACAGGGAGACGGGGGTCGTGCGATCCGTCGAGCGTAAGGCGCAAAACCCCCGGTCGCTCCTCCGCCAGGGGCCGTTGTGGGCGAACTCACCTGTGGTGTCACCGGTTCGGCTGGAAGTGCGGTGCAAGGGGCGCGGGATAGGGCGCGCGATGGTGAATGCACGCCGGTAACGTCGTCGTATGGACACGTCATGGTGGCTGGCACTGGCGGCGGTGGTGCTGCTCGCGCTGGTCGCCGTGCTCGTCGACGGCTGGGGCCGCAGCGGCCGGCCGCCCCGGCGCAGGAGCCGACCCCCGGGGCGGCCCGGGCGGCGCGGGGTCGCCGGGCGGCCGCGGCCGGCGGAGATCTGGTGGGCGAGCGTGCCGTACGAGGACGGGCCGGGGGGCAAGGACCGGCCGTGTCTGGTGCTGTCGGTGCGCGGGCGGCGGGCGACGGTCGCGAAGATCACGAGCAGGTACCACGACGAGCGGGCCGGGGTGATCCCGCTGCCGCCGGGTGCGGTCGGGGACGCGCAGGGGCGGGCGAGTTTCCTGGAGACGGACGAGCTGCGCCAGGTGCCGTTGGTCGACTTCCGGCGGCGGGTGGGTGTGGTGGACCCGGTCCTGTGGGACCAGGTCCGCCACCTCACGACGTAGGGCGTGCCCTTGGGCCGTCAGGGCCCGTAGACCGGTCCCGGCTCAGGCCCAGAGCTGGCCCTGGAGGGTCGCGATGGCCTCCTCGGTGGTGGCCGCGGTGTAGACGCCGGTGGAGAGGTACTTCCAGCCGCCGTCGGCCACCACGAACACGATGTCGGCGCTCTCGCCCGCCTTGACCGCCTTGGTGCCGACGCCGAGCGCGGCGTGCAGGGCGGCGCCGGTGGAGACGCCGGCGAAGATGCCCTCCTGCTGGAGCAGCTCGCGGGTGCGGGTCACCGCGTCCGCCGAGCCGACGGAGAAGCGGCTGGTCAGGACGGAGGCGTCGTAGAGCTCGGGGACGAAGCCCTCGTCGAGGTTGCGCAGGCCGTAGACCAGGTCGTCGTAGCGCGGTTCGGCGGCGACGATCCGTACGTCCGGCTTGTGCTCGCGGAGGTAGCGGCCGACTCCCATCAGCGTGCCCGTCGTGCCGAGGCCGGCCACGAAGTGGGTGACGGAGGGGAGGTCGGCGAGGATCTCCGGGCCGGTGGTGGCGTAGTGGGCGCCGGCGTTGTCGGGGTTGCCGTACTGGTAGAGCATCACCCAGTCCGGGTGTTCGGCGGCCAGTTCCTTGGCGACCCGTACGGCGGTGTTGGAGCCGCCCGCGGCCGGGGAGGGGATGATCTGCGCGCCCCACATGCCGAGCAGGTCCCGGCGTTCCTGCGAGGTGTTCTCGGGCATCACGCACACCATGCGGTAGCCCTTGAGCTTGGCCGCCATGGCGAGGGAGATGCCGGTGTTGCCGGAGGTGGGTTCGAGGATGGTGCAGCCCGGGGTGAGGCGGCCGTCCTTCTCCGCCTGCTCGATCATGTGCAGGGCCGGGCGGTCCTTGACGGAGCCGGTGGGGTTGCGGTCCTCCAGCTTGGCCCAGATGCGGACGTCGGGGGACGGCGACAGCCGCGGCAGGCGCACCAGAGGGGTGTTGCCCACCGCGGCCAGCGGGGAGTCGTAGCGCATGGGTGACCGGGAGCCGATCAGGCCATGCCGCCGGCGACGGCCGGCAGGATCGTCACGTTGTCGCCGTCGGACAGCTTGGTGTTGATGCCGTCGAGGAAGCGGACGTCCTCGTCGTTGAGGTAGACGTTGACGAAGCGGCGCAGTTCGCCGCCGTCGACGATGCGGGCCTGGATACCCGTGTGCCGGGTGTCGAGGTCGGCGAAGAGCTCGGCGAGGGTCTCCCCGTTGGCGTCGACCGCCTTCGCGCCGTCGGTGTAGGTGCGGAGGATGGTGGGGATGCGGACCTCGATGGCCATGGCTCAGGGCTCCTGTCGGGAGTGGTCAGGTCGGTGGGCGCGCGGCGGCGCGGGGCGTGCTCGGTGTCCGTACACGGGTCGGGCGCCGAGGGCTCACGGCCGTACGGCGGCAGGGGTCTGCGTCAACAGATGGCGCTGGCGAGCCTGCACAGGTCGACGTGCAGCCGCGCCACGAGCAGCGTGCCCGGCGTCCTGTCACTCACGTCGTGGGAAACCATGGGCTCATCGTATCGATTCCCGGTCCGGGTCCCGGAATGTGATCCCACATTCCGGACGAGTTCCGGCCGGGGAGTGAGACAGCGCGGTTCGGGGCGGCCCGCTCCCGGTGTTCCGGGCCCCGGTGTCAGTACGCCGTCACGACCTTGACCTCCTCCTCCGTGACCTCGCCCTCGACGATCCGGAAGGAGCGGAACTGGAAGTCGCCCGCGTCGTCGGTGTCCGCGGTCGAGACGAGGACGTAGTGCGCGCCGGGCTCGTTGGCGTAGGAGATGTCGGTGCGGGAGGGGTAGGCCTCGGTCGCGGTGTGGGAGTGGTAGATGATCACCGGCTCCTCGTCGCGGTCGTCCAGGTCGCGGTAGAGCCTGAGGAGGTCCTGCGAGTCGAACTCGTAGAACGTGGGCGAGCGGGCCGCGTTCAGCATGGGGACGAAGCGCTCGGGCCGGCCCTCCCCCACCGGACCGGCGACCACGCCGCACGCCTCGTCGGGGTGGTCCTGGCGGGCGTGTTCGACGATCCGGTCGTACAGGTCCTGGGTGATGGTCAGCATGCCGGTCAGGATAAACAGACGGGCCCTGCCGTACCGAGGGTCGGTACGGCAGGGCCCGTATGCCGGACGTCCTGAGCGGCTGCCGGAGGGGGTGCCACGAGCACTCCCTGCGGCCGGACGTCCTCGGGGGTGATCAGCCGGCGTTCTCCAGTGCCGGTTCGCCGCGCTCGGCGACCTGCGGGTTGCGGGTCTTGAGCACCGACCAGCCGATGGCCAGGGCGGCGGCCCAGCCGGCCATCACGTAGAGGCAGACCCGGGAGTCGGCGTCGTAGGCGATGAGGCCGGTGACGAAGAGGAGGAACGCGATGGCGATGTAGGAGCACACCGCGCCGCCCGGCGCCGGGAAGGAGGAGGCGGGCAGGCGGCCCGCCACGACCGCGCGGCGGTAGAGGACGTGGCTGATCAGGATCATCAGCCAGGTCCAGATGCCGGCCGCGGTGGCGACGGAGGTGACGTAGCCGAAGGCCTTCTCGGGGACGACGTAGTTCAGGACCACGCCGATGCCCATGAAGAGCATGGAGACGGTGATGCCGATCGCCGGGGTCTTCGTCGAGGAGAGCCGGTTGAAGACCCTCGGGGCCTCGCCGTTGTCCGCGAGGGTGCGCAGCATGCGGCCCGTGGAGTACATGCCGGAGTTGCAGGAGGACAGGGCGGCGGTCAGCACGACGAAGTTGACGATGCCCGCGCCCGCCGGGATGCCGATCTTCGCGAAGGCCTCGACGAAGGGGCTGACGCCGGGGGCGAACTCGGTCCACTTCACCACGCACAGGATGACGGTGAGGGCGCCGACGTAGAACAGCGCGATGCGCCAGGGCAGCGTGTTGATCGCCTTGGGGAGGGTCTTCTCCGGGTTCTCGGACTCGCCCGCCGTGACGCCGACGAGTTCGACGGCGAGGTAGGCGAACATGACGCCCTGGAGGGTCATCAGGGACGAGCCGATGCCCTTGGGGAAGAAGCCGTCGAACTGCCAGAGGTTCGCGACCGAGGCTGTGTCACCGGCGGAGCTGAAGCCGAAGGTGAGGACGCCCAGGCCGATCACGATCATGCCGATGAGCGCGGTGACCTTGACCATCGAGAACCAGAACTCGATCTCGCCGAAGAGCTTGACCGAGATCAGGTTGGCCACGAACAGGACGACCAGGAAGACCAGTGCTGTCACCCATTGGGGGACGGAGGGGAACCAGTAGTTGACGTAGATCGCGGCGGCGGTGAGTTCCGCCATGCCGGTGACGACCCACATCAGCCAGTACGTCCAGCCGGTGAAGTAGCCGAAGAACGGGCCGAGGAACTCGCGCGAGTACTCCGCGAACGAGCCCGAGACCGGGCGGTAGAGCAGCAGCTCGCCGAGCGCCCGCATGATGAAGAAGATGATCACGCCCGCGAGGGCGTACATGAGGATGAGGCTGGGGCCCGCCTTGGCGATGTTCGCCCCTGCGCCGAGGAAGAGGCCGACGCCGACGGCTCCGCCGATCGCGATCATCTGGACCTGGCGGCTGCCGAGCCCGCGCTCGTACCCCTCTTCGGGGGTGTTGTCCTTGTCGACCTGCACAGAGGTCATGTGTGGTGCGCCTTTCTCCATGCCGACCCGGGCCTCTCGTCGACCTCGGATCGGGTTGCGATCCCCCCGGATGTATGGAGCTGTGCCTGGCCGACGGTCGTCGGCTCGGTGGCGCACCCGGCGGAACATGGATGGTGTTCGCCGGGCGGTCGTGAAGATTTATCACGCCCGCAACGCCGATCACCTGAGCGGTTTGTGGCGCACCGCACAAGAAGAGGCGACCAAAGGGTGCACAAAGTGGACACAGTCGGCCGCCCCGGTAACGGGATCGTTATCCGGATTTGAGTGTCCTCTGAGCGAACACGTTGCCGGATATGTCAGGGCATAAGGGTGGAAACGAGAGTCTCCTGGAGCCCGCCCAGCCAGAGATAGGCCATCACCATCGGCTTGCGCGGATCCTCGTCCGGCAGGCGGTAGAGGACGTCGGTGTCGTCCTCGTCGCTGATCTCCAGCCGGGAGCCGATCGCGAGCCGCAGGTCGTTGAGGGAGTTCAGCCACTGGCGGGACTCCCCGGGCGACAACTCCAGCACCGCGCCGCTGTCACCGGCGCCGGGGGCCAGCGCGTCCAGGGTGCGGATCACCGCGAGGGCGTTGTCCCGCTTGCCGGCCCGCAGGTCGTTCTCGGTGAAGCGGCGGAACTCGGCGGAGTGGGCCCGCTGCTCCTCGGCCTCCTTCGGACCCGCGGGACCCTCCGGGTCGCCGTAGGCGTCCGGGAAGAGCCTTCTGAGGACCGGGTCGGCGGGCGGTTCGCTCGGGCCCTCGGCGAAGAGCTCGGCGAGCGGGTCGTCCGCGGCGCCTTCGGCGGGGCCGGGACCGATGAGCTCCAGGAGCTGCACGGTCAGCGACCGGATGATGGAGATCTCGACGTCGTCGAGGGCGACGGCCGCGCCGCCGCCGGGAAGCGGTTCGAAGTGTCCGGGCATGAAGGCGATTCGCTACTTCCGGTCCTGCTGGAGGGTGGCCCACAGACCGTAGCCGTGCATGGCCTGCACGTCGCGTTCCATCTCCTCGCGACTGCCGCTGGAGACGACCGCCCGGCCCTTGTGGTGGACATCGAGCATGAGCTTGGTGGCCTTGTCCTTGGAGTAGCCGAAGTACGACTGGAAGACGTACGTCACATAGCTCATGAGGTTGACCGGGTCGTTGTGGACGATCGTGACCCAGGGGACGTCGGGCTCGGGTACGGCGAAAACCTCCTCCGCCGACTCGGTGCGTTCGATCTCCAGGGGTGCGGGTGACGTCACAGAGCCCATGCTGCCACCCGAGGGGGGCAGCCGCACAAACGCCCTGCCCCGAGCGCCCCCGAACCTTAAATCGTCAGACTGACGAAATGGGAGTACGATCCGTCGTCATGCTGCACACCCGGGGGGACAGCCCTCCGGACCCCCGGCGGCGTCCGGGGGTGTCCGAAGAGTCACGGCGAGGAGAGCTTTGGTGGACGTAGCGGACTTTGGGCTGCCGGTGGACGTTCCCTCTACGGCCCTCTTCACCGACCAGTACGAGCTGACGATGCTCCAGGCGGCCCTGAAGGCCGGCACCGCCGAGCGGCGCAGCGTGTTCGAGGTCTTCACCCGGCGGCTGCCGGACGGCCGGCGCTACGGCGTCGTCGCGGGCACCGGGCGGGTCCTGGACGCGATCGAGAACTTCCGCTTCGACACGGACGTCCTGGGCTTCCTCCAGGAGCAGGCCATCGTCGACGAGGCGACCCTGGAGTGGCTCGCCGCCTACCGCTTCTCCGGTGACGTCTGGGGCTACCCCGAGGGCGAGGTGTACTTCCCGGGCTCCCCGATCATGCGGGTCGAGGGCTCCTTCGCCGAGTGCGTACTGCTGGAGACGGTGATCCTCTCCATCCTCAACCACGACTCGGCGATCGCGGCCGCGGCCTCCCGGATGTCCTCCGCCGCCGGGGACCGGCCGCTGATCGAGATGGGCGCCCGGCGCACCCATGAGCTGGCCGCCGTCGCCGCCTCGCGCGCCGCGTACCTCGGCGGCTTCGCCTCCACCTCCGACCTGGCCGCCGGCTTCCGCTACAACATCCCCACCGTCGGCACCTCCGCGCACGCCTTCACCCTGCTGCACGACCACGAGCGGGACGCGTTCCGGGCACAGGTGGCCTCGCTGGGCCGGAGCACGACCCTGCTGGTGGACACCTACGACGTCGCCGCGGCGGTCCGTACGGCCGTCGAGGTCGCCGGGCCCGAGCTGGGCGCCGTGCGCATCGACTCCGGCGACCTGCTGCTGGTCGCGCACCGGGTGCGCGACCAGCTGGACGAGCTGGGCGCGACCGGCACCAAGATCATCGTGACCTCCGACCTGGACGAGTACGCGATCGCCTCGCTGGCCGCGGCCCCCGTGGACGCGTACGGCGTCGGTACGCAGCTGGTGACCGGGTCCGGGCACCCGACCTGCTCGATGGTCTACAAGCTGGTGGCCCGCGCCGAGTCCGCCGACCCGAAGGCGCCGCTGCTGCCGGTGGCGAAGAAGTCCACCGGCGGCAAGACCTCCGTCGGCGGCCGCAAGTGGGCCGCGCGACGGCTGGACGAGCACGGGATCGCCGAGGCCGAGGTCGTCGGCACGGGCGCGGTGCCCGGCGAGCTGGCGGACCGGCAACTGCTGGTCGAGCTGGTCAAGAGCGGCGAGGTGGTCGCCCGCGAGCCCCTGGACGTCGCACGCGAGCGCCACGCCGCGGTCCGCTCCCGGCTGCCGCTGTCGGCCACCCAGCTCTCGCGCGGGGAACCCGTCCTTCCTACGGAGTACGTCCACGGGCGGTCGGGTAGCTAGAGCGAGTGCCCTCGCCGCCCTCGTCCCCGTCCGTGACCGCCCCCTCCCGCATCGCCCCCGAAGTCTCTAGGCTCGGAGTTTCACGGCCGGGCCCCGCACCCCTTCCCCACGAAGACCCCATAGCCGAAGGACACCGACCATGCGCCGCGCCTTGATCGTCGTAGACGTGCAGAACGACTTCTGCGAGGGAGGCAGCCTCGCGGTGGCCGGAGGTGCCGATGTCGCCGCCGCGATCACGGAGCTGATCGGGCAGGCGCCCGCCGGCTACCGGCACGTGGTGGCCACCCGCGACCTGCACATCGCACCCGGCGGCCACTTCGCCGACAACCCCGACTTCGTCCGCTCCTGGCCGGCGCACTGCGTGGCCGGCACGGAGGGGGTGGGTTTCCACCCGAACTTCGCGCCCGTGGTCGCCTCCGGGGCGATCGACGCCGTGTTCGACAAGGGGGCGTACGCGGCGGCGTACAGCGGTTTCGAGGGCGCCGACGAGAACGGCGTCTCCCTGGGCGACTGGCTCAGGGCTCGGCAGATCGACGAGGTGGACGTGGTGGGCATCGCCACGGACCACTGTGTGCGGGCCACCGCCCTGGACGCGGCACGGGAGGGCTTTCGCACCCAGGTGCTCCTCGACCTGACCGCGGGAGTGGCCGAGGACTCCACCGAGCGGGCACTGGAGGAGCTGCGGGCGGCGGGCGTGGAACTGACCGGGAAGCCGGTCGTCTAGGCCGGTCACGGGCGGGGCTCGGCCCCGGTCGTCGAGGCGGTCGTGGTCGGGGCCGGGGCGGTCGCGATCGGGATCGGGGCGGTCGCGATCGGGTCCGGCCCGCGAGGCCACTGCGAGGAGCTACCGCGGGGCCGCCGCGTGGGGCCTACGCGGGGGCTGCCGGGCGTCTCAGCAGGGCGCGGATGGGGTGCCACAGCTCCGTCACCACGGTGACCGCGCTGTCGGGCGAGGTGCGCCATATCAGGCCGTCGGGATGGTGCAGGACCGCAGTGATCTCGTCGGGGGTCGGCGGAGCCGCGTTGCCGCGCAGGTAGACGGCGCGCATGCCCAGGTTGCGGAGCCTGGTCAGGGCCCGCGCGCGGTTCTGGGCGTGGACCAGGACACGGACGCCCGTCGAGCCGTCGGCGGCGGGGCTGGGCAGATTCAGTGCCACCACCACCATGCCGTTCGGCAGTTTGCAGAAACCTCCTGCGGCCATGCGGTCACACCCCCGTGAGCGTCGGTGTCAATAAGAAATCCACAGGACGCACCTAAACACGACCGGCGGCAACCCGCCAAGGGGTTGCCGCCGATACGCTTCTGACCTGCGAAGACTCTGCTTACTTCGCGGAAGGTCCAACCTGGACCTTGATCGTCGAGCCGCTCAGCGGCTCCTGGACGATCAAGATCCGGGTGTTGGTGTCAGTGACCTTGACACCGGCGTACGGGTTCGACACGTCGTAGTACGTCGACCGGCGGTCGTCGAAGACCGGGACGCCGAGCTTCGACTTGATCTTGGTGGCGACGTCCGCCTGGTGCAGCGTGACAGCGTCGGTCGGGTACCAGCTGAACGGCGAGTCGTAGGCCTGGATGCGGTTGCGCATCAGCGTGCCGTCGGACCACTTCAGCGGCGTCGGGTGCGAGTCGATCGGCAGGATCAGGCCCGTGCCCGGGTGCGCGCTGGTGTTGTCGTCGGCCTGGGAGGTGTCCCACTTCCAGATCAGCAGACCGTTCTGGTACGCGTAGTGCTCCACCCAGTCCGGACGGGTCGTCGAGAAGCCGAAGTTGTACGGGCCGGTCTTCAACTGCTTGTCGTACGACACGTACTGGCGGTTCTCGGCGATGTAGTACTGCGCGTAGTCGTCCGTGATGGACGCGCCGATGCGGGAGAAGCCCGCAGCCGTCCAGGCCGCGTCCGCGGACTCGGCGTTGTCGGAGAACAGGGCGGCGCCGTCGGCGGTCACCGTGATCTCGTCGGCCGCGAAGCCCTTCTGCGCCACACCGCCGTCGGTCTGGTAGCGGAAGCGCAGGTCGACCTTCTTGCCCGCGTAGGCGTCGAGCGGGAACGTCAGCTTCTGGTAGGCGTCCACCGAGCCGGTGAGGGCGGGCTTGCCGCTGCCGTCACGCGGGACGGCGGTGCCGTCGGCCAGAGTGCCGTCGACCGGCGTCCAGTTGGCGCCACCGTCGGTGGAGACCTCGGTGTAGAGGTAGTCGAAGTCCTGCTCGATGTCCCACCAGCCGTCGAGGGTGAGGCTCGCGGCGGACTTGCCGGTCAGGTCGACCGAGCGGGTCAGGGTGTTGCGCAGGTCGTCACCGCTGCCGCTCCACCACTGCGTGGCACCCTGCGCCGGGGCGACGACGTCGGTGGTGACCGTCTTCTTCGGCAGCGTGACCACGAGGGCCTGCGGGTTCTTGGTGTTGTACTCCGCGACGCCCAGCGTGTGCGAGGACCGCTTGCCGGCCTTCGCCACGTCGTAGTCGAGCCAGCCGAGCTGGAGCTTGTCCCAGGCGTTCATGTCGCCGGGCAGGTCACCGATGGCGTCCTTGCCGGTGCCGAGCCAGGAACCGGACGACATCAGGGTCCAGAAACCGGTGGAGTTCTCGCCGCCCGCGGTGTCGTACTCGTCGGGCAGGCCGAGGTCGTGGCCGTACTCGTGGGCGTAGACGCCCAGGCCGCCGTTCTCCGGCTGGATGGTGTAGTCGCCGACCCAGACACCGGTGTCGCCGATCTGCGCGCCGCCGAGCTTGTTGCTGTCCGGACCGGTGGCACCCGCGTCGGTGCCGAAGGCGTACCAGCGGTGCGCCCAGATCGCGTCCTCGCCCTGGGCGCCGCCGCCCGCGGACTCGTCCTCACCGGCGTGCACGATCTGGAAGTGGTCGATGTAGCCGTCCGGCTCGTTGAAGTTGCCGTCGCCGTCGTAGTCGTAGCGGTCCCACTGGTCGAACTGGGCCAGCTCCGTCTTGATCTCGGCGGCCGTGTCACCGGCGGCCTCGCGCTCGGCGACCCAGGCGTTGACGCCGTCCTGCACCGCGTACCAGGCGCCGGTGGAGGCCTTGTTGGAGCCGTAGCGGGCCTCGTTGTAGGGCACCTTGACCCAGTCGGTGACCTCGCCGTCGACCGAGTAGCGGCCGGAGGACTGCTTCTCGTAGTACTTCTTCAGCGACTCGGTGTTCTTGCCGGCGCCGAAGTACAGGTCCTGGAAGTGCTTCTGGTTGTAGTCCGCCTGCCAGGCCGTGCTGTTGTCCTTGGCACGGTCCGGCGCGGCTATCTTGTTGTGCAGCGGGCCGGGCGTGCCGCCGTAGCGGCTGTCGACCTGGTCGCCGAACTCGACGAGGATCGTGAAGATCTTGTCGGTCTTCTCACGGCCGAGCTCGACGTACTTGCTGTCGCCCTTGCGGCCCTTCAGCTGGACGACCTTCGAGCCGTCCCGGTCCTTCACCGAGGCCTCGCCGGATATGACCTGCTGGAGAGCCTCCTCGCGCTGTGCCTCCTGGGTCCTGCTCAGGGGGCCGTCGAGGTCGTGCTCCTTGCTCTTCACCGGCTGCGGGTCGTGCCGGTCCACCGCGGGGGTGTTCTCCGCGGCCTGCGCCACCGCGAAGGTCGAGAACGTCGCCGAGGCCGCCGCGAGGGCGACGACCGTGGCGGCCGCTCTGAACGTCCATGGTCTGCTGCTCACTTGATGTCCTCCCCTGACGCAAACCGGGCGCGCGGAGGGGGGTCCTGTTCATGGAAGGTCCGCGCGGGGTTATACGCGTGTAGTCAAGTGACGACATTTGACTACTGGTTTAGAAGAAAAGACAGACCTTGACTTGAGCAGGACAACTGCATTATGTGAAGCAGGCGTTCGCATTGCGGACACGAGGTCGTAACGCAACAGGCGCGTACGAATGTCCACTTGTTGGACGTCATGACTCCGTGCGCCCCCCGTGCACCGGCACTGTTCGTCAGGTCACGCTTACCGTTCGTTCCGCTCGGGCATGCAGCCGATTAGAGTCGACCGGCGGAAGACCCGGAAGCCGGCGGAAAGCCAGGCCGATACCCCCTCTCACCCCCCTTTCTCATCCGAGGACACGATTGCCATGCCTCGTCCGACTGCCGCACAGCTCGCCTACGGTTCATCCACCGTGATCTTCTCGACGCTCGCCATGCTGCTGCTGTCACAGACGAGTTCGGGTGTGGGGATCGCGGTCATCGCCCTCGCGGCACTCGCGCTGGGACTCCTGGTGGCGATGACGGTCCCGCTGCCGAAGCCGCGCGCCGCCGCGGCGGCCGAGGGGCCCGAGGCCGTCGAGGCACCCGAGACCGTCCGGGTGCCCGAGGACGTCGAGGTGCGGGTGCCGACGGCTCCCTGACGGGGTTCGACACCGCGACAGCGCCCCACCGCGGCGCCGCTCCACCGCGGCGCCGCTCCACCGCGGCGCCCCGGCGCCCCGGCACACAGTCGGCGGGCCCGTGCTCACACGGACCCGCCGTTTCTGCCGTCTACGGGACGGGATGCGCTGCCGGTCGCGTCAACGGGTGCTGACCACCACCGTCTTGGCCGCCTTGTCGTGCAGACCCTGCTTGTAGGGCTTGTCGAAGTAGCTCCAGCCGCCCGCGATGATCGTCCAGATGCAGGCGCAGCAGAAGGCGAACGGGATCCACAGCACCGCCGCGCGCACCAGCGAGGTCTGGGTGGAGGGCGTCGCGCCGTTGTCGAGATTGGCCACCCGCATGCCGAGCCACTTCATGCCGAGGGTCTGTCCCGACCTGGCGATCAGGAAGGTGTCGTAGGCGATGTAGAGCACGGCGGCGATGAGGGACTGCACGAAGGACTTGCCGTAGGAGATCTTGTCGGCGTTCACGTCGTACTCGTGGACCCCGAGGGGCCAGGTGACCAGCCAGACGACGATGCCCACGAGGATGAGGTCGATGATCCGGGCGAGGGTGCGCTTGCCGCTCTCCGCGAGCGGGGGCATGCCGGCGAGCGGATCGGCCGGGTACTGGCCGCCGCCGTAGGGACCTCCGCCGCCCTGGGGGCCGCCCGCGCCGTAGGGGCCTGCCCCGCCGTACGGGTCGCCGCCGTAGGGCGGCGGCTGGCTGCCGTACGGGGAGCCGCTGCCGTACGGCGGCTGACCGCCGCCCGGAGGCGGGGGTTCCTGGCCGCCCTGGGGGGTGTCGTACGGCGAGCCCGCGCCCTGCCCGGGCGGGGGCTGCTTCCTGAACGGATCGTCGTCCGGTGGCTGCTGACCGGAGCCCGGGGGCGGTTCGCTGCTCATGGCCCGAGTCGACCGCGAACCCAACGGCTCCGCATCCGGCGAGCGGCCGTCCGGAGTACCGATTTCGGCGGCTCGCCCCCGTATACGGTCAGTCCGCCACGAACGTGTGCGCGGCCTTGTCGTGCCAGCACTGGTGCCACGGCCGGTCGAACAGGCACCACAGGACACCCACGACACCGATGCCCAGCAGCCCCGGAACGCTGTAGACGAACCAGCGGCGCAGGGCCGCGCCGAAGGTCGGGGGCTCGTGGCCCTCGATGTCCCGCACCTCCAGACCGAACAGTTTCTTGCCCAGCGTGCGGCCCCACCTGGCGGTGGGCAGCGCCTCGTAGAGGATGCCGAAGCCGAGCAGCACGGCGAGGACGATGCCGAGGTAGACCGCCGTCGTGCCGTCGAGCAGCCAGACCGTGACGGTCCGGCCGGACAGCTTGGCCGTGTCGATCTTCTCGTTGACGTGGTCGAGCGCCTTCGTGCCGAGCGGGACGGCGGCCGCGGAGGTGACGGCCGCGAGGACCAGCGTGTCGACGAGCCGGGCGGCGAGGCGCTTGCCGACCCCCGCGGGGCGGGCGGCCGCCCGGCGCCGGGCGGCCGCCTGGAACACGTCCTCGACCGGCGGCTTCCAGGGCGCCACGGGCCGGCCCTCGTCCGCGCCCGCCAGCCGGTGCACCTGCTGTGCCCAGGACGGCTGACCGCCGCCCGGCCCGCTGGTCACCGGCATCATCGGCGCGGCGCCCGGGACGGCGGGCGGAACGGCCTGCTGGGGGACGCCGGGAGCGGCGGCCTCCGCCTGCGACGGTGCCTGCGCTTGTACCGGTGCCGCCGCACGGGCCGCGGCGGCCTTCCCGGCACCGAAACCGGGGCCTCCGGTACCGGCGCCGGAGGCGGGCGTCGCGACGGGGCCCCGTGGACCGTGGCCGTCGGCCCCGAACCCCTCGGCGGGCGCGGCGCCCGGGGTCCGCGGACCGGCCGCCGGCATCCCGGCGGCACCCGCCTGGCCCCCAGCTCCCACCGGCCCCTGCGGCCCGAACCCGGCGGCCCCGGGGCCGCCGGCCGGGCCCGGTACGCCGCTCGCGTGCGCGGACGTGCCCCCGGGCAGCGCTCCGCGCGCCCCGTCCTGCCGCGCCGTGCGCGGGGGGACGGCGCGGAAGGTCATGGTGCCCTCGTCCCCGGCGGGACCGCCGGGGCGGGGGTCGCCGGGAGTGGCCTGATCAGCGGGGGCGCCGGACCCCTCGGCCGCGCCGGACCCGGCCGTCGGCCGACGGAACACGAACGCCTCGTCGGCGGGGACGTCGCCGGAGTCCGCGGGCGTCCCGGGCGCGCCCGGTTCGGGCCGGTCCGCGGCGACCCGGGGGTCGGCACCCTGCGGCGCGCCCCAGGAGACCCGGCGGTCCTGGTCGCCGCCGAAGCCGGACTGCCGGGAGCGGTCGGCGCCCCAGGCGGACGCGGGCTCGGGACGGCTGCCGTGCTGGGCCTCGGCCGGGGTGACCGGCCGCTGCTGCCCGGGGTCCTCGTCGAAGAAGTGCGGGCCGGTCTCCTCGACCGGCGCAGGCACGGACGCCGGCGCTCCGACGGGCGGCGGCGTGAGCGGCGCTCCGCCGGACGGGGCCGGACGGCTGGTGCCCGGTACCCAGGAGGCACCGTTCCAGTACCGGACATATCCAGGAATGGACGGGTCCGGGTAATACCCCTCGCGGGGCCTGTCGTCACCGGGTGCCGGGGTTGGGGCGCTCATGTCCGTCGTCCCGTATCTGCTCGGGGGTCAAATGGGGGCCTCCACATCTATCAGACGAGCGCAACGCACACCGCCAGTCCCGCCGGACCCGCCCCTTTCCGGGCAACCTCGTGCACGTACTTCACACGCTCGGAAGGAAGGCCGGAGAAAAGTTCCGCGAACCCGCGTAATGCTTCCGGCTCTCCTCTCTCTCACCCGTACGGGCCCACACCAGGGACCCCGCGGGAGACCCGCACGAGAGAGGACCCCAGCCATGCAACACACCGTGGTGGAGCGCGAACTGGAGCTCCGGCTCATCCTGTCGCCGGAGCGCAGCATCCCCGTCCCGGCCCGCCTGTGCTATCACAGCGACGATCCGTACGCCGTCCATGTCGCCTTCCACATCAACTCCGAGCACCCCGTGCAGTGGACGTTCGCCCGTGAGCTGCTGGTGGAGGGCGTGTTCCGGGCCTGCGGGCACGGGGACGTGCGGGTGTGGCCGACGAAGGTGGCCGGCCGCAGCGTGGTGCTGATGGCGCTCACCTCACCCGGCGGGGACGCCCTGTTGGAGGCCCCGGCCGCGCAGGTGTCGGCCTGGCTGGAGCGCACGCTGCGGCTGGTCCCGCCGGGGTCCGAGGGCGAGCGTCTCGGCCTGGACGACGGTCTGGCCGATCTGCTCGCGGCGACGCCCGCGGACGACCTGTGGCTGTGGGATCCGTGGCCGTCGGACGAGTCCCAGGACTCCAAGGGCGGTGAGTGAACCGTCGGGAGGGATCAGAACAGCTTGCCCGGGTTCAGCAGGCCCAGCGGGTCGAAGACCTGTTTGACCGCCCGCTGCATCTCGAGGCCCACCGGTCCCAGCTCGCGCGCCAGCCACTCCTTCTTCAGCACGCCCACGCCGTGCTCGCCGGTGATCGTGCCACCCAGCTCCAGGCCGAGCGCCATGATCTCGTCGAAGGACTCACGGGCGCGCCGGGACTCGTCGGGGTCCTGCGCGTCGAAGCAGACCGTCGGGTGCGTGTTGCCGTCGCCCGCGTGGGCGCAGACCCCGATGGTCAGCCGGAACTTCTGGGCGATCCGCTCGACCCCCGCGAGCATCTCGCCGAGCTTCGAGCGGGGCACGCACACGTCGTCGATCATCGTCGTGCCCTTGACCGCCTCCAGCGCGGTCAGCGACAACCGGCGTGCCTGGAGCAGGAGTTCGGACTCGGCGGCGTCGTCGGCCGGGACGACCTGGGAGGCGCCGGCCGCCTCGCACAGGGCGCCGACGGCGGCCAGGTCGGCGGCCGGGTCGGGGGTGTCGAAGGCGGCGAGCAGCAGGGCCTCCGTGGTCTCGGGGAGCCCCATGTGGGCGAGGGCGTTGACGGCCTTCACCGTCGTACGGTCCATGAGTTCGAGGAGCGACGGCACGTGTCCGCCCGCCATGATCCGGCACACCGCGTCGCAGGCGGCGGCCGCGGACGCGAACTCGGCGGCCAGCACCAGTTGCCGCGGCGGCTGCGGCCGCAGGGCCAGGACGGCGCGTACGACGACGCCGAGCGAGCCCTCGGAGCCGACGAACAGCCGGGTCAGGTCGTATCCGGCGACGCCCTTCGCGGTGCGGCGGCCGGTGGACATCAGTCGGCCGTCGGCCAGCACGACGTCCAGACCGAGGACGTACTCGGCGGTCACCCCGTACTTCACGCAGCACAGGCCGCCGGAGGCGGTGCCGATGTTGCCGCCGATCGTGCAGGTCTCCCAGCTGGAGGGGTCGGGAGGGTAGTACAGGCCGTGTTCGCCGACCGCCCGGGAGAGCGTGGCGTTGACGACGCCGGGTTCGACCACGGCGATGCGGTCGACCGGGCTGATCTCCAGGATCCGGTCCATCCTCGTCAGGGACAGCGCGATACAGCCGGCCGAGGTGTTGGCGCCGCCGGACAGACCGGTGCGGGCGCCCTGCGGGACGACCGGGACGCGCAGTTCGGTGGCGGTGCGCATGACGTGCTGGACCTGTTCGACCGTACGCGGGAGCACGACCACGGCCGGGGCGCCGGCCGGGCAGAAGCTGGCCATGTCGTTGGCGTACGAGGCCGTGACGTCGGGGTCGGTGAGGACCGCCTCGGCGGGCAGCCCGTCCCGGAGACGGTCGACGAGGGTGCCGGTCACTTCGTCACGAGGCGCTTCGATACGGCTCATGATCACAGGTTCGCACCCGGGGCCATCGGTGTGAACCCCGTCGGCGGCACCCTTCGGCTGCCGCAATATGGTCGTCGTACTGGCGCACAGTGAGCGCCATGGACGGACAACCGATGACCTCCGTGGCCTCGACCGGTCGGCCGGGTACCGGCAGACGTGTCGTCCGGCGGCTGCTGATCACCTCGGGCGTGGCCTGTATCACGCTGGGCGGGACGCTGATGCTGCTGCCGGCGGAGCAGCCGGCCAAGGCGCCCCCGGCGCCGGCTCCCGGGGCGCAGGCCCAGGCCCGGGCCCGGGCGCTGGCGCGGGCGCAGGCCGCGGTGCTGGGCGGGGTGCCGGTGACGCTGCCCGAGCTGACGACGCTGATCGGACAGCGCGAGACGTATCTGCGGGTCCACCCGAAGGACGCCCTGACGTGGGCCGCGCTCGGGACGGCGTACGTGGAGCAGGGGCGGCGGACGGCGGAGGTGGCCTACTACTACCCCCGGGCCGAGGAGGCGCTGCGCACCTCGCTGCGGACGCGCCCGAAGGGCAACACGGAGGCCCTGGACGGGCTGGTCGCGCTGGCGAACGCGCGCCGCGACTTCCCGGCCGCGCGGGAGTGGGGCGAGGAGGCGCTGAAGCAGGCGCCGAAGCACTGGACGACGTATCCGCTGCTGATCGACGCGTACACGGGCCTCGGCGACTACAAGAAGGCCCGGAGCACGCTCGACAAGCTGATGGCGCTGCACAAGGGCCCGGCCGTGCAGGCGCGGGCCTCGGCCGTCTACCGGGACCGGGGCTGGCGCGAGGACGCGGCGGCCACCATCGCCGACGCGGCCGCGGGTGTGCAGACCCCGGCGGAGCGGGCGGTGTACCAGGAGCGGGCCGGGCAGCTGGCGTGGGAGCGCGGGGACCTTCAGGAGGCGCTGCGGCGCTTCCGGGAGGCGGTGCGGCTGGACCCCGACCAGCGCACCGCGCAGGCCGGGCAGGGCCGGGTGCTGGCCGCGCTGGGGCGGACAGGGGAGGCGCTGACCGCGTACCGGGCGGCGCTGGCCGAGCAGCCGTTGCCGCAGTACGCGCTGGAGCTGGGCGAGCTGTACCAGTCGCTGGGGCTCGAACAGGAGGCGCGCGAGCAGTACGACCGGGTGCGGGCGCGGGTGGGTGAGGCGGCCGCGGGCGGGGCGGACGAGGAGCTGGTGCTCGGGCAGTTCGAGGCTGACCACGGTGATCCGGTGGCGGCGGTGGAGCGGCTGCGGGAGGAGTGGAGCAAGCAGCCGGGGATCGCGGTGGCCGACGCGCTGGGGTGGGCGCTGCACCGGGTCGGGGAGGACGACGAGGCGCTGGACTTCGCCAAGATCGCGACGGACAAGACGGCGGGCGGCGGAGTGCGCAGCGCGCTGTACGCGTACCACGCGGGGACCATCGAACAGCAGCTGGACCTGACCGGTACCGCGCGCCGGCATCTCCAGGAGGCGCTGCGGATCAACCCCGGTTTCTCGCCCCTGGCGGCGCCCGCCGCACGGGAGGCGCTGACACAGCTGGGCGAGCCGCCGGCCGACGAGATGCCCGCCGACGTGGAGCCGGGCCGGCGCTAGGGCTGAGGGGCCGGGCCCGGGCCCGGGGCCTGTCGGGGGCCTGTACGGGTCCCGCCCGGGGCCTGTCCGGCGTGGTGTGCCGGACAGGCCGGGGCCGGGACTACAGGTTGCCGCGCTTCTCCTGCTCCCGCTCGATCGCCTCGAACAGGGCCTTGAAGTTGCCCTTGCCGAAGCCCATCGAGCCGTGCCGTTCGATGATCTCGAAGAACACGGTCGGGCGGTCCTGGACCGGCTTGGTGAAGATCTGCAGCAGGTAGCCGTCCTCGTCGCGGTCGGCCAGGATCTTCAGGTCGCGCAGGGTCTCGACGGGGACACGGGTGTCACCGACCCACTCGCCGAGGGTGTCGTAGTAGGAGTCCGGCGTGTCCAGGAACTCCACCCCGGAGGCGCGCATCGTCCGTACCGTCCGCACGATGTCGTTGGTGTTGAGCGCGATGTGCTGGACGCCGGCGCCGCCGTAGAACTCCAGGTACTCGTCGATCTGGGACTTCTTCTTGGCGACCGCGGGCTCGTTGATCGGGAACTTGACCTTGAGCGTGCCGTCAGCGACGACCTTCGACATCAGGGCGCTGTACTCGGTGGCGATGTCGTCGCCCACGAACTCCTTCATGTTCGTGAAGCCCATGACCTTGTTGTAGAAGCCGACCCACTCGTTCATCCGGCCGAGCTCCACGTTGCCGACGCAGTGGTCGACGGCCTGGAAGGTGCGCTGGGCGGGCGGCTCGACGATCGGGGCGGCGGCGACGTAGCCGGGGAGGTACGGGCCGTCGTAGCCGGAGCGGTCGACGAGGGTGTGGCGGGTCTCGCCGTACGTCGCGATCGCGGCCAGGACCACCGTGCCGTGCTCGTCCTTCACCTCGTAGGGCTCGGTGACCGAGCGGGCGCCGTGCTCGATGGCGTAGGCGTACGCGCGGCGGGCGTCCGGGACCTCGATGGCGAGGTCGATGACGCCGTCGCCGTGGTCGGCCACGTGCTGGGCGAGGAAGTGGCCCCAGGCGGTGGTGGGCTTGATCACGGAGGTGAGGACGAAGCGGGCCGAGCCGTTCTCCAGGACGTAGCTCGCGGTCTCGCGGTTGCCGTTCTCCGGTCCGGAGTAGGCCACCCGGCGCATGCCGAAAGCGGTGGAGTAGTAGTGCGCCGCCTGCTTGGCGTTGCCCACGGCGAAGACGACCGCGTCCATTCCCTTGACCGGGAAGGGGTCGTCCTGCCGGGCGGTCGTGGCGGGGGTCTGGTCAGTGGTCTGCGTCATAGCGGCAGCCTGGCCCCGCCCTGCAAGGTGCGCAATAGTTTGCGTATCCACTGGGCAATCTGTGCAGTGGCAGACCGGCATCGGCGGTCTTTCTGTACATGATGACCACCCGGGAGGCTTCGGCATGGCGATCGATCGACTCGACGGCCGGATCATCGTTCTGCTGGCGCGCGAGCCGCGGATCGGCGTGCTGGAGATGTCCCGGCGGCTCGGGGTCGCCCGGGGCACCGTGCAGGCGCGGCTGGACCGGCTTCAGTCGAACGGAGTCATCCGCGGCTTCGGACCACAGGTCGATCCGGCGGCCCTCGGCTACCCCGTCACCGCCTTCGCCACCCTCCAGATCCGGCAGGGCCAAGGAGCCGACGTACGGGCGCACTTGGCGACCGTGCCGGAGGTGCTGGAGCTGCACACGACCACCGGCAGCGGCGACATGCTGTGCCGGCTGGTGGCCCGCTCCAACGCCGATCTCCAGCGCGTCATCGACCTGGTTGTCGGTTTTGATGGGATCGTCCGGGCGTCCACCGCGATCGTGATGGAGAACCCCGTTCCACTGCGGATCATCCCGCTGGTGGAACAGGCGGCGGAGCACGGGGACACGACCTGACCTGCGAGGGGGTGACCGAGCGTGAACTTCTGGGAGTACCTGAGCACCCGGCACCAGCAGCTGCTCACCGACGCCTACCAGCACGCCAGCGCCGTCTTCCAGTGCATGGTGGTGGCGACCCTGATCGGAGTGCTGGTCGGCGTCGTCACCTACCGCAGCGAGTGGGGCGGCAACCTCGCCACCACGTCCGCCTCGACCCTGCTGACCATCCCGTCGCTGGCCATGATCGGCCTGCTGATCCCGATCGTGGGGCTGGGCGTGCCGCCCACCGTCATCGCGCTGACCCTGTACGGGCTGCTGCCGATCGTGCGCAACGCCATCGTGGGCCTGCGGGGCGTCGACCCCGCCCTGGTGGACGCGGCGCGCGGCATCGGCATGTCGCGGCCGGCCTGCCTGCTACGGGTGGAGCTCCCGCTCGCCTGGCCGCCGATCCTCACCGGCATCCGGGTCTCGACGCAGATGCTGATGGGCATCGCCGCCATCGCCGCGTACGCCTCCGGACCCGGCCTCGGCAACGAGATCTTCCGCGGTATCGGCTCCCTGGGCAGCAAGAACGCGCTCAACCAGGTACTCGCGGGCACCCTCGGGATCATCATCCTGGCGCTGCTGTTCGACGCGGCGTACGTCCTGCTCGGGCGGCTGACCATTCCCAGGGGGATCCGTGCCTGAGACGCCCGGGACACCTGAGGTGTCCGAGACTCCCGAGATGCTCGCGCCGCCCGAGCGGCCCGGGGCGTCCGCGAAGAGCAACGCCGGGGCCACGATCGAGCTGGAGAACCTCACCAAGCGCTACCCGGGCAGCCCCCACCCCGCCGTCGACAACGTCACCATGGAGATCAAGGCGGGCGAGACGGTCATCTTCGTCGGCCCGTCGGGATGCGGGAAGTCGACCACCCTGAAGATGATCAACCGGCTGATCGAGCCGACCGGCGGCCGCATCCGCATCAACGGCGAGGACGTCACCGACATCGACCCGGTGAAACTGCGCCGGAAGGTCGGCTACGCCATCCAGTCCTCGGGGCTGTTCCCGCACATGACGGTCGCCCAGAACATCGCCCTCGTGCCGAGGATGCTCGGCTGGTCCAAGGCGCGGATCAGAGAGCGGGTGGAGGAGATGCTCGACCTGGTCGGGCTCGACCCCGGCGAGTTCCACGGCCGCTATCCGCGCCAGCTCTCCGGCGGCCAGCAGCAGCGCGTGGGCGTGGCGCGGGCACTGGCGGCCGACCCGCCCGTCCTGCTGATGGACGAGCCGTTCGGCGCGGTGGACCCGATCACCCGTGACCACCTCCAGGACGAGCTGATCCGGCTCCAGCGCGAGCTGCACAAGACGATCGTCTTCGTCACCCACGACTTCGACGAGGCCATCAAGCTCGGCGACCGGATCGCCGTCCTGCGCGAACGCTCGCACATCGCGCAGTTCGACACACCGGAGGCGATCCTCACCAACCCGGCGGACGACTTCGTGTCCGGGTTCGTCGGGGCGGGCGCCGCGCTGAAACGGCTCAACCTCACCCGCGTACGGGACGTGGAGGTCACCGGCTATCCGACGGCGACCGTCGACGACCCGCTCCAGCAGATCTTCCACCGGCTCCGCGACAGCGGCACCAACGAGATCCTGCTGCTCGACAAGCGCGGGCGGCCGTACAAGTGGCTGCGGCGCGGCGACATGATGCGCGCCAAGGGCTCACTGGCCCGCGCCGGCACGCTGGTGCACGACACGGTGACCCGGGACGCCACCCTGCGCGACGCCCTGGAGGCGGTGCTGACGGACAGCGCGGGGCGGGTCGCGGTCACCGGGCGGCGCGGCGAGTACATCGGTGTCGTCGACATGGAGACGCTCATGAACTCCGTGCACGAGATGCTGGAGGCCGACCGGCTGGAGGCCATGGAGGCACAGCACGAACTGGAGGGGATGCGGGCCGCCCAGACGCATGCCGAGCAGGAGGGCGGCGAGGAGGGGGAGACGAAGGCGTGAGCACTCACGAGACGAACGAGACCGGGGCGACCGACGCGGCCCACGCGACCGGCTCCGAGGGGACCGGAGCGGAGGGGACCGGAGCGGCGGCGCCACCACCGGCGCGTCGCCCGCGCCGGCACCTCACCTGGCGCAAGCTGACCTTCCTGCCCACGTTCCTCGTCCTGCTGCTGCTGGCGACCTGGCTGTGGTTCCGGCAGGCCGACCTGGACACGATCTCCGAGAACGCGCTGTCGAACGGCCAGGTGTCCAAGGCGCTGTGGCGACAGATCGAACTGACCGCGATCTCGACCTTCTTCGTGCTGATCATCGCGATTCCGCTGGGCGTTCTGCTGACCCGGAGGTCGTTTCGGAAGGCGACGCCGGTGGCGATGACGTTCGCCAACATGGGACAGGCCACCCCGGCGATCGGCCTGCTCGCCCTGCTGGTGATCTGGCTCGGCACCGGCATCAAGGCCGCTCTGATCGGCATCACCGTCTACGCCATCCTGCCGGTGCTGTCCAACACCATCGCGGGTCTGCGCGGCAACGACCCCACGCTGCTCGAGGCGGCCCGCGGTATCGGCATGTCCGGGCTGGGCGTGCTGACGCGGGTGGAACTGCCGCTGGCGGTCCCGCTGATCCTGGCGGGGGTGAGGACCGCCCTGGTCCTGAACGTGGGCACGGCGACGCTGGCCACCTTCGGCGGAGGCGGCGGCCTGGGCACGCTGATCACGACCGGGATCACCACCCAGCGCATGCCGGTGCTGGTCCTCGGCGCGATCCTCACCATCTCCCTGGCCCTGCTCGTGGACTGGCTGGCGTCCCTGGCCGAGCTGCTGCTACGGCCGCGGGGCCTGGAGGTGGAGACGTGAGAGGTGCCCGTGCCGCGGTCGCCGGGGCGCTGGTGCTGATGTCCGGCTGCGGTCTGACCTCCGGCTCCCCCATGGTCGACGACGTGTCGCCCGGTTCCGTCGGACAGGGCGAGCCGCTCAGCGGCGCGCATCTGACCGTCACGTCGAAGGAGTTCACCGAGCAGCTCATCCTGGGCGCGATCATGGGCATCGCGTTCGAGGCGGCCGGCGCGGACGTCCTGGACCGGACCGGCATCCAGGGCTCCGTCGGCGCCCGCGAGGCCGTCAAGGGCGGCGACGCGGACGGCGCGTACGAGTACACGGGCACCGCCTGGATCACCTACCTGGGCAACAGCAAACCCATCGCCGACCCGCTGAAGCAGTGGGAGGCGGTGCGCGCGGCCGACCTGAAGCACGGGCTGACCTGGCTGCCTCCGTCCCGGCTGAACAACACGTACGCGCTGGCGATGAACCAGGCCAACTTCAAGAAGTACGGCACGACGACGCTGTCCGAGGTGGCGGCGCTGTCCGAGAAGGACCCGTCCGCCGTGACGCTCTGCGTGGAGGGCGAGTTCGCCAACCGCGCGGACGGGCTGCCGGGCATGGAGAAGGCGTACGGGATGAGTGTGCCGGCGCGGAACATCACACAGATGGACGCCGGGATCATCTACACCCAGGTGGCGAAGGGCAGCTGCACGTACGGGGAGGTGTTCACCACCGACGGGCGGATCAAGTCCATGAACCTGGTGGTGATGCGGGACGACAAGAAGTTCTTCCCCAACTACAACGCGGCCCCCGTGATCAACTCCAAGGCCCTGAAGAAGTGGCCGGCGATCGCGCACATCCTCGACCCGATCACCAGGAAGCTGGACAACTCCGTGGCGCAGACGCTGAACGCGCGGGTGGACGTGGACGGGGAGGACCCGCACGAGGTGGCGCTGGACTGGATGAAGGCGGAGGGGTTCGTGAAGTAGGCGGGTCCGGGCGGGTCGGCGGGGCCTGTCCGGTCGCCGGGGCCTGTCCGGTCGCCGGGGCCTGTCCGGTCGCCGGGGCCTGTCCGGGTCGCCGGGGCCTGTCCGGGTCGCCGGGGCCTGTCCGGGTCGCCGGGGCCTGTCCGGTCCTGGAAGCTCCGGTCCGGGCGGCTCCGGTCCGGGCGGCTCCGGTCCGGGTCCTAGCAGCTCGGGACCGAGCCCTTCCCCTTCTCCAGCGCGACCAGCGCGCCGATCGCGCCCTTCAGCGTGGTCACCGGAACCAGCCGCAGTCCCTTGGGCAGTTCGGACTTGGCGTCGGAGCACTCGTCCTTCGGCACCAGGAACACCGTCGCTCCGTCCCGCCGCGCGGCCTGCGTCTTCAGGGACACGCCACCGACCGCGCCGACCTCGCCGTCGGCGGTGATCGTGCCCGTACCGGCCACGATCCGGCCGCCCGTGAGGTCGCCGCCGCTGCCGTCGCCGTCGAGCTTGTCGACGACCCCCAGGGAGAACAGCAGGCCCGCGCTGGGCCCGCCGACGTCGGCGAGCTTCAGGGTGACCTTGACGTTCTTGTCGCTGAGGTCGAGGTACTTCAGCGCCGCCTCGGCCGCCGCGTCCTGGGACTCCTCCATCTGCTCGGTGTTGTGCCGCTCGATCTCCTTGGTGCTCTCACCGCTCGGGTAGACCGAGTCACGCGGCATGATCGCCCGGTTCCTGGCGAACCAGCCGTCGATCACGTCCCCCAGCGAGACGCGCGCGTCCGGGCCGGTCGCCTCGATCGTCGTCATCCGCAGCTGTCCGCTCGTCTCGCGGGTCGGCGCACCGGAGACGGTGATCACCGGGGTGCCCTGGTTGTCGCCGAGGACGTTGGCCGTCAGACCGGGCTGCGTCACGGAGAACGGCAGCGGCGCTAGGGCCGCCGTGGCGACCAGGGCCACGACGGGCAGGGCGCAGACGGCGATGGCCTGGAGGCGTGTGAGACGAGAGAGCACGGAATCAATCTAACGCGGCGGGGGCGAACGCCCCGGCGCCGGTAGGCCGCTCAGCGTGCGACGTCCGTCTCCGGCAGGCCACCGCGCCGGGCGGCACCGCCGGTACGAATCCCGGTCGCCGGTTCAGCGCAGCGCTTCGGCGACCTCGCGGGCGGCGTCGACCACCCGCGGCCCCACCCGCTCCGGTACCGCGTCCGCGAGCATCACCACACCCACGCTGCCCTCGACACCGGTCACACCCAGCAGCGGCGCGGCCGCCCCGCACGCCCCGGCCTCGAGCTCGCCGTGCGTCAGGGTGTACCCCGGTTCCCTCGCCGGCTGCTGCCGAGCCGACAGGATCGCCTTGCCCGCGGCCCCCCGCTCCAGCGCGTGCCGGAACCCGGCCCGGTACGCCACGTGATAGTCCGTCCACGTCGGCTCGACCACCGCCACGGCCAGCGCCTCCGCGCCGTCCACCAGCGTCAGGTGTGCCGTCGCCCCGATGTCCTCGGCCAGCGACCGCAGCGCAGGCAACGCGGCCTCCCGGACCAGCGGATGCACCTGACGGCCCAGCCGCAGCACACCCAGCCCCACCCTGGCCCGCCCGCCCAGATCACGTCGTACGAGCGCGTGCTGCTCCAGCGTGGCGAGCAGCCGGTACACGACAGTCCGGTTCACGCCCAGTTTGTTCGACAGCTCGGTGACCGTCAGCCCGTGGTCCGTGTCGGCCAGCAGCTTGAGGACCTTCAGTCCCCGGTCGAGCGTCTGAGAGGTCTCCGCGGTCACGACGCCCACTCCTTATGTGGTGAGGCCGGCGACCCCTTCGCGGCGGTTGCGTCCCGGAGTCCCGTACGTGACGCGCTTCAGAGGCCGCCGATCGGCAGGACGGCCCGGATGTCCCGGGCGCGGTCGCTTCACGGCTGCGCTCCGCGGCGGCGCTGCCACGGGGCGTGTGCGTAGCGGGACAGTAGCGAAGCCGGTTCGCTCAGCGGAAGGCTCCGTCCAGAATCCGGTCATTGGCCGGTATGGACTACCTGTGTTTGTCCCGGTACGTACAGCGCACACCGCACCGCGCGCGCCTCACCGCATCCGGGTGGCCCACTCCTGCACCTTGGCGATCCGCTGCCGCAGCTGTCCGGCCGTCGCCTCGGCGCTGGGCGGCCCGCCGCACACCCGCCGCAGCTCGGTGTGGATGACCCCGTGCGGCTTGCCGCTCTGATGGACGTACGCGCCGACCATCGTGTTGAGCTGCTTGCGCAGCTCCATCATCTCCTTGTGGGAGACGACCGGCCGCCGCTCGGCGGGCAGTTCGAGCAGGTCGGCCTCATCGTCCGGCTTCTTGCGGCTGTGCGCGATCTGCCGGGCCTGCCGCTTCTGGAGCAGCATCTGCACCTGGTCCGGCTCCAGCAGTCCCGGGATGCCGAGGTAGTCCTGCTCCTCCTCGCTGCCCGGGTGGGCCTGCATGCCGAACTCCGCGCCGTCGTAGAGGACCCGGTCGAAGACGGCCTCGGACTCCAGGGCCTCGAAGGAGAACTGCTCCTGCTCCCCGGTGTCCTCGTCCTGCTCCTTGTTCGCCTCCTCCATCTCCTTCTCGGACTCGGCGTACGGGTCCTCCTCGCCCTCCTTCTTCGGCTTGTCGAGGGCGTGGTCCCGCTCCACCTCCATCTCGTTGGCGAAGGTGAGCAGGTCGGGGACGGTCGGAAGGAAGACGGACGCGGTCTCGCCGCGCCGCCGCGACCGTACGAAACGCCCGACGGCCTGGGCGAAGAACAGGGGCGTGGAGATGGTGGTGGCGTACACCCCGACCGCGAGCCGCGGCACGTCGACGCCCTCGGACACCATGCGGACGGCGACCATCCAGCGGTCCTCGCTCGCCGCGAAGTCGTCGATGCGCTTCGAGGCGCCGGTGTCGTCGGACAGGACGACGGTGGCCTTGGTGCCGGTGATCTCGCGGATCAGCTTGGCGTAGGCGCGTGCCGAGTCCTGGTCGGAGGCGATGACGAGGGCGCCGGCGTCCGGGATGCCCTTGCGTACCTCGGTGAGCCGCCGGTCGGCGGCGCGCAGCACGCTCGGCATCCACTCGCCGCGCGGGTCGAGCGCGGTGCGCCAGGCCTGGCTGACGGCGTCCTTGGTCATCGGCTCGCCCAGCCGGGCGGCGATCTCGTCGCCCGCCTTCGTGCGCCAGCGCATGTTGCCGCTGTAGGAGAGGAAGATGACGGGCCGCACGACATGATCGGCCAGCGCGTTGCCGTACCCGTAGGTGTAGTCGGCGGCGGACCGCCGGATCCCGTCGTTGCCCTCCTCGTACGTCACGAAGGGGATGGGGTTGGTGTCGGAGCGGAACGGCGTACCGGTGAGCGCGAGGCGCCGGGTGGCGGGCTCGAAGGCCTCCAGGCAGGCCTCGCCCCAGGACTTGGAGTCACCGGCGTGGTGGATCTCGTCGAGGATGACGAGCGTCTTGCGCTGCTCGACGCGGTTGCGGTGCAGCATGGGCCGCACCCCGACGCCCGCGTAGGTGACGGCGACGCCGTGGTACTCCCTGCTCAGCGGACCCGCGCTGTACTCCGGGTCCAGCTTGATCCCTATCCGTGCGGCCGCCTCGGCCCACTGCTTCTTCAGGTGCTCGGTCGGTGCGACCACCGTCACCTGCTGCACGACATGGTGGTGCAGCAGCCACGAGGCGAGCGTCAGCGCGAAGGTCGTCTTGCCGGCGCCGGGGGTGGCGACGGCGAGGAAGTCACGCGGCTGCTCCTGGACGTACTTCTCCATGGCCCCCTGCTGCCAGGCACGCAGCTTGCTGGCGGTGCCCCAGGGGGCACGGCCCGGGAAGGCGGGTGAAAGGTGGTGCGAGGAACTGGAGCTGGCGGCGGCGGTGGTAGTCACGGTCTCCGGGTGGGGGTCAGGGGCGGCTCGGCTACGTATGACAACCGGGCCACCCTACCGGCGGCCCGGCGGTGCCGACGCGCGGACGAGGCCGGGCCACCGGCGGTTGGGACCCACGTCACAGCGCCCGTAGCCGCCCCGCGATCACCGCGACGTCACTCTCCACGCCCGAGGCCACGTCGATGACCAGGCCGTACGCCGCTTCCTGGTTCACGTCGGCGAGATCGACGCCGTTGAGGGCGAGGAAGGTCGCGGTGGCGAGCCAGGCGGTGCGCTTGTTGCCGTCGACCAGGGGGTGGTTGGCGGCGAGGCCGTGCAGCAGGGCGGCGGCCTGTGCGTACAGGTCGTCGTAGGCCGCCGTGCCGAACATCCGGGCGCGCGGCCGGTGCACGGCCGAGGCGAGCAGCCCGGGGTCACGGGCTTCGGGCGCGCGGCCGCCGAAGGCGACCTCGGCGAGGGCGGTGACCTCGGCGACGGTGAGGTGGCGGCTGGGGGTGCGGGTGTCCGCGTCGGTCCGGTTCATTCGCCGAGCCTCCTCAGCAGGTCGGCGTGCGCCACGGCGAGCCGCTCCCCGACGGACCGCACCCGTTCGGTCTCGGCGCGCAGATACCCGCGTACGGCCTCCTCGACGAGATCCCGCGGCAGGCGGCCGCGGGCGTCGGCGAGGTCGTCGAGGTCCCGGGCGGTGGCCGGGTCGAGGTGCGGGATGGCGTCGTACATGTGCGTGAGGGTAGGGCGCGGGCACGTGGCTCGGCGAACGACTTAGGGCTCAAAGCTCACAGCACACAAGCTGACGGCACACAGCTCACAGCTCACAGCTCACAGCTCAGGGCACACAGCACACAGCACACGGCACACGGCGCATCGCTCACCCTTCACCGCTCCCGCAGGCGGGTGGTCACCCAGGCGCCGGCGAGTGCCACCCCCGCCATCGGCAGGAAGACCGCGACGAAGGCCGCCGGATGGGAGGCGGAGGCCGTGGTGGCGGTGTGGGCGACGGTACCGCCGCCGAGCGCGGCGAAGGCGGCACCCCCGGCCGCGAGCAGCAGGGCGTTGGAGAGGCCGTCGGAGATCTGGAGGGCGGCGGAGTTGGCGCCGGCTTCCTGCGGTGCGGAGAGGTGGAGCAGCAGCACGCTGGTGGAGGAGATCACCAGGCCCATCCCGAAGCAGCCGAACGCCCAGGCGACGGCGACGGTCCAGGCGGGCACGGAGGGGATCAGCACGCTCGGCGCGGCGGCGATGGCGGCCGCGACCAGCACCATGCCGAGGGTCGTGAGCCGCTCCCGGTACGGCTCGACACGCGGCCGGGACTGCACCCACGAGCCCAGCGCCCACGTCCCGCCGCCCGCCGCGAGCGAGAACCCGGCCAGCGTCGGCGACAGGCCCCGCTGGGTGACGAGCATCAGCGGTACGAAGGACTCGGCGGCGACGAAGGACCCGGCCGCCAGCCCGCGCAGCAGTACGACCGAGGGCAGCCCTCTGGCCGCCCGCCAGGTGCCGCGGGGCAGCAGTCCGAGGACGGCCGGCACGAGCAGCGCCGTGCCCGCGGCGGCCGGGACGAGGGACAGGGGGCGCAGATCCTGGGCGGCGTACTGGAACAGTCCGGCACCGAGGGAGATGCCGAGCGCGAGCCGGATCCGGCGCCGGTCGAAGGCGGCCGACGGCTTCCCGTCCACTGCGCCCGCCGCCCGCCGCCGTATCTGCGGCAGCGCGAGCGCCAACGGGAACACGACCAGCACGGGTATCCCGAGGAACACCCACCGCCAGCCGAGCTGCTCGGTCACCGCTCCGGCGGCGAGCGGCCCGACCACCGACGGCACGACCCAGCTCGCCGCGAACGCCGCCATGATCGCCGGGCGCAGCCGCTCCGGATAGGCCCGGCCGACGACGACGTACAGCGCGACGATCACCAGCCCGCCGCCGAGCCCCTGCACGGCCCGCCCGGCGATGAACAGCCACATCGTGCCCGCGGTGCCGGACACCACCAGCCCCGCGGCGAAGGCGGCGATGCCGGTGGTCAGCGACCCCAGCGGCCCTCTGCGGTCGGACCACTGCCCGGCGAGCACCATCCCGAACAGGCTGGTCGTGAAGTACCCGGAGAACGCGAACGCGTACAGCGACACCCCGTCCAGTTCCCGCGCCGCGACCGGCATCGCCGTCCCCACCGCCGTCGCCTCGAAGGCGATCAGCAGCACGACCGACACGATGCCGATGCTGAGCGCCCGGTAGGACCGGCCCAGCACGGTGGTGTCGTCGGGCTCGGCGGCCGACGAGGGGTGAGCGAGGTCTGCGACGCCGGTGTCGCGCGGTTCGAGGACGGTCATGCCGGCCAGCGTAAGGTCCACGACCCGCTTTGACCCCTGTCGGGAGGCGGAGCAGCGGCCGGGACCTTGGTCGTACGACCGGTCCGCCCCGCGGTGTGGACCTCCTGTTCGGGCGCTTCGTGAACGGCGTATGGCAGTCCCGTTGCGGCCCCCGCGATTCCCTTGAGCCCCTCCCCCGCCCCGCTCTACGGTCGGGTCACCGAGTTCGGCACGGAGCGACACGCTCCCTCAGACCCGGCCGTGTGCCCGAGTGGTTCAGGGACTCGCCTGCAAAGCGAGTTACGTGGGTTCGATTCCCGCCACGGCCTCTACTGCCTTGATCAGGAAGAACGGAAGGGCGGCACTCACGTCGGGTACCGCCCTCCCCGCCTACCGTCTCAGTTTCCGTCTCACTTGCCCCCTTCTGGCCACTCCCTGATCTTCAGCGCTGCGACTGCCGCCTTACCAACCTCGCGCGGGAGCGAGGCTGAACCACCACGTACCAGCCACTGCCATGCGATCAAGGTTTTGCGCCATGTGAATCAAGGAGTTCCGCTCCCTGATGTCTCAGGTTCGATTTCATTGCCTCGTGAGCGCGTTCACGCTCGAAGGTAATGTCGCGGCTGCGCGATTGGCCGTAGGCCTCTGGATGCAAGTACAGCCCTCGCTCCCCCTCAAGCTTTTCTTCTTCCGGAGTGATTCGATTCCGGGCGGCGTAGGGGTCCTGGCGCACCCCAGTAACTTGCCACGAAACCTTGACGTTCGGCTTGTCGGTCTTAATTGAGAATCTGTTGTCGCGAATTTCCTCGGCGATGATCGCCTGCGCGAACTGGCCGACACCTGTGAGCTGATAGGTGAAGTCCTGATTGAGCGCCTCAAAATAGCCAGGCAAGATCACTACCGCCTCACCGTTGCCATCGGTTTCGACATTGCCAGAGTAGACGTTAAGCATGTCGGGCGACTCGACAAAGGAGTGAACCAGGTACTTGTTCTCTGGATCGAGGGGGTGATCGATCTTGAACCCCCCCGAACCCTTCGTCAACGAATCCCTCACATGTACCTTGCCACTAAACCACCCTGCGTAGCCCTGGTTGCTCCTGCCCCAGACCCCCCAGGCTGCATTCCCAGTGTGGGCTTCACCAATGACGCCAGTGTTGGCAGCGCCCCATCCCATACCGACGACACCGGCTTGCAAACCGCCATCCTTCATACTGGCGCCCATTACGCCCCAGCCATAGCTCCACCCGGCAGTCCCCACCTGCCCGACTCCGCCTACACCAACCGACACATTGGTTGCCGGCGGTTCGAGGATGTTGTGGGTGTTTGAGGCGACCAACGCCTTCCCTCCGAAGCGATCCGCCTCTAGGAAGGTTTCATTTGTGCCAGCATTCTGACTGGCGCCGTAGTACATCGGCCCCACAGCCATATAACTCATCTCCTAAGCACAGGCATAGACCTGACGAGGAGTACCTGCGATTGCCCCACGCCCTCAAGACGGGGACGCGAAGGGTGGGAGATCGGAGCCAAAACCGGCCGCTGACTTGGCGTCACATCTACTTCCACCTGCAACTCACCGAGGCCGATTGCTCGTTCACTCAAGAGCTCGACTGGTTCAGTCTAGTACTGATCTCTAGCATTTTCCTGTTGGAGGCATTACGGGCATTCGCCTCTGCCGACAGCGGCCTCCTGCTCGGCCCAGTCCCGACAGTAGAACGCATCAAGGCCGCGTGCGGCGTGGAAAGTACGGTGCACGTGGCGAGCAGTCGTACCGCAATGATGTCAATGGGCCAGCAGATTGGTGGGCTGCGGAGCAATGCCGCAGCCCACTAGTAGGTCCGTTGGGTGCACCAACTGGTGACTCGGTCCCATCTCAGTTAGCCGGTACGAGCGCGCCAGCCGCGCCATCGTCGGGCCGGTCCGCCTCGGTCGTCCAGAGCAGACCGTCCACCTGCCTCGCGACATCGGCCCGCACGGCATCCACCATGTGCTGGTATCGAGCGGCCATGGCAGTGGTCGACCAACCCATGAGGCCCATGACGGCCCGCTCGGGGACACCCAGGATGAGTAGCACAGTGGCGGCCGTGTGACGCGCGTCGTGCAAACGCCCGTCTCGGACTTTCGCCTCTGCCAGAAGAGCCTTCCACTCAGACCAGTCTCGGCGGTGGGAGGGGCTACGGCCGAACTCATCCGGGAAGACCAACCCGTTGTCCTCCCAGCGCGTCCCGGCCCTCATTCGCTCCGCTCCCTGCGCACTGAGGTGTGTACCAAGCAGGTCCACGAGCTGATCGGGGAGGCCAACCGCGCGACGGTCGGCGCGGGACTTGGTGGTGGACAACTCCGGGTTGGTTCGTCGCCTCTGCGGGCAGTAGCCGGCCGCCTTGCGTCCGCAGGGCTCCGCGCACCCGTGGGCGTACTGCGGCCGGTGGCGACTACGACGGACAACGAGGAACCCGCCCTCAAGGTCCACGTCCTCCCACTTCAGCCCCAACACCTCGCCCTGGCGCAGTCCGAGGGCGAGCGCGACGGCCCACCGTGCGGAGTTGCGATGCTGGTCAGCGGCCTTGAGTAGCCGCTGCACCTCTTGGACGCTGTAGGGCTCCACCTCGTACTCACCCGTCTTCGGGGCCTTGGCCAACTGAACCGGGTTCTTGCCGAGATGCCCTCGCCGTACTGCTTCATTGAGGGCGGTGCGGAAGGTGCGGTGCACCTGGTGGCCGGTCCCGGGCTTGCTGCCGTTGGCCTGCATGTTCGCGTAGAACACTTCGATGTGTTCGGGCTTGAGCCTGTCGAGACGGTGAGCCCCCAAGCCGGGAATGAGATGCTTCCGGACGGCTACGCGGTACCCGACCATTGTGTTGTCGTTGACGCCGAGGGGCGCGACGTTCTCCATCCAGTGCGTGAGCCACGCCTCGACCGTCCATGCCCTACCTGGCTTTCGCACGGTCTTGCTGTCACGCGCTTTCTCCAACTCGCGTACAGCGGCCGTCACCTCGGCTCGGGTCTTGCGTTCGACGTGGCGCCGGTCGGGCTTGCCGTTGTCGCGGACGCCGACAGTGACGTGACCGTGCCACTTGCCGTCCTTGCCCTCGTAGATGGACGAACGACCGTTGGGCTGCCGGGTGCGCTTGTTCTTGTCTTCTTCCATGAGTGCTCCTCAGGCCGCCGTGGCGGTGGTGGTGGGTTGCTGCCTCTTGCGGCGGCGGGTGACGAACTCGGGCACGGCGTCGACCGGCACCCTGCGGAGGTGGCCGACGGTGATGGATTCCAGCTCTCCGGAGCTGATGAGCCGGTAGCAGACGGTGCGGCCGATCCGGAGGCGGCGGGCGGCTTCCTCCACGGTGAGCAGTACGAGGGTGTTGTCGAACGCGTCGACAGGGGCCGTGTCCATGCGGAGTTCTCCCTGGAACCGAAGGAGTGGGCTTGGGGGCCTTGCAGGGGTGGCGGATGCGCGTGTCTGTCCGAGGTTCGGATTTCTGCGTCACCGCGTCATCTGCGTCACTTGAGGCTCTGACCTGCGGCTTTGGGTGACGCTGCGGACCGGGGCTGCGTCACCGCTGCGTCATCGGCTGCGTCACCGGGTGACGCAGGTGACGCAGGATGACGCAGAGCAAGCCGTCTGCGTCATCGCTGTTGCCGCAGGTCAGCGGTCGGTTTCCGAGCCGGGTGACGCAGGTGACGCAGCGTCTTCCCTCTTAGACACCGTTTCTTATGGCGTGATCGTTCGTTGAGCCGTGCATGACGGATCTGGTTGAGCGGCTGGTGCCGGATGAGTTGTGGGTGGTGTTCCGG